>CAIXGW010000066.1 GCA_903919145.1 uncultured Myxococcales bacterium
CCGTCGTGCTGGGCATTCTTGCCGACAATCAGCGACAAAAAGGTGAACGGCTCGGGGTGGGGGTGCTCGGCGTGGCCCCCGTGGGCGGCGGCAGCGTGCGGATCGGCAGCGTGCGGATCGGCGGCGTGCGGATCGGCGGCGGGCTGCCCCTCCGGCTGGTGGGCCTGAGCGGCAGGCTGCGCAGCCGGTGCCTCCGCCAGAGCAGGCCGGGCCGCGGCGATCGTCCCTACGGCCAGCAGCGCGGCAAGGGGAGCGACCAGGAGACGCGCGGCCGCATAGAAGCGGAAAGACACGCGAAACGACTGAGGCACCATGGTTCCTCCGGGCGGTCTAGGACGCCGGTGTAGAGCTGGCCGGGCCGTGAGCAGGTGCAGTGGCGGCCACCTCCGGCGCAGTGCCGGCGATGCCAGAGCGGACAGGCAGGGCATGGTTGACAGGCAGGGCGTTCATGGCCGAGCGCGCCGCCACCATCAGCGCCGCCGGGGCCAGCGTAAACGCAGCCAGCAGTGCCATGGGATCGGGGCGAACCACAATCAGCGCACCCAGAACAACGCCGCCCACCACGGCCAATTTGAACGCCAACAGCAGGGCGGCCCGCATCTTGGCTGAGGGATCGCCCTCTAGCAGGCGCTTGCCAATCCAGCCAAGCGCCAGCAGATTGGCCGCGCCGATGGCCCCGCCGCAGACCAAGCCCTTGATCCAGTCGCCGCGCGACATCGCCGCTGCGGCTGCGCATAGAGCCGCGGTGGCCAGCAGGTGCCAGCGCAAGGCTACATGGGTGATCGCGGGTAGGTCTTGCATGGGCAGGGAAAGGACTTCTCCGTAGGGGCCCCGCTTGAAGCAACTACTTCAGGCGATTGGCGTTTTTCAGGTCCTGGCCGGGCCAGGGTCAGCTCGTTTGAGTGCATCGCCGGGGTGGATGCGCCCAGGAGCCTGTGGGTAGGGGGCTGATTCTTCGCAGTTTTCTGACGGACTCCGCCGGAGGCGCGCGGCCGCTGCGGCGCGCTTCGTACCACGGAGGCCGCAGGCGGTCAAGATTGCGCCGGCTGTAGCCCAAGGCGTCCGCAGGCTCGCCGGCCACTGGCCATGCTGGTAAACACCAGACTGGACTCTCGCCAGCTGGCTGCCGTCAGCTGGCCGTGCCGCACCCAGGCAAAGGCCCAGGAAGTTGACACCTGGGCGCGCCGTGGGCAGTTTGTGCGCTGCGCCGGCCCCTGGTTCAGGGGCGGTTCGGAGCTGGCCGCGTTCATGCTTGTAGCGCCTACCCTTCCCGCAGCGCCTGCTCCTGCCACGCCGCCGCGGTCCGCCGGGACCGATGCGCAGCCGCGCCGCGCCATAGGCCTGTCTCTGCGCGCCGATGCCGATCGCGCCGCCGACGCGCTGCTGCATCGCCTGTGGCTGCTGCGCGGCCGCTGGCGGTGGGTGGTGGGGCTGGAGGCCGTCTTGCTGGGCGCCGTGGCAGCCCTGGTCGTCATGGCGATCGCAGCGGCGGCCTCTGTACTGCTGGACCGGGTGGTCGGTGGCGGCTATCTGGTGGTGCGCGCTGCGATTCCACCGGCGCTGGGCACCGCGCTGGTCATGGCGGTCCACCGTTTTCGGCAGCAGCGCGATCTGGCCAGCTGGGCCGATGTCCGGGGGCAGCGCCATGCCCAGGCCGACGGCGAGCTCCTGCGCACTGGCGTCGAGCTGGCCCATCAGGTGCTGGCGGCGCCGGGGCAGTCGGCTCAGCTGGGCTCGCCACTGCTATTGGTGGCCACCCTGGAACACGCCAGCGCAGAAGCCGCGGGCCTTGAGGTCGACGTCAAGGCGATTGCCCAGCGCTGCCGGCGCTATGCTGGTTGGCTGGCAGCGGCCCTGGCCGTCCTGGCGGTGGCCGCCCTGCGCGCCCCAGACGAGACAGCCAAGTGGTTTGCGACCAGTGATGCCCAAGCCCAGACCGCCAAAGAGCTCGGCACCCTGGTGGGCGACATGCGCGTTGAGGTGCAGCCGCCTGACTACGCTGCGGCCGCGGTGGCCGTCCGCCAGGTCGAAGGCGGCGAGACGGCGGCGCTGCGCGGCAGCCGGCTGACCCTGACCGCCATGCCCTTGCCAGGCCTGCAGATCGACGCCGTGGAAGTGCAGGCTACCAAGGCGGCCAAGCCGCGCAGTGAGCGCCAGCCGGTGGCCACCAGCGCCAGCGGCAGCATCGCCTGGCAGCTGACGGTGTTGGAGGGCGTGCGCTACCGCTACTGGGGCCGCGACGCCGGTGGCCAGCGCCTCTGCGAAGTCGGCTGGCGCGATCTGACCACCAGCGACGACCGCGCGCCGCGCGCCGTGCTGAGCGAGGCCAGCAGCGAGGTCGAGGTGCGGCCCGGCCAGACGCTGACCGTGAAAGGCGAGGTGGAAGACGACCTGGGCCTGCTGCAGGTGGACCTGGTGGTCACGCGGCCGGGATCCGGGGTGGAGCGTCGGCCGATGACCGTGCAGAGCGGCGCGCGGCAGGCGAGCCTGACCGAAGTGCTGCAGGTAGACACGCTGCAGCTGCGGCCAGGCGAAGTGGCGCAGCTGCACCTGGAGGCCAGCGACGCCAATCCTTTTGACTCGGCCCGCAAAGGGTTGTCTGACAAGTGGCGGGTGCGCATGTTCTCTGCGGATCGCCACCACACCCGGGTGCTCGACGCCATCTCTGCCATGGCCGACCAGTGGACGCTGCGCCTGGCCGAGCGCCTGGAGAAAGACCCGGCGATCCAGAAAGTCGAGCTGGCGGCGGCGCTCAAGACCCGCGCGCAGCTGGCCGCCGAAGAACAGCGCTCGCTAGACGGCCTGCGCGCCTGCAAGCAACTGCTGGCCGACGATGTCATCGCCAAACCCAGAACTCTCAATGACCTGGACACAATCGAGCGCGAGCTGCAAGAGGCCATGGCCGAAGAAACCCAGGCGATCGTCCGCACAGAGGGCGAGGCCAGCGGCTATTCCGAGATGCGCGACCTGTATGCGCTGCAGCGCGTGCACGCCGTGGCGATTGCCGCCCAGGAGCGCGCGGTGTCGGCGCTGGCCGGACTGGCCAGGGATGAGCACGAGGCGCTGATGGTGCGCCAGGCGCAGCAGCTGGCCGCTACCCAGCAACAGCTGTTGACCACGCTGGAGAAATTGGCCAACAACGACGCCAAGCCGCTGCAGGCTGAGGCGGAGCGGATGATCGAAGACCTGGAGCGCCAGCTCGACCAGCTGACTGCCGGGGCCCAAAAGCAGGCGCAGCTGGTGCCAGAGGAACACCTCAACGCCCCAGCGTCTCTGGCCGGCTTGCCCCGCGACCTGGGGGAACAGCGCGGCGGGCTGGCCGAGGTGCGGCGGCTGCTGCGCGAGGGCAAGACCCGCGCCGCCCTGGAGGCCATGCGCAAGCTAAGCCAAGGACTGCAAAATGCCCTGGGCTCCAAGCCCGGAGAAGGCGGCGCCCCTACGGCCAAAGACGAGGCCCTGGCACGGCTGGTCCAAGAGCTGCGGCGCGGCATCGACCACGGGCTCGACGGCGAAGGCAGACTGCGAGACGAGCTGCGCTCCCCTGCCGAAGAAACCCAGCGTGGGCAAGAAGAACTGCTGCGCCAGGTCCGCGAGCAGGTGTTGCCCCAAGTGGCAGACTGGGTGCGCGAGGTGCGCGAGTCGCTGCGGGGGCCGCGGATCGTCTCAGCGCAGCTGCGGCGCCACTCTTCTCTTGGGCTGGTGCGCCAAGCGCTACAGAGTGCGGCCGATGCGCTCGACAAGGCGCGCCTGGACTCGGCGCTGCAGGCCCTGTCTGAGGCCCAGGACGGGCTAGCGGCGGCGCGGCGAGCGGTTGCGCAGGCGGTGCCAGACAAAGACACCGCCCAGGATGCCCGGCGGCTTGAGCAGGCCGATGAAAAGCTGGACCGGGCGGCCCAGCGGCTGCGCGCGGCGATGCCGGAGCCCGGCGAGCTGCTGCGCCCGGCGTCGCGAAACCGCGTGGAGGCGCTGGCCGATCACCAGGCCCAGGTGCGGATGGGGGTCGAGCGGGTGCGAAAGCACTTGGCGGAGTCTCGCGATTCTCACCCTGCGCTGCAGCGCCAGGTCGGCGAGCGGCTGGACCACGCCCTGCAGCTGATGCGCGAGGCCGAGGATGCCCTGCGCCGGACCGATGCCCAGCGCGCCTTTGACCAGAGCGCAGAGGTGCTTGCCGCCCTGGAGCGCGCGGCAGAGCTGCTGCAGCAGGGGGCCCAAGGCCGGCCGGGCGCCGCAGAGCCGGGCGAGCGAGCCGGCCCGGGCGGCAAGGAGCAGGTCGAGGTCCGGTCCGGCAATGCGGGAGACGCGGCAGACACCTACCGCAAAGACGTGCTCAAGGCCATGCAGCGCGCGGGCCCGGCCGGCTGGCAAGAACGCCTGCAGCGCTACTACAAGGCGATCGCCCGCTGACAGCTCCCCACGGGGGCTCCTGTCGCCCTCACCAGCCCTGCGACTGAGCTTGCTGGAGTCGTGACAGCGCACAATGGCGCCCACGGCGGCGCTTCGGCGGCTCTGGGCAACCTTGACAGTCGCAAGCCCTGTCCTTTGCTAGACACGTCACCTGACTTGCCTGCCCAACCCCTTGGGAACGCAGCGAGCTCGGGCTGGCCGCCCACCGACGCGACAGTCCTGAAATCACAGTCAGCCCCGGACCACACCAGAGAAGCCCTATCGGCATGGGCGCGGTGGTGGCGCCGGGCGACGCCAAGGGGAGAGAGGGCCATGTTGTCCAACAAGCTGACCAACAACGCGCAGATGGCGCTCAAGCTCGCCTCGGAAGAAGCGGTGCGGCGCTCTCACCAGTTTCTGGAGCCAGAGCACGTGCTGTGGGCGCTGCTGAGCCAGACCGAAGGCCTGGTGCGGCCGCTGCTGGCGCGCCTGGAAGTGCCGGCCGAGCCCATCAAAGAGGACATGGCCAAAGAGATCGCCAAGCTGCCGGCGGTCAAAGCGGCTCAGGGCCCGGGACTGGCGGCCTCAGAGCGGCTGCAGGCCTTCTTTGACGCCGCTGAAGAAGAGCGCAGCAAGTTCCGCGATGACTACCTGTCTACCGAGCACATGCTGCTGGCGTTCCTAAGCGACCGCAAGGGTGCTGCCGGCCAGGCACTGCTGGACCGGGGGCTGCAGCGCGAAAAAGTGCTGGCGTCGCTCAAGCAGTTGCGCGGGTCGGCGCGGGTGACTAGCGAAGATGCCGAAAGCCAGTTTCAGGCCCTGGAGAAGTACAGCCGCGACCTGACGGCGGTGGCGGCCCAGGGCAAGCTGGATCCCGTCATTGGCCGCGACGATGAGATTCGCCGGGTGATGCAGGTGCTGTCACGCCGACGCAAGAACAACCCTGTGATCATTGGCGATCCGGGCGTAGGCAAGACGGCCATCGTCGAAGGGCTGGCCCAGCGAATTGTGGCTGGCGACGTGCCCGAGGGCCTGCGCGGCAAGAAAGTGCTGGCTCTGGACCTGGCCTCGATGGTCGCCGGCAGCAAGTACCGCGGCGAATTTGAAGAACGGCTCAAAGCGGTCCTCAAAGAGCTGTCTGACGCCCAAAACCAGGTGATCCTGTTCATTGACGAGCTGCACAACCTGGTGGGCGCCGGCAAGGGCGAGGGGGCGATGGACGCCAGCAACATGCTCAAGCCGGCGCTGGCCCGCGGCGAACTGCACTGCATTGGCGCCACCACCTTGGATGAATATCGCAAATACATTGAAAAAGATGCGGCGCTAGAGAGGCGCTTTCAGCCGGTGATGGCCGGTGAGCCCAGCGTGGCCGACACCATCAGCATTCTCCGCGGCCTAAAAGAGAAGTACGAGGTCCACCACGGCGTGCGAATTCAGGACGCGGCGCTGGTGGCGGCGGCCACCCTCTCTGACCGCTACATCGCCGACCGCTTCCTGCCAGACAAGGCGATCGACCTGATTGACGAGGCGGCCAGCCGGCTGCGCATGGAGATCGACTCGCTGCCCACCGAGATCGACCAGCTGCAGCGGCGCATTCAGCAACTGGAAATCGAGCAGGCGGCGCTGCAGCGCGAAACCGACCCGGCGAGCAAAGACCGCCTGGCCAATCTGCAAGAAGAGATGGCCGGCCTGCGCGAAGAAGCGTCGGCCATGAAGGCCTCTTGGCAGCGCGAGAAGGACCTCATTGAAGCCTCGCGGACCCAGCAGGCGCATCTGGAAGAGCTGCAGATCCAACTGGAAGCGGCCCAGCGGCGCTACGACAACGAAGCGGCCGCACGCCTGCAGTACGGCGAAATTCCCCAGGTTAGGCAGGCCATCGCCGATGCCCAACAGCGGCTGGCCGAGCTGGACCAGGGCGAGCGCATGCTGCGAGAAGAGGTGGCGGCGGAAGAGGTCGCCAAGGTGGTCAGCGCCTGGACCGGCGTGCCAGTGACGCGGATGCTCGAGAGCGAAATGCAAAAGCTCTTGCATCTAGAAGAGATGCTACAGCAACGCGTCATCAATCAGGAAGAGGCGATTGCCGCGGTGGCCAACGCGGTGCGGCGGTCGCGCTCTGGCCTGCAGGATCCCAACCGCCCGCTGGGGTCGTTTGTGTTCCTGGGTCCCACGGGCGTTGGCAAGACAGAATTGGTCAAGGGGCTGGCGGCGTTCTTGTTTGACGACGAGCACGCCATGGTCCGCATCGACATGAGTGAGTACATGGAGAAGCACACGGTGGCGCGGCTGATTGGCGCCCCGCCGGGCTACGTGGGCCACGAGGAAGGCGGGCAGCTGACCGAAGCCGTGCGGCGCCGCCCTTACTCGGTGGTCCTGTTCGACGAGGTAGAGAAGGCCCACCCGGATGTGCTCAATGTTCTGCTGCAGTTGCTGGACGAGGGGCGCCTGACCGACAGCCAGGGGCGCACCGTCGACTTCCGCAACACGCTGGTGCTGATGACAAGCAACATCGGCAGCCAGCTCATCCTAGAAGCCCAAGGCGATGCGGCGGTCAAGGCTGTGGTCACAGAGGAGCTGCGCCGGCACTTCCGCCCGGAGTTCCTCAATCGCATTGACGAGACGGTGGTCTTTAACGCCCTGCGCCAGCAAGACATGATCAAGATCGTGGCCATCCAGCTGGAGCGCTTCAAGAAACGCCTGGCCGAGCGCAAGCTGACCCTGACGGTCACCGAAGAGGCGATGCAGCAGCTGGCCGATGAGGGCTATGACCCGCACTTTGGCGCGCGGCCGCTCAAGCGCACCCTGCAGAGCCGAATTGAGAACCCTATGGCGATCGAGCTGTTGCAAGGTCGCTACCCGCCGGGCAGCCGGGTCGTCGTCGACTGCGAGGACGGTAGGATCGTGTTCCGCTACGCCGAGTAGCGAATAGCCCTGCTGTCGCTGGGCCAGGTTTTGGCCGGTCTCTTGGCCCCAAGGTCGCGGTCTTGGCGCCAACCTGCCGCGCCAGGACGCCGCAGCGGGTCCAACGGGCTCAGAACAATGCCAAGGTGCAGCAGCTGGTCACTTGGCGGCGGCGGCCAGCCCGCGGAGCAACTCACCGACCTGGGTCACCAGCGCAAAGGGGTCAAACGGCTTGGCGATGCAGGCCAGTGCTCCAAGTTTGATCAGCATTTGCGAGGTAGCGGCATCGAGCCGGGCGGTCAGAAACACCACGGCAATGCCTGCGGTGCGGGGATCGGCGCGCAGCCGCTGCAGGGTCGCCGGACCGTCCAGCTCGGGCATCATCACGTCCAGTAGGATCAGGTCCGGCAAGCTCTCTGCGGCCATGGCAAGGGCTTCTGCGCCGCTTGCCGCACAGCGAATGGCGTGTCCGCCGACCTCTCCCAAGGCGATTTCGCCCACCAGCCGAATGTCGGGCTCGTCATCGACCAGCAGCAGCTGCGCCATCTTCTATCCTCCAGAGCGATTGAGCGGGTACTGCTGGCACAGAGCCTGGCACACCTGATCGCAGCACCCAGCGAGATCTGCGTGGAGCTCGGCCAGGGCCAGGGTGTCGCCGGCCACCAGCGCGTCTTCGGCAGTCTCGGCCAAGGCCTGCAGGCGCAGCGCCCCTACCTGGGCCGCCAGCGGAGCCAGCCCGTGGGCCGCCCGCCGCGCTTGGGCCGGCTCCAAGGCGGCCGCCGCCGGCTGCAGGCTGGCCACCCGCTGCGGCGCAACTTGGCAGAACAGCCCGACCAGCTTGGCCACCAAAGCGGGTCCCCCCTGTTGCTCCAAAGAGAGCAGCACGGCGGGTTGCAGCAGCGGCTGGGAGCCGGAGGCGGCTGCTTTGCCCCGGCGCCCGCCGGCTGTCGCGGTGGCCACCTTCATGGCAGCACCTCCATTAGTTCCTGAGGGGTCAAGCCAAGTTCTGCCAGCCGACGGTAGAAGGTCGCCCGGCCAATGCCAAGGAGTCTGGCCGCTCTGGCGCGATTGCCTCGCGCCGCCAGCAGCGCCCGGCGCAAGTCGTGGGGCTCCAGCGGCTGGCCATCGCTCGCCTGAGGCGGCCCCGCCGGATTGGCCACCTCGGGCGGCAGGTCGTGGCCGCTGATGATCCCGCGGCGGCAGTGGATTACCGCGTATTCCACTGCGCTTTTTAGCTCGCGGACGTTGCCCGGCCAGTCGTGGGCCAGCAGCCTCTGCAAGGCGTCGGCGTCGACAGAGTGCACCACCCGCCCAGTGCTGGCAGCGGCGGTCGTCAAGAAGGCCTCTACCAGCATGGGGATGTCGGTGCGGCGCTGGCGCAGCGGCGGTACGGCGATCCGCGCCACCCTCAGCCGGTAGAGCAAGTCCTGGCGAAAGAGCCCCTGCTGCACCAGGTCGGGCAGGTGGCGGTGGGTTGCGGCCAGGACCCGCACATCGATCTTGCGCGGAACCGTGTCACCCAACCTAGTAATCTCGCGCTCTTGCAAAACACGCAACAGAGCAACCTGCAGAGCGGGCGTGACTTCGCCTACCTCATCCAGCAGCAGGGTGCCGCCGTCCGCTGCTTCCAGCAGGCCCTTCTGATCCGCCTGGGCCCCGGTAAAGGCGCCGCGGCGGTGGCCAAACAGCAGACTGCTCAGCAGCGGCTCGGCCAGTCCTCCGCAGTTGACCGCGATGAAAGGACCGCGGCTGCGGGTGCTGTGGTCGTGCAAGGCCCGCGCCACCAATTCTTTGCCGGTGCCGGTTTCTCCCTCAATGAGCACCGTGGTGTCCATGGCCGCCAGATCGCGCACCAGCTGCAGCACCTTGATCATCGGCTCGCTGCTGCCGACCAAGGCCCCCAGGCGCTGGCGGTCGCGCAGCGCTTGCTTCAAGTCGGCGATCTCGGTCATGTCATAGGCGCAGACAATCGCCCCGCCGCTGTGGCCCGGCTGCTGCAGAATCTCCAGGTCCACCTGGCGGCGGGCGCCGTCGGCGGCGGCAAAGCGCACCGTCAGGCGCTCGCGCTGCGCCGCCGGCCGCGCCAGCATCGCCGCCAGCGCGGCGCGGTCCGCAGGCTCTACCGCCCACAGATCCGACCAGCGCCGCCCAATGGCAGAGGCCGGATCCATGCCAAACACCGCCGTGGCCCAGCGATTGACAAACTGGGTGGCCCCGTGGGCATCGACCGCCACCACGCCCAGGCGCAGGCTATCTAGCACGGCGGCCAGATGGTCGCGGCTCTCTGCCAAGGCCCGGTGGGCGGCGTCGACCCGGCGCTCGGCGTGCCAGCGGCCCAGCACATGTCGCAGCGACCGCGCCAGCGTTTCTGGTTGTAGATCAGACTTTTCTAGGTAATCGTCAGCTCCGGCACGCCACAGCGCGTGGGCCGTCTGCGTCGCCGCGGTGCCAGAGAGGATCACCACGGGCCGCAGGTAGCCGGCCTGGCGCAAGCGGGTCAGGATCTGCAAGCCACTGGCCTCGCCAAGGTGGTAATCCAGCAGCACTACGTCGACCGGATCGGCCAACAGGGCGGCCAGGGCTTGGTCGCCATCGGCATGTTCCTCTACTTGGACGGACCAATCGGCAAGGGTCTCAGCGTACAGGCGCACCAGCTGGCGGTGGACGGCGTCATCATCGACGACAGCCAGGCGCAGGGCCTGGGCGACCCCACCAGCCCCGGGATCCGCTCCGCCTGGCACGGCAAACGGCCAGCGGACTGCAGCCGCAAGCGCTTCTTCTGGCTGTGACGAGTCCGTTGGCCAAGCTGGTCTCACCGCGGCTCCCATGCCCAGCTCGCCAAATCTGCGGGCGCCCCAGTTTGCCCCCGGGGGGCCCCTGGCGCAAGGCCGCGAGACAGCTGTGAGACGGATCCTTGGGCCCCGACCACCGCCCGAGACAGCCATGAGACAGCATTGAGACGACCGTGAGACACCTGCGGCGCACCGCCCCCACCGGCTCCAGCCCCTGGCAGCGGCGAAGGCCCTGGAACAAGCGCAATCTTGAGCCGCAGCCGCAGACCCAAGGGCGGCATCCGCGGGCGGAATCACGCCAGCCTTGATGTGCAATTCTATGTGACTGGGTAAATTTTTTGCGGATTGGCACGAATTTTGCTAAACTCGCCGCGGCTGGCGCGATCAACGCGCCGCTCCAGATTCGCGGGCTGTGCCCCGCTTTGCCCAGGAGATACCATGAATAGTCGCCACCTTTCCAGCGCCAGGCCCCAGCGTCGGCGCCTAGCCAATGCCGGCGGTGCCCTGCTGTTGGCGGCGAGTGTCCTTTCCGCTTTGCCGGCCAGCGCCGAGTCCCCGGGCAGCATTGAGCTTGGCGTTTTTGGCGGATACGACCTCAAGCACGAAACCAATGAGCTGGGCAACTCCAAGGATCGCCTTGAAGTTCCCCAGGCGGCGGCTGGCTTTGGCGCCCGCGTCGGCATGGCGGTGTTTGAGCGGCTGTCTCTGGAAGTCGAAGCCAAGTACGCCCTTTCCGCCCTGAAGAAGTCTGGCGATGCGGCCCCGACCATCGGCCTTCGCGGCCACGCGATGTTCAACCTGCTGACCGAAGGCGCTGTGCGGCCGTTCCTGCGCGCCGGCGCCGGGGCAGAAATCCTCACCACCTCGTCCAAGAAGGTGGTCGATCAGTTTGACCCGGACTCTGCAGCGGTGTTCGGCGCAGGCTCGCGCTTTGCCATCACCGACGACCTGGGCCTGCGGCTGGACCTGCTTGGCCTTGTCGTCCCCGGGCGCAACGACGAGAAGGTATTTGAAGCCGAGGCCTGGCTGGGCCTGTACTACACCCTGGGCGGCGTGCCCAAGGACACCGACATGGACGGCGTGGTCGACAAGTTCGACAAATGCCTGACCGTGAAAGAAGACAAGGATGGCTGGCAGGACACCGATGGCTGCCCAGACCCGGACAACGACGGCGACGGCATCCTGGATGGCGACGACAAGTGCGTCGACGTGGCCGAAGTCAAGAACGGCCTCAAAGACGAGGACGGCTGCCCCGACGGCGACAAGGACGGCGACAAGATCGAAGACGGCGACGACAAGTGCCCCGACAAGGCAGAGAACGTCAATGGCTTTGAGGACAGCGACGGCTGCCCCGACGATCCCGACACCGACAAGGACGGCATTGTCGACAGCAAAGACAAGTGCCCCAAAGAGCCCGAGAATGTCAACAGCTACCAGGACGACGACGGCTGCCCGGACGTGATCCCAGAGAAGCTCAAGAAGTTCTCTGGCGCCATCAAGGGCATTGAGTTTGAGACCGGCTCTGCCAAGATCCTGGCCAAGTCGTTCAAGATTCTGGATGGCGCGGTAGCCGTGTTGGTGGAGTTCAAGGACACCAAGATCGAGATCCAAGGCCACACCGACAACGTGGGCGCGATGGACTTGAACAAGAAGTTGTCTCTGGACCGCGCCGAGTCGGTCAAGAAGTACTTCATCGAGAAGGGCATTGCCGAAGACCGCATCAGCACCAACGGCTTTGGCCCAGACGTGCCGGTCGCCGACAACAAAGATGCCAAGGGCCGCGCCAAGAATCGCCGCATCGAGTTCAAGCTGATGTAAAGCTGCGACGCCGCAAGCCTGTCGGGGCCCCTCCCCGGCAGGCTTGCCGCCCGCGCGCGTCTTGATTGGTCGGTCCAGCTTCTTCGCAAGGCCGCTCAGCGATGTCGCCGCTTGGACGCGTTTGAGACCATCGCCCTGGGACCGTGGCGACTCCCCGCAAAGCCGGCTGACCGGAGCCCCTTGGCGAAGGGGGCCCGGTCAGCGCACAATCGCGGCTGGGCGATGGACGCTGAGGCTGTGGACTCCCTGACTATAATCAGGAGACCGGCCACCGGACGACACATGACGGGCTGGACAAGCACCCTGCTGCCGCGGCTATCTGAGTACGGCGTACCGCTGGCCCTTGTGCAGGCCGTGCAGGCCCAGCTGCAGGTAGCGCAGAGCGGCTTGCCCGTCCAAGAGCTGTGGATCGGCCTGCTGGACGAATTGGGATGGACGGGCTGGGGACCACCTCAGCAGCCAACCCCGTTGCCCCACCAAGTCATTTTGCAGGAGCTGCGCGGCCCAGAAGCCGCCGAGCCGGCGCTGTACTGGAACCAGCGCTGGTGGCGGCGGACCCGGGTCAAAGCCGCCGAGCCTTGGACGAGCGCCTGCCTCATCGCCTGGCACGGCGACAACGCCCAGTGGACCGCGGAGCACGATAAGCTCTGGCAGCTGTTGGCCGATCTGGTGGGTCAGCAGCTGCACGCCTGGCATGTCCGCACCCGAGCTGCAGAAGCTGCCCGCAACCAGGCCAAGCTGCGCGCCGTTCTGGACACTGCCTTGGACGGAATCGTGGCGGTGGATGAAGAAGGCCAGATCGTGCAGATCAACGCCGCCGCCGAGCGAATGTTTGGCGCCACCGCTGGCGAATTGCTCGATCGCCCGGTGAGCGGCTTGTTTGCGCCCCTGCCAGACGCCACCGCCTCCGTCGATCTGCAGCAGTGGGTGGGCCGCAGCGTCGAGGCAGAGGGCCTGCGCGCCGACGGCCACACCTTTCCGCTAGAAGCCGCGGTAGGAGAAGCACTGGCGGAAGATGGCCGCTTCTACGTGGCGATCCTGCGCGATCTAAGCGCCTTGCGCAGAGTCGACCGGCTGGAACGCGAGCTGGTGACCACCGTCAGCCACGAGCTGCGCACCCCGCTGACGTCGATTCGCGGCACCCTGGGCTTGGTGCTGGGCGGGGTGACGGGGCCGCTGGCCGACCGCACCAAGCAGCTGCTGCAGGTCGCCCTGCGCAACAGCGAGCGGCTGAGCCTGCTGGTAGACGACCTGCTGGATCTCGAGCGCCTGGTCGCCGGCCAGCTACACCTGGACATCGGCTGCTACGATGCCTTTGAGGTGACCCGGCAGTCGGTAGAGCAGCACCACGGCTATGCGACCCAGCACGGGGCTGAAGTGATTCTGCTGCCGGGCCCCAGCGGCCTGCTGGTCGCGGCCGATGCCCACCGGCTGGGGCAGATCCTGGGCAATCTTTTGTCCAATGCCATCAAGTTCACCGGAACTGGACGGCAAGTGGTGGTAGGGGTCCGCGCTGAACGGGGCGGCTGCCTGTGGACCGTGGCCGACCAAGGCCCGGGCGTACCGCCAGATTTCGTGCCGCGGCTGTTCCAGCGCTTTGCCCAAGCCGACGCCAGCGATGCCCGCGCCAAAGGCGGCACTGGCCTGGGGCTGTCGATTGCCAAGGGGCTGACCGATCTCCACGGCGGGGCGATCGACTATGCCATTGCCGCGGGCGGCGGCGCTGAATTCCGCGTATGGCTGCCCGCCGGCGGCAGCGGCGCTGGGGTGTAGATGGCCACTTGGCGCCAATTTCTGTGTGCGGCAATCGTTGGCTGCTGGTTGGCCTGCCCGCCGCCGGCCAGCGCCCAGGGCGCCGACCTGCCATCCTCCCCTTCGCAAGAGACCGCGCCGGCCGGCGACAGCGCCGACGGCTGGCAGGGTTTGTCTTTTGACGAGGCCGCTTTTGACGAGGTCGTTCAGCTGGCACGCACCTACCACGTCGCGGCCGAGATCGGCCCGGCAGCCTGGCGCAAAGCCGTCGAGCGGGTGCTCAAGGGCCTAGAGCCGCGCTCCGTCCTGTTGCCACAGGCGCAGTGGCACAGCCTGCGACGCGATGGTCAGGGGCGCCGGGTGCTGGCGGAAACTCTGCGGCCGCTGCCGTGTGGACAGCCGGCCCTGGCCTTGGCGCAGCTGGCCCCCCCCACAGAAGCGGCGGAAACTGCCTGGCAGCGCCGCGAGGAGCGGCGAACCTACCGGCAGTGGCAATCCCAAGTGGCTGCGGCCAACCAGGGCGTCCACCTCGACCGCGCGGGACTGCAGTGCGCACTGCGCTGGGCGGAGCGCGAACTGCCAGCGCTACAGCAGCCAGAGCAGCGGGCGGCGGTGTGGCGCCGGGCCGCCCAGGGGTTGCTTGAGGGCCTGGATCCGCACAGCTCTTTGGTCCTCAAGGCTCATTTTGAGCAAGCCGAGCGCCAGTCGGCGCGCACCCTGTCGGCCGATCCGGGCCTGCGGCTGGAGCGGGAAGGACCCGATCTGTACGTCGCCTCCCTGCACCCTCTGGCCCGGCTGGCCGCCCAGAAGCTGCGGCTGGGCGACAGGATCTTGGCCATCGATGGCCAGCCAACCGCCGACTGGCCGCCCGCGCGAGCAGCGCAGCAGCTGGCCGCAGCGCCCAACCGCGGCGGCCCGGTGACCCTGCTGGTGGCGTCGGCCCGCGGCCCGGCCCGCCGAGCGCCCATCGAAGTGGTCTTGCCGCGCCTGGAGCTGCAGTGGCCGACGGTGCAGGTCAGGGTTATCGAGCGCCGTCTGCGGGTGGCAGTGGTCCGTCTGCCGCAATTCGCTCGCCTGACCGCCGAGCAGTTGCGCCAGGGGCTGCGCGAAGCGACCGCCCTGGTGGGCAAGCCGCTGAGCGCTGTTGTGCTGGACATGCGGGGCAATGGCGGCGGCTGGCTGAGCGAAGCCATCGCCGTGGCCGACGCCTTTGCCAGCTCTGGCCCCTTGCTGACCGTGCGCTGGCGCGGCCTGCAAGAAGAGAGCTACCGCGCCAAGGCCGAGGCGGCCGACTTGCTCATGCCGCTGACGGTGCTGGTAGACGGCCACTGTCGCTCGGCCTGCGAAGTCGTGGCCGACGCTCTGCAGGGCAGCGGACGGGCGCTGGTGGCCGGCCAGCCCACCTTTGGCAAGGGTACGCTCCAGGTCGTAGAGGACGCCCGCCGCGGGCCCTGGTCGGTGCTGGTGACGCGCGGCATCTACGCCGGACCGTCTGGGCGCAGCGTGCAGGCCCGCGGCGTGCAGCCCGATGTCCTGGCCGGCAGTGACCAAGCCCTGCTGCGAGAGGTCGATCTGCCGCGGGCCCTGACCCCGGGCGACGATGTCCCTGCGTATCAAACCAGTCTAAAGACCGAGGCGTGGCGGGCGTGCATGGCCCAGCCCCTGCCCGAGCTGGCGGCCACAGACGCCTATGACGCGCCGCTGGCTACCGCTGCCCGCGCCGCGCTGTGCCAGGAGCAGCGAGCGACCTTGCCGCGCCAGCCGCAGCCCAAGGCTCGGGACTCGTCTAACCCCAATTCGAACGAGCCGACGGGTCCAGGAGCGGCGAATCGGCCCCAAGACCGTTCGCCGGGCTCCCCGCGCCGCAGTGCTGCCATCAGCAGCGCGTCAGTCAGGTTGCCGCGCTGAGATCGGCAGCGCCGACCAGCCGGCGGACGGCCAGTCGCGCCTGGACAGCCCCTCTACCGCCGGGCCCAGCGCCGCGATCGCTGGCGCCACCATCACCAGCAGCTGCGCCCCGCCGGCGCGATCGCCGCTGAACACGGCGGCCCTGCGGCGAAAACCCGCAGGCGGAGACGCAATCCCCAACACGCCCAGATCGACGCCTTTCAGCTCCGCCCAGGTAGCCACCACCACCAGCGTCGCTCCCTTTGCCCCGCGGGCCCATGTCGCGGCTTCGCCCAAGTCGGCGCGCCACACCGCCCGCGGCGGCACCTGGGCAAACCACGCCTTGGCCAACCACTGACTGTCGCGGTGGTCGCTCAGCAGCACATAGCGGTGCAGCTGCGCCGCCAGCTCGCGGCCGGGCGCCGGTGCTGCCGCCGCGATCTGCGGAGCCAGGGCCTGCAGCGCCAGCCCCTCTTGCAGCCCGCGGCGCAAAATCGGCGCCAACTCCTTGGCGAAAGTGTCGATCGGCGCATCGGCGTACCAGCTGCGGCCAACAGCCAGGCTGCGCTCAAAGGCCGCGGGCGCGCTCTCCTGCAGCCACAGGCCCTGCCCCAGGGCGGTGGCGGTGCCCTCTGCCAACAGCTCCCAAGCCCGCGCGGCTCGCCCTGCCGCGGCGCCAAACAGGGCGCCAATGAGCTGCGGATCATCGTCCATGCCGCCGCGCTCTTGCAGCCAGTGGCACGCCTCGTGCACTACCACGTCGCTGCGGTGCTCTGGTCTCTGCCCGGCTTTGACCTCAATGACCAAGTAGTTGCCCAGGCGCCGGCCGCGCAGCAGCTCGCCGCCCGGTGCCGGCACAAACTGCACCACCAATTCTCCGGTCGCCTCTGCCCCAAAAAGCCTGGCTGCGCGCAGCAAAAACTGCCCCAGGCCCGCGTGCCTGGCGTGCTGCTCAAAGGCCGCCGCAAAGCCGCACCGCTCGCCTTGAGCCGCGCTGATGGCCTCTAGCTTGGGCAACCACACCCCGGCAATCTCTTGCAGGACGGCCTGATCGGCGTCTGTAAGCAGGACTTCTGCCCGCTGGCGCAGCTGCTCGGCGGTCTGGGCACCCAGAAAAACCGCCGCAAAGCGCACATCCAGCCGATGAGACGACGGCGGCGGCACTGGAACCCAGGGATTGGCTCGCGGCTCAGCGTCAAGAAACCGCCCGCGGTAGCTCGCGCGCAGCCGCCCAAAGGCCTCGATCGCCTTCTGTTCGCGGCTGTGGGTCGCAGCCGAAGATCCGGGGTGCAGCTGCCACCACGCCCGCCACGCCGGCAAATCCATCATCGCATCGCCAGACAGAGCAGACGCCACCCAGAACAACGCCGCCGGACCGTCGCAGCGGTAGCGCAGCTGCAGGGGCGCCGAATCGGCTGGCGCCAGGGCGGCTGGCAGGGCGGGCGCTGGCGCCGCAGCCGCTGGTGGACCCGCCAGAGCCAGCCAACAAGTGGCCGCTGCCAAGATCGCCAGAAACTCCATGAACTTTAGATGAACCCGCGGCAGATGCATGGCCACAGCATACCACAGGCGGCCCCGCGCACGAGCCCGCGGCTGCCCGCCGGGCGAGCCGCAGCACCTCTTGGCCACAGCAAGATCGCTAGCCAAAGCGCCCGGGCTGGCCGGCGCCAGCACCATGCGGCTCCCGCCGCAGCCGACCAAAGCAAAGTCAACAGCGTCGACACCTTCCAACTGCACCCTTGCCCAAAGAGGGGCGCCAGCCCGGTGGACGGCACCGCTAACGCCGCCGCCAGGAGCGGGCGATCGCCGGTGGCGGCCACTGCAGTTGCATTGACCCCTTGCCCTTGTTCTGGTATACCCCCGCGTCTTCGCGGCGGGTTCTGCTCAGTCGCGATCGGCGAAATACTGGAAAGAAGCGGACTTAGCTCTGCCATCAAGGATACGGATGATCAGCGGCCCTTCTAGCGCTCTTGCGGCAAAAGCCCTTGCTGGCGCAATTTCTCTTTCTATGTGGCTGATTTCCGTCTCCACGGCCTTTGCCCAGAGTGATCCGGCTGCGGGCCTTGGCGCGGGCGCAGCCCCTGCCGCTGGATCGGCGGCTGCGGCACCAAGCGGCGGCCCCCAGGGGGGGCCGGCAGGCTGGATCTCTTGGGCGATGATGTTGGGCGTGTTCGCAGTGTTCTACTTCCTGGTGCTGCGGCCCCAGCAGAAGCGCACCAGCCAGCACAAGCAATTTCTAGACGGCCTGCAGGTCGGTGCCAACGTAGTGACCACCGGCGGCGTCTACGGCAAGATCGTGGGCATGGAAGACCAGATTGCCCGGGTCGAAATCGCCGACCGGGTCACGATTCGCGTCCACAAGAGCCACATTGCCGGGGCTGCCAACAACGCCACAGAGGCCTTGGCACCGCGCTAGCAGCGGCCTTGCGCGGACCACTGGTCCGCGTCGCCAGAAAGACCCAGGCAGCCGCCGAGCGCCGGCAACTGCCAGATAGAGCGAATCAGGAACAGGCGAATCCAGCCCAATTGGACTAGGCAACGCCAAGCGGAACGCAGCACTAGCGAGCAGGGAGCCCCTTCATGGAGAGCAAGCGCAACTGGAAAGCATGGTGGACTTTTGGGCTTTTTGGCCTAGCCGTGCTACAGCTCCTGCCCACCTTCTTGGGCAGCTCGCTGCCGACGGTGTACACCGACTTCTTCGACAAGCGTCTTTCGTACGGCCTTGACCTCAAGGGCGGCCTGGAGCTGCGCTACACCGTCGACTACAAGAAGGCGATCAGCGACAACACCCGCCGGCTGGCCGACTCGCTCAAGGACCGCCTGGGCGACGCCTACGCCAAGGGCCAGAAGAAAGACTGGGCAACCCTGGGCGACACCGAGAAGAAGACCATCGAAGACCGCTTCGTGATCAATCGCTCGGCGTACAACACCCTGCGCGTCGAGTTCAAGGTCCCGGCGGACAAGGCCCTGCTCACCAGCGACGTCATCGACACGGTCGACAGCCGCTTCAAGACGGCCTCGGCGGGCGACAACGCGGTGGCGCTGGTCATGCCGGACAAAGACGTGCAGGCGCTGAAGAAAGACATCGTCAGCCAGACGCTGCAAGTGATTCGCAAGCGCGTCGATGCCTTTGGCTTGGTCGAGCCCGACGTTCGCCAGTCCGGCGACGCCGACATCGACCTGCAGCTGCCCGGCCTGTCCGAGCGCCAGCAAGGCATGATTCGCGAGCGCATCGGCCAGGCTGCCCAGCTGACGTTCCGCATGGTCAAGCCAGAAGCCAAGGTTTTCGACGACAAGTCGCAGGCCCTGGCCGACTACAAGACCAAGCACGAAGCCGAGGCCAAGACGATCTCGCTGGTGCCAGATGCCGGCGGCTCCTACCTCAAGGCCGACAAGAAGTCCGAGCTGATCCGCTTTGTCAAGGAAATTCAAGTTCCTGACGACGTACAGATTGGCTACGAGCTGGTAGAAGATCGCCAGACCGGCGGCAAGGTCGCCACCAGCTACTGGCGGACCCACAACGTCGAAGCCAAAGCCCAGCTGAGCGGCGACAACCTGACCCGCGCCAACATCGGCTACGCAGCCCAGGGCCGCCAAGAGCCGGTGGTCCACTTGGAATTCGACGGCCGCGGCGCCTCGATCCTCTCGACCGTGTCCGAGAAGAACGTCGGCAACCAGATGGCCATCATGCTGGACGACGACGTGGCCTCGGCCCCGCAGATCAAGGAGCGCCTGGGTTCGCGCGTGCAGATCACCCTGGGCAAGGGCAGCAGCGCGCAGGTCATGATGGACGAGGCCAAGAGCTTGGTCACCGTGCTGAACAACGGCGCCTACAAGGCCCCGGTCATCAAGGTCCACGACATTGCGGTCGGCCCGTCGCTGGGCGCAGACGCCGTGCGCGGCGGCCTGCTGTCGATGGCCATCGGCGTGCTGCTGGTGGTGGTGTTCATGGTCCTCTACTACCGCCAGGGCGGCGTCATCGCCGACGTTGCGCTGATCCTGAACTTGGTGCTGCAGATGGCCTGCCTGGTGTGGTTCAACGCCTCGCTGACCCTGCCGGGCATGGCCGGTCTGACGCTGACCACCGCGATGGCCGTCGATGCAAACATCTTGATCTTTGAGCGCATTCGCGAAGAGCTTCGCGCGGGCCGCGGCATGCGCAATGCCTTGGACCTGGGATACGGCCGTGCTTTCTGGACAATCTTTGACTCGCACATCACGGCTGGCATGGCCGGTGCGGTGCTGATGGTCTATTCGACCGGCCCCATCTACGGATTTGCGGTGACGCTGCTGATCGGCATCTGCACCTCGATGTTCACGTCGATCGTCGCCACGCGCATGATCTACGACTACTTGATTGCCAAGGGCAAGCTCACCGCTTTGTCGGTCTAGCCGCCGCATTTGGGTCGATTCGGTGCCGGCGACGGCGCCCGCCAGTAGTCGCACTTTCGCCACGTTCCAGAGCAGGAAACGCCACATGAGCAGCCAGCACAAGCACTTCAATCTGTTCAATCCCGACGCCAACTACGACTTCGTTGGGCGGCGCCACCTGTACTACGCCCTGACCGGCCTGGGCATCCTGGCGTCGATCATTGCGCTGTCAACCCTTGGATTCAACAAGGGCATTGACTTCAAGGGCGGCACCAAGCTGATCATGCAGTTTGACAGCGCCGCCAAGGTCGACCGCCACGACCTGCAGGGTACCGTGACCAACGTGCTGCAGCAGGCCACGGCCAAGAAGGACGTCGGCCAGGTCGAAGTGCAGGACTTCTCTACCGGTGGCGGTGGTAGCAGCGACCACTTCTCGGTCGTGACTGAGCTGACGTCGGTAGTGACAGCCGAGCGCCGCGACCAGCTGACCGCCAAACTCAAAGACAAGTTCCCGGGCGCGGAGATCAGCTGGGCCGCCGAAGGCGAAGACCGGGCATTTGTGACCCTCAAGGACCCGGCCAAGGTACCCGCTACCTACACCGCTATGCGCGAAGTGTTTGCTGCGGCTGGCTTTGCCAAAGTCGGCACCGGCTCGGACGCAGAGAGCCAGCTGGACGTGTCGCTGTTCCGCTCGCTGCAAATGCTCCAGTCCGAGGGCAAGACCGACGAGCAGATCAAGGTCGAAGAGAAGACCCTGCGCGACGCCAAGTCCAAGGATCTGGAAGAACGCAATGACCAACGCTTCACGGTGGTGGTGGAAGAATTCAAGGGCAAGCTGGAAGCTGGCGTAGCCACCAAGTACGGCAAGGCCTTCATCGCGGTGGTTTCGTCGACGGCTGTCTCGCCATCAGTGGCCGGCGACATGCTCAGCCAGGGCCTTGTGGCCATCCTGTACGCCGTGGTTGGCATCGTTCTGTACATCGTGCTGCGGTTCGACATCCGCTACGCGCCAGGCGCCCTTATCGCCTTGGCCCACGACGTTGTGCTGGTCATCGGCTGCTTCTCGTTTGCCCAGGTCAAGTTCTCTATGCCCGTCATCGCCGCGGTCATGACGGTGGCCGGCTACTCGATTACAGACACCATCGTGGTGTTTGACCGAATCCGCGAGACCCAAGAGAACCACCCCGACGTGGCGATCGAGACCGTCGTCAACGCCTCGATCAACACCACCATGAGCCGCACCGTGTTGACATCGTTGATGACGCTGCTGACCTCAGGGGCCATCTTCCTGTTCGGCGGAGGCCTCATCCGCGACTTCGCCTTCGCCATGGTGATCGGCGTCATCGTCGGCACCTTCTCCTCGATCTTTGTGGCCAGCCCGGTGTTCATGTGGCTGCATCACAAGTTTGAGGACCGCAAGGCGGAGCAGGCCAAGACCGGCCTCGCCACCAAGGCCGGCGTCCACGCCCCCGCGGCCTAGGCGAACGTGACTGTGGCAAGCGGCGCCTGGACTCTGCGCTGCGCTGATCCCGCGACAGCCCATGCCCTGCGCAACCACGGCTATCCGACCCTGCTGGCCGAGTTACTGGCGCAGCGCGGCATCGACTCGCCGGCCGAGGCCGGGCGCTTCCTCAGCCCGACCCTGCGCGACCTGCCCGACCCCTGGCTGCTCAAAGGCTGTCGGCGCGCCGCCGAGGTGATCGCAGAGAGCCTTGCCAAGCGCGAATCCATTTGGATATACGGCGATTATGACGTCGACGGCATCTCGGCCGCGGCGCTGATGCACTGCGTGCTGCAGGCCTTGGGCGGCGGCGAGCGGGTCCAGGTGTTCTTGCCCGACCGGATCACCGACGGCTACGGCCTCAACGGCCACTGCCTGCAGCGGCTGGTCGATGGCGGCGCGCAGCTGGTGGTGTCCGTCGACTGCGGCGCCACCGCCTGGCAAGAAGTGGCTGCTGTGCGCCAGCGCGGCGTGCGGTTTGTGGTCATCGATCACCACATGCTGGGCGAAACCCCGGTTGATGCCGATGCTTTTGTCAATCCCAAGCAGCCCGGCTGCACCTATCCCGACAACAACCTCTGCGCCGTTGGCCTCGCCTTTGTGGTGGCCCAGGGCTTGCGGCGGGTGATGGCAGAGAGGGGCTTGGCCACAGCTGCCCAGCTGGACCTCAAAACCGTCTTGGAATTTGCCGCTCTTGGCACAGTGGCCGACGTGGTCGAGCTCAAGGACGTCAACCGCACCCTGGCCTGGCACGGGCTGCGGCGGCTGGGCAGTACCACCCGCCCCGGGATCCGCGCGCTGGCCCGCCACCTGCCGCTGGACGGCGTGCAGGCCGATCGCATTGGCTTTCAGCTGGCCCCCAAGATCAATGCCGCAGGGCGGATTGCCGATCCCCGCACCGCATTTGAGCTACTGGTCACCGGCGATCCCCAGCGCGGCGAGCAGCTGGCGCTTGAGCTGGACGTCGCCAACAACACCCGCAAAGACATGAGCCAACAGGTCACCCGCGAGGCGCTGGCGCTGGCGCAGCAACTGCCCTGCCGCGATCACGCGGTGGTCGTCGCCGGGCGCGACTGGCACCAAGGGGTGGTCGGGATCGTCGCCGCCAGGCTCGCCGAACAACTAGGCGTTCCGGCCATCGTCCTGGCCGTGGATGCGCAGGGCGAGGCCCGTGGCTCGGCGCGCTCAGCCCAGGGCTACGATCTGGTCCAAGGGCTACGGCGGGTCTGCGACGGCGTGCTTACCCGCTTTGGCGGCCACGCCTACGCAGCGGGCATGACTCTTCCCGCCGATCGCGTGGCCGAGCTGTACGATCGCCTGCGCCGCGACGCCGCCGAGAGGCTGCCGCCCCTGCCGCGCACGGCCCCGCTGCTGGTGGACGCTGAACTCGCCCTTGAAGCGGTCGATTTGGAGCTGGTCGCCCTGATCGAGCAGCTAGAGCCCTTTGGCAAGGGCAATCCCAAACCGCGATTTTGGCTGCGGGATCTTGAGGTTGCCAAGCTCGAGTGCGTCGGCAAGGATCGGCTGTGGATGCGCGGCGTGCTGGCGGTGCCAGGGTCGCAGCCGCTGTACGCCCGTGCCAGGGTCGATTGCTTTGGGCCCATCCACGCTTTTGCCGGGATCACCCACGGCCAGCGCATTGATGTCGCTACCACCGTTGACCGCAACGTGTGGAACGGCAAGCACTCTGTGCAGCTGCGCATTGAGGCGGCCCAGGCGGCAACTGGCTCAGAAGCTCAGGAGTCTTCATGATTTTTGCAGGGCACTCCCCGTGGGCGGTCAAGGCCCTGCTGTGCAGCTGGCTGGCGCTGTGCGCAGTGCCCGGCAGCGCCCAGGCCCGCCCCAAGGCCAAGGCCAAGGCCAGCCGCCCCGCCGCCGCCGCCGCCAAGCGGGCCCCCAGCCCCGTGCGCGCGGCTGGCGCGGTCGCGTCCGCCGGCCGTGCTGGCGCGGACGCCGGCGTTCAAGAGGACGCCCAAGAGCCGGCCGGCGCGCCGGCAGCCCCAGAACGGGCCCCCGCGGTCGCCCAGACAGCCGACCTGAGCGCCGACTTGCGGGCGATTCTGCAGAGCGCCCATGGCAAGTCGGCCCCCTATGTGGCTTTGGTGGTCGAAACAGCCAGCGGCAAGGTAGTGCTGGAGCGCGACCCGACCAAGGTGGTCTACCCAGCCTCGGTGGCCAAGCTCTTCACCACCGCCGCAGCCGTAAAGGCCTTGGACCTCGACAAGAAGCCCTCTACCGAAGTGCGCCTGGTCGGCAAAGGGGCCGAGGCCGAGCTGCACGTGGTCGGCAGCGGCGATCCAACCCTGTCGCTGGCAGACTGGACCAAGCTGGCCGTGGCCGTCCAACAGCGAGGCGTACAGAAGTTGCGGCGGCTGGTCATGGATGCCAGCGTGTTTGATGACAAGCTGCCCAAAGGTTTTGAAGAAAAGCAGACCGATGCTGCCTACCGCGCACCCGTTGGCGGGTTGATGGTCGATGCCTCGACGCTTTCGGTCAGCGTGCGCCCCGGCGCCGTAGGTCAGCCGCCGCTGGTGACCGTGTCGCCCGATGCCGGCGCTGCCGTGGTCGTGGTCAACCAGGCCATCACCGTGGCCGGGCGGGGCAATTCCCTGGCGATCGTCACGCGCCCGGCCGGTCGTGCCACCGAGGTCGTGGTCCAGGGCCAGCTTCCCGTCAAGACCAAGGCCGTGGGCTCTGGGCGGCGCCGCGTTGCCGATGCCAGCTTCTTTGCCGGGTGGGTCTTCAAGCGACTCCTTGAGAAGCAAGGCATTGTCATCCCTGGCGACCCGCAGTTTGCCAAGGCCGCTGCCGGCGAATTGGTGGCGCGCCATCAGCACCACGACTGGCGGGCCATTGTGGCCGTCACCAACAAGCAGTCGCACAACGGCTACGCCGAGGCTCTGTTCAAGCAGGTCGGCCTGGCCACCGCAGGGGCGCCGTCGACCGCCGACAAGGCAGCCGAGGGCGTGCGCAAGACTTTGGACGGGTTAGACATTCACTGGGAAGGCGTCAAGCTTGGCAACGGCTCGGGCCTCTATCACGCCAACCAGGTGACGGCGCGCGCGGTGGTGGACTTGCTGCGGGCGATGGGCCGCGACCCCAAGGGAGGCGAGTTCCGCCGCAGCCTGGCCGTGGGTGGCGTGGACGGCACCTTGCGCGGCCGCCTCAAAGGGGCCGACACCCAAGGCAAGGTCATGGCCAAGACCGGCACCCTGGACGACGTCTCGGGCCTGGCTGGCTACGCAGAAAGCGGCGACAAGGCTTATGTGTTTGCCTTCTTCTTTAACGGTCTCAAGTCTGGTCCGGGGCCGCTGCGGGCCGTCCAGGATCGCATGCTGCGCCGCCTGCTGGCGCCGACACCAGGAGTGCAGAGCGATCGCTGAGAGCCAAGTGCCGATGGCGAAACAGGCGCCAAAGCTTGCACTGCCGTTGGGGCGACACCTATACTGGCAACTTGGTCACTTTCGGGCCACCGTAACGCTCCTTGGCCTTGCGGACGGCCCACCAGAGGACACGCATGGCCAGCTACAGAGTTCGACCTTTCTTGCAATTACGCGGTCTTATCGCCATTCTCGCCGCTGCCTTGGCCACCGCACCTGGGTGCGAAGACCCGGCCGGCCCGGCAGCCGATCAGGACATTGGCGGCTTTGGCGGCTTTCCCGACGTGGTGGTGCTGACCGACACCGCCGGCGTCGATGTGCCCAAAGACACCAAGGATGGGGGCACCCCAGACAGCACGCCCAGTGACTCGGCAGGCGAAGTGGCTGATACCACCGCTACCGGCGACTCGGTCGCTACCGGCGACTCGAGCGGCGACGCTGGCGACAGCAAAGACACGGCCGACGTCAAGACCGACACCACGACCGGCAATCCTTGCGTGCCCAATCCATGCTCCGAGCCCAACAAGACGCTGTGCTCGGTGACTTCTGGCAAGGCGCTGTGCAACTGTGTGATTGGCTTTGACTTGCAGGCCGATGGCAGCTGCGCCCCCAAGTGCACGCCGCCGGCCTCGGCGCCAGCTCCGCAGAAACTGCTCAAGAAGGGCGATCTGGTGATCACCGAGGTGATGATCTGGCCGCTGGCAGTCAAAGACGACGCAGGCGAGTGGTTTGAGATCAAGAACACCACCGCCAAGGAAATCAACCTCAACGGCCTGACCATCACCGAAGACGGCGGCAGCGACCTGCACGTGATCAACGGCTGCGCCGACAAGATGAAGCTGCAGCCCGGTCAGACCATGGCCCTTGGCCGCAACGGCGACAAGACCAAGAACGGCGGCAACACCTACGGCTACGTGTACAACAGCATCACCTTCAAGAATTTTGCCGATTCTCTGGTGATTAAGGCCAACTATGCGGCGCCGGCCCAGCCCGTCGAGATCGACAAGGTCACCTGGACTGTCTCGTGGCCCATCGCCGAGCTCAAGGGCATGGCGCTATCGCTAGACGTGACCAACACCAACGACATCGCCAATGACGACTACAAGTCGTGGTGCGCCTCTCCCGAAGCGCTGACAAGCGGCGACTACGGCACCCCGGGGGTCGCCAATCCGCCCTGCCCAGCGCCGCCCGACCAGGACGCCGACCAGATTCCCGACGGCCAGGACAACTGCCCCACCGTGTTCAATCCCACCGGCGCCGACGGCACCCAGTCCGACGTCGACCTCGACACCGTGGGCGACGCCTGCGACAACTGCCCCGACGCGCCCAATCCTCAGCAGACCAATGGCGACGGCGACAAACAGGGCGACGCCTGCGACCCGGCGGTGTGCGGCGATGGCGACCTGGATGTCGGCGAAAGCTGCGACGACAGCAATGACTTCACCGGCGATGGCTGCGAGGCTTGTGTGGCAGCCGTGCCGGTGCCGGGCAGCTTGGTCATCAATGAGATCCTGGCCCACACCGACAACCTGGATGACTCGCAGGCCCAGTGGCTGGAGCTCTACAACCCGACCACCGCGCCCATCGCCCTCAAGGGCTGGCGTCTGGACCTCAAGAAGGGCGTGACCGGCAAGCAGAAGACCCACACCATCAGCGACGACATCAAGGTGCCGGCCAAAGGGCTGCTGGTGCTGGCCGCCAACACGAACAAGGCCTACAACGGCAACGTGACGGCAGCCTACGGCTTTAACAAGGTCGGCGCGGAATTCATGCTCGATCCCCAAGCCGATGTGCTGACCCTGGTCGACGTACCCGGCAAGAAGGTTGTGGACATCGTCTCTTACGGGACAGACACCCCGGCCGTCAAGACCAATGCCTCGCTGCAGCTGGATCCGGCGTTTGCCACCACCGCCCTGAACGACAAGAAGCAGTACTGGTGCATCAGCGAGCAGCCGATTCCCTCGGGCGCCGGCAATCTGGGGACCCCCGGCGCCTCCAACCCGACCTGTGCCTCGCCCGGCAAAGACTTTGATGGCGACTTGGTCAACAACGAGGTGGACAACTGCCCCTTTGCCCTGAACGGCGACCAGTCCGACAAAGACTCAGACAAGCTCGGCGATGCCTGCGACGTGTGTCCTTCCATCGCCGACGTCAAGCAGAGCGACCAGGACAGCGACGGCGTGGGCGACCTGTGCGACAACTGCCTGACCGCCTCCAACCCCGGCCAGGCCGACCTGGACGCCGACGGCTTTGGCGACGCTTGCGACTCGCCCCTGTGTGGCAACGGCACCCTGGACACCGCAGAGAACTGCGACGACGGCAACAAGGCCGGCGGCGACGGCTGCTCGGTCAACTGCCAGAAAGAGGCCTTTACCGCCGGCCAGATCGTCATTACCGAGGTCATGGTCAACCCCAAGGCCGCCGATGACGAACCCGGTGAGTGGATTGAGCTTCACAACCCGGGCCAGCTGCCGATCGACATCAACGGCTGGGTGCTGCGCGATGCCGGCTCCAACAAGGTGACCCTGACCTCAGACAAGGCCATGCTGATTGCCCCGCTGGGCTTTCTTGTGATCGGTGGCTCGACGGACAAGCAGCTCAACGGCGGAGCCAACGTCCAAGTGGGCTGGTTCAGCGCCCCGCCGTCGCCGTTCACGCTCAACAACGTGGTGGCAGACGACATCTACCTGGACTGGAATGGCAAGACCATTGACCAGCTGTCGTTTTCGCCCAAGGGCTTCTTGTGCACCCAGCCCAATCCGCCGGCGGCATGCGCCAGCAACCCAAGCAGCGTCGGCTTTCCAGTGACCGAGGGCAAGTCGATGCAAGCCGACCCATCGGCCTACGATGCCGTCAAGAATGACCAATACGCCAATTGGTGCGCCGGCAAAGAGCCCTATGGCGCGGGCGACTGGGGCTCGCCGGGCCAGGCCAACCCGCCGTGCGTCAATGTCTGCGAAGGCAAGCCCGACAACAGCTCTTGCGGCACCGGTCTTGTGTGCATGGGCCAGCAGTGCAAGCCAGCCCCCAAGTGCGGCGACAACATCGTTCAGAATGCTGGAACCATGGCCAACACCGTCACCGTCAAAGGCACGGCCGACGTCAAGATCAAAGACGGCTTCAACGCTGGCGTCACCGACACCCTGGCCTTCCAGGACTCCGGCTTGGCCCAGGAAATCTGGGTTGAATTCAACGCCGCCAATTCCGACGTCTCCAAGCTGGCGGTGGAACTGTATGCCCCTGGCGCCGCCACGCCCTACGTGCTGTACCAAGGCGGCAAGGCGGGTACGGGGCTGGTGGCCAAATTCAACTCCGATCTGCCGCTGGTCCAAGGCGACATGAACAAGGACTGGGTGGGCAAGAGCCTCAAGGGCCAGTGGTCCATTGTGGTCAAGGACATTCAGTCGCTGCCGGGCAATCCCGCCAACGACGGCACCTTCAACTGGGCCCTTAGCGCCAAGATCCCAGCGCCCATTGGCAGCGGTCCGCAAGAAGAATGCGACGACGGCAACACCACCAACGGCGACGGTTGCTCAAGCGACTGCAAGAAAGAAGCGCCGCCTCAGCCCAAGGGCACCGTGATCCTCAGCGAGTTCATGGTGGATCCCGATGCGGCTGTCGATACCAAGGGCGAGTGGATCGAGGTGTACAATCCCACGGCGGATCCCATCGATCTGGCCGGCTGGCACCTCAAGTTTGACACCTACGACCACACCATTACGGCTGCGCCGGGTGGCCAAGTCATCCTGCCCGGCAAGAGCTATGGGCTGCTGGTGGCAACAGCCGACGTGGCGACCAACAACGGCCTAAAGGCCTTGTACGCCTGGGCCGACCAGCCGACCGCTGGACTCTTTCAGCTCAAGAATGTGCCGCTCAACGTGCCTTTCAAGCTGGTCAACGCCCAGGGCCTGGTGGTCGATGAAGTACCGTACGGCAAGCTGCCCTGGGGCCTGGGCAGCGCGGCGATGGTCAAGCCGGCGTGCCTGACCGACCCGCTGGCCAACGACGATGGCGCCCTGTGCTGGGTGGGCGCCGGTATGACCTGCGGCTACAGCGTCTACGTCGGGGTCTCTAGCTACGATGCCGAGCCCCTGGCCTGCAAGAGCAACAGCGACTGCCTGGCGCCCAACATGTGCATGCCGCTCAGCGCTACCGCGGACGCAGGCAAGACCACGTGGAAGCTGGACAACGCGGCCGGCCAGCCCAGGTGCGCCGCTCGCGACCGCGGCACCCCTGGCGGCATGAACTTCTGCCCGTAGCCGCAGTCCGGCCGCAGGGCCCCGCCCCCCCACGCACGCAAAGCTGTGACACGATTTGTCTCACCGGTGGGGAGCGATGCTTGCGCTGCGCTGCCAGGGAGGCGATCCTCGCGGGCCATGACTGCAGCTGCGGAGCCTTACCATGTCGGACATCGCCATCGCCCAAAAAGCCAAGATGCGTCCTATTCTAGGCCTTGCCGCCGAGCGCCTGGGCATCGACGCTGAACATCTGGACCCCTACGGCCACTACAAAGCCAAGGTATCTTTGGAATACTTGGCCAGCCGCCGCGACCTGCCCCGCGGCAAGCTGATCCTGGTTACCGCCATCAGCCCGACCCCCGCCGGCGAGGGCAAGACCACGACCAGTGTGGGCTTGGGAGACGCGCTGTCGCTCATTGGCAAGAAAGCCATGATCTGCCTAAGAGAGCCGGCCTTGGGCCCGTGCTTTGGCGTCAAGGGCGGCGCGGCGGGCGGCGGCTATGCCCAGGTAGTGCCAATGGAGGACATCAACCTGCACTTCACTGGCGATTTCCATGCCATCGCCGCAGCCCACAACCTGCTGGCCGCCATGGTCGACAACCACATCCACCACGACAACACCCTGGGCATCGACAACCGCCAGATCAGCTGGCGCCGCACCATGGACATGAACGACCGCGCCCTGCGCGAGCTGGTGGTGGGTCTGGGCGGTACAGCCAACGGTTTTGCCCGCCAAGACGGGTTTGACATCATCGCGGCGTCGGAAGTGATGGCAATTCTGTGCCTGTCGCGCTCGGTCAGTGAGCTCAAGCGCCGGCTGGGCAACATCCAGGTCGGCCAGACGCGCGGCGGCCAGCCCGTGCTCGCCCGCGACCTCAAGGCCGACGGCGCGATGACGGCGCTGCTTAAAGACGCCCTGCGCCCCAACCTTGTGCAGACCATGGAAAACAACCCGGTGTTTGTCCACGGCGGCCCCTTTGCCAACATCGCCCACGGCTGCAACACTTTGGTTGCCACCGAGGCCGCGCTGAGCCTGAGCGACTACGTGGTGACCGAGGCGGGTTTTGGCGCCGACCTGGGGGCTGAAAAGTTCATTGATATCAAGTGCCGCAAGGCCGAGCTCAAGCCCGACGCCGTGGTGCTGGTGGCCACCATCCGCGCCCTGAAGTACCACGGCGGCGTGCCGGTCAAAGAGGTTGGCAAAGAGAACCTGGAGGCGCTGCGGGCCGGCCTGCCCAACCTGGAGCGACATCTTCACAACCTGCGCGAGTGCTTCGGCCTGCCCTGCGTGGTGGCCATCAACCACTTCACCGCCGACACCGCCGCCGAAGTCGCCCTGGTTCAGCAGCGCGTCGCCGAGCTGGGCGCCCAGGCGGTGATCTGCCGCCACTGGGCAGAGGGCGGCAAGGGCGCGACCGAGCTGGCCCAAAAGGTGGTCGAGCTGGCCGACCAGCCCAACCACAGCTTTCGCTTCCTATATCCCGATGACATGCCCCTTTGGGACAAGATCTCAGCCGTGGCGACCCAGCTCTACGGCGCCGCGGGCATCAGCGCCGATGCCAAGGTCAAAGACACGCTGGCCAAGTGGACCCACCTGTACCCGCACTTTCCGGTGTGCATAGCCAAGACGCAGTCGAGCTTTAGCGCCGATGCAGCCCTGCGCGGCGCGCCCAGTGGCCACATCTTGCCGATCCGCGAAGTGCGCTTGTCGCGCGGGGCAGAGTTTGTGGTAGCCATTGCCGGCACCATGATGACCATGCCGGGCCTGCCCAAAGTGCCAGCTGCCGAAGCCATTGATGTCGATGACACCGGCAAAATCTCTGGCTTGTTCTAGGAGCGTGTCCGAGAAGCGCCAGCACCTATCGATAACTACACAAAACTATTGTATCGATGCAAGCATCCGACAGGGTCCTAGGGCGCTCGTCTTGCCAGCGCCCAGGCGGGCGAAATATTGGAATTCACTTCCAATATTTCTTGCCCAACTGCAAAAACCCAGATTGGCGGGGAGCCTGTTCGGGATTTTCGCGACAGGCTCCTAGAGAGGCCAGCGCAGCTTGACCACTACCGCCCCCGGGTGGTCAGAAGGGGCCTGCTGCTGCTGACCATAGCGCCACAGGTCGATCGACCACTTCTCTGCCTGCAAGGGCGCCGTCACAAACACGTGGTCAATCCGGCTGGGCTCTTGCCAAGCTGGCGGCGGCTGGATGTTGGACTCCAGGGTCTTCTCTGCGGCAATAGCGTAGCTGTCCACCAGCTTGGGGGATCCACCGGTCAGCAGCCCGTAGGCTTTGGAGTCTGGCGCCGAGTTGAAGTCGCCGCAGAAGATGAGCGGGGCCTTGGCGGCCAGCGGCGCCAGACGCTGCAGGCTGAGCGGAGCGGAAAGCTCTTGGCTCGGGGCGTTGTTGTCAAAATGGGTGTTGGCAAAGGTGATCTCTCGACCGCTGGCCTTGTCTTTGAGGCGCGCCCACACCACCAGCCGCGGAAACTGCATGCCCTTGGCAAAGCCGACGCTGTAGGCCGTGTCTGGCTCTGGAGACAGCCAGAACTGCCCCGCCTCCAGCAGCTCAAAGCGCGACTTGCGCCACGCCAGACACGCGTCGGGGTAGTCAAACTCAAAGGCATCGCCAGCTTTGCTGAGGTAGTAGTAGATCTGCCAGGTCGTCGCACCTAGGATCTGGGTAGCCTCATCTGGGCTGCCCTCGGCGATCCCCAGGTCGTTCAGCTCCTGCAGGCCAATGAGGTCCGGGTCGTAGCGCTGGACCACGTCGGTCAACCACGGCACCCGGGTCTTCCACGCCTGTTCCCACTGGGGGAAGTCGGTGTTTTTGCAGAATGAGCACATGACGTTGTAGTTGAAGACGACCAGGCTGCTGGGGTCGGCGACGGGCGCATCGACGCCAAGGTCGGCGCCGGCGTCCGTGCTTGACGTCTCCGCGGCGGCCCCATCGGCGACGGCACTGTCCGTAGGGGCCGCGCTGGCATCGCTGGCGGTGCCGGACGCAGCACCCGTACCGCAGCCGGCCACCACCGCGCCGCCCAAGAACACCAACATCTCTCTACGATTCAGTACGCGCTGACGCTGTGGCCCCATAGCTCCTCGCCGCCGCGGCTGGTCAAGTGCCGCGCGCCTTCGGAGTATGGCAAAGTGCGGCCGCCAGCGCGAGGAGAGACGGGGCTGGTACCCACTGGTAGCAGCCAAGACCTGCGAACGAATACCGGGCGCACCCCGCATCGGATGGGCGGTCTTGGGTACTAGTTGGGGCAGCCCGGAATGGCGCTGTAGCTGCAGCCACCGGTCGCGGCCTCGCAAGAGTCGGCCGTGCAGGCGTTGCCGTCGTCGCAGGCGCCGCTGCCGGCGCTGCAGGTGCCGCCTGCACAGCTGTCGGCGGCGGTGCAGTAGGCACCGTCTTGGCACTGGGCCGCGTCGCCCTTGGCCGTCCACTGCGACTGGGTCTTGAGACCGTCACACTTCTGGCAGGAGTTGGCGGGGTTATCCAGGCTGTGGCTGTAGCAGACGCCGCCAATCTGGCACGCCAGGGCCGTCTCGCGCAGCAAGCGGATGCGCTGATTGCTGGAGTCGGCAATGGCCAGGTTGCCGCGGGCGTCCAGAGTAATCGAGGTGGGGTAGATCAGCCGGGCCACGCTTGAGTTGCCGTCTTGGAAGCCAGCGCCAATGCCCGCGACCGTGATCACCAAATTGGCCACAATCTTGCGGATGCGGTGGTTGTAGCGGTCAGAGACAAAGATGGCGCCGGTCGAGTCCACCGCCACATCCCAGGGATAGTAGAAATTGGCCAAAGAGACATCGCCGTCTTTCAGCCCACCGATGCCGGTGCCCGCCACCGTTGTGACCACGCCGCTTGGCGTGACCTTGCGGATTCGGTGGTTGTAGTAGTCCGCCACCAAGACGTTGCCGGCGGGATCCAGGGCCAGGCCGGTTGGGTAGTAGAACTGCGCGGCGCCGCCGGTGGCGTCCTTGTAGCCGCCAGAGCCGTTGCCGGCCAAGGTGGTGACCTTGCCGTTGGGAAGAATCTTGCGGATCCGGTGGTTGCCGTAGTCGGCGACGTACACCACCCCGCCCGGCGTCACTGCCAGGCCGTACGGGGTGTTGAAGCGGGCCTTGCCACCGACATCGTCAAGCCAGCCGGCCGCACCGCCACCTGCCAGGGTAGACACGGCGCCGTCGGCGGCGACCTTGCGGATAGAGTGGTTGTCGCGATCGGCCACATACAGGGTGCCGCTGGCATCCAAAGCGAGGTCGGCGGGCGCGTTGAACCAGGCCAAAGCGCCGGTGGCGTCAAAGAAGCCGGGCTTGCCAGAGCCCGCCAACGTAGTCACCTGCCCCTTGGCGTCGATCTTGCGAATCCGGTGGTTGCTGGTGTCGGCCACATAGCTGACGCCGCTGGCGCTGAGCTCGACGCCGAGCGGAGCGTTGAAGCTGGCCGCCGTACCAGTGGCGTCGTTGTAGCCAGCCACGCCGCTGCCAGCGAGGGTGGTGACCATGGTGTCCATGCCGACCTCGCACTTGCCGCCCTTGCAGGTGTCGCCCAGGGTGCAGGAGTTGCCGTCGTCACAGGGCGCGCTGTTGTTCAAGAACGAGCACTTGTTGCCTTGGCAGGTGTCGGTCGTGCACGGGTTCTTGTCATCGCACTGGCTGTTCTGGGTGCAGTAGCCGTCGCAGCCCAGGATCGGCTCAAACTGGCAGGCGCCGGTGGCGGCGTCGCAGCTGTCGGTGGTGCAGGCCTGGCTGTCGTCGCACACGGCCTCCGCTCCGCCGCAGTTGCCGCTGGTGCACTGGTCACCGGCGGTACACAGCTTGTCGTCATAGCAAGCGGCACCTTCGCCCTTTGCCGTGAAGCCCTTGGCGTTTTTGGCGGCGTCGCACTGCTCGCAGGCGTTGCCCGGGTTGGTGGTGCCGCCTGAGTAGCACGCGCTGCCAACCAGACACGGCTTGGTGCCGTCAACCACCTTGCGGATGCGGGCGTTGTCAAAGTCGGCGACGTAGACTGCGCCGCGCTCGTCTACGGCAATGCCTAGCGGCGAGCCGAAGCGGGTGACGTTGGCGTAGCCGTCTAGGTAGCCCGCCAGCCCGCTGCCGGTCAGGCGAGCGATCACGCCGCCTGGGGTCAGCTTGCGGATGCGCTGGTTGCCGCGGTCAACCACAAACACGTTGCCCGATCGGTCGGCGGCGACGCCCCACGGCTGGTTGAACAGCGCCGTCGAGGCTTGGCCTTCTTGGTAGCCGGCGCTGCCGGTGCCGGCCAGGGTGGTGACCTTGCCATTTGGGGTCACCAAGCGCAGCCGATGGCCCAGCTGCTCAGAGACCACCAGCGAGCCGTCGCCCAGCAGGGCAATGCCTAGCGGGGTATTGAGCTTGGCCGCGCTGCCGGTGCCGTCAGCCCAGCCCTGCGTCGAGCCGGCCACGGTAGAGACCTGGCCCTTGAGGATGCGCCGCACCCGGTGGTTGCCAAAGTCGGCCACGTAGATCGCTCCGCTTGGCGCCAGGGCGATCCCGTAGGGAGCATTGAAGCGCGCAGCGTTGGCCACGCCGTCCAGATAGCCGCCGACGCTGCCGGCCACCGTGGTGACATTGCCATCGACGTCAATGGCGCGGATCCGGTGGTTGTTGACGTCGGCGACGTACAGCGTGCCATCGGCGGCGACCTTGACGTCGGTCGGGGTGTAGAACAGCGCCTGGTTGCCCTTGCCGTCGGCGTAGCCTGGGGTACCAGCGCCAGCGATGGTCGTGACCGTGCCGTCTGGCGCGATTTTGCGGATGTTGTGGTTGGAGTAGTCGGCGAGGTACAGGTTGCCCTTGGCATCGACGTCAATGCCGGCTGGGCGGTTGAACTTGGCGTTAGCGCCCTTGCCATCGGCGTTGCCGACCGCGCCGCCTGCCACCGTGGTGGTCTCTACTGCCGCGCCCGCCACGCAGGAGCCGCCCGAGCAGGTGTCGCCCAGGGTGCAGACATTGCCATCGTCGCAGGCCGCGGTGTTGGGCCCGTTCTTGCACTTGCCTGCGCCAGCGCTACCGCCACTGCAGTTGTCATCAGTGCAGGGGTTCTTGTCGTCGCAGTCGCTGGCCTGGCTGCAGTTGCCGCCGCAGCCGACAATGGGTGCGCTGACGCACAAGCCTGTGGCCGCGCTGCAGGAATCCTTGGTGCAGTCGTCCTTGTCGTCGCAGGTGGTGGCCGAGCCGCCACAGGTGCCGCTGGAGCAGGTATCGCTTCCGGTGCAGAGGTTGCCGTCGCTGCAGACCGCGGCGTCGGCCAAGGTGGTCCAATTGCTAGAGGACTTGGCGGGATCGCAAGCCTGGCAGGAGTTCTGCGGGTTGGTGGCGCCGGTGACAAAGCACTGGCTGCCCAACTGGCACCAAGCGCTGGCATCGCGGATGCGGCGGATGCGCATGTTGTGGCCGTCGGCGATGTAGACATAGCCGCTGGAGTCCACGGCCAGGTTGGCCGGATAGTAGAGGCGACCCTGCAGCGCAACGCCGTCGGTCAGCCCCGCCTGGCTGTTGCCGGCCAGCGTGGAGACCTTGCCGCCGGCGACGCGACGGATGCGGTGGTTATAGCGGTCGGCCACCAAGATGGCGCCGTCAGCCGCCAAGGCAATGCCCCAGGGGTTGCTGAAGCGGGCCACGCTGGCATCGCCGTCGAGCATCCCCTGCACGCCCGAGCCCGCCAGGGTGTCCACTTTGCCCAGCGGAGTCACGGTGCGGACGCGGTGGTTGCTCTGGTCGGCCACGTAGATCGCACCATCGGCGGCCACCGCAATGCCCAACGGATAGTTGAAAGCGGCCGCGGCGCCGCTGCCATCTTTGAAGCCGGCGGCGCTGCCGGCCAGGGTGGTCACGCTGGTCCCGACGATGACGCGGATCCGGTGGTTGTAGGAATCGGCCACAAAAATCGCCCCGCCGCTGCCGATGGCCAGACCGTGCGGGTAGCTGAAGCGCGCCGCGCTGCCGGTGCCGTCCACAGCTCCTGACAGGCCGGCGCCGGCGATGCTGGTCACGTCGCCGCCGGGAGTCACCTTGCGGATCGCATGGTTGTAGGTGTCTGCCACATAGACGTTGCCGGCGCCGTCAACGGCCACCGCATAGGGCTGGTTGAACAAAGCGGTAGCGCCCTTGCCGTCTTGAAAACCAGGAGCCGCGCCACCCGCCAAGGTAGTTACCGTGCCATCGGCCGCGATCTTGCGAATGCGGTGGTTGGCCGAGTCGGCGACGTACGTTACGCCAGCACCGTCGACAGCTACGCCATAGGGATACTGGAACTTTGCCTTGGCCGCCTCGCCGTCGGCGTAGCCAGCGATGCTGCCGGCCAGCGAGTCGAGCCAGACCTGGTTGCCGGCCACACACTTGCCACTGGCGCACGAGTCGCCGACGCTGCACGGATTGCCATCTTCGCAAGCGCCGCTGTTGGCGGTGTTGAGGCAGCCCGCGTTGCCCGCATTGCACGAATCGGTGGTGCAAGCGTTGGCGTCGTCGCAGTTCTTGGCCTTGCCCACGCAGGTCGGCTTGCCGGTGGGCCCGGTGCCCCCGCAAGCGTCATCGGTGGTGCAGGCGTTGCTGTCGTCGCAGGTGGCGGTGGCAGGCAGGCCCAGGTTGACGCAGGCGCCGGTCTTGCCATCGCAGCTGTCTTGGGTGCAGGGGTTGGCGTCGTTGCAGTTCTTGGCCACTCCCGGCGCGCACTTGCCGCCCAGGCACAGGTCGGTCAGGGTGCAGGGATCGGCGTCGTCGCAGTTCAGGCTGTTGGTGACGCTGACGCACTTGCCGCCCTGGCACGATTCGGTGGTGCAGACATTCTTGTCGTCGCAGTCAGAGGCCTTGACGCAGTAGATGCCGCAGCCGGCGATACCGTTGAATTTGCAGCCGCCATCAGCCGGGTTGCAGCTGTCTTTGGTGCAGTCGTCGCCGTCGTCGCAGATCTTGGGCTTGCCGGCGGAGCACTTGCCCGCCGAGCAGGCGTCGCCACTGGTGCAGAAGTCGCCGTCATCGCAGGGGTCGGTGTTGTTGGCATGGGTGCAGCCGGCCTTGGCGTCGCAGCCGTCATTGGTGCAGGCGTTGGCGTCGTCGCAGTCGATGGCCTTGCCGGTGCACTTGCCGGCGTCGCAGGCGTCTGCAGTGGTGCACTTGGATCCGTCGTCGCAGCTGCCGGCGGCGGCCTTGACGGCGCACTTGCCAGCGGTGCAGCTGTCTTGGGTGCAGACGTTAACGTCGTCACAGTCTTTGTCTTGCAGGCAGTTGCCGCCGCATCCCACAATCACCGCGTGGCTGCAGTCGCCGGTCTTGGGGTCGCAGCTGTCGGTGGTGCAGCCGTCGCCGTCGTCGCAGTTCTTCTTGGCGCCAGGCAGACACAGCTTGCCATCGCACTGGTCGGCCACGGTGCAGGCGCTGCTGTCGGCGTCGCAGGGGCCCACCGTTGCCGAAGAGACGCAGCCCGTCTTGGGATTGCAGCCATCGGCGGTGCACGGATTCTTGTCATCGCAGCTGAGGGCCTGGCCCTTGGCGCAGGCGCCGGCCTTGCAGGCATCGCCCACGGTGCAAGCGGACCCGTCGGCGTCGCAGGGGTCGCCTTCTACTGCGGCCCCGTCAAACACGCACGCACCAGTCTTGAGGTCACAGCTGTCAGAAGTACAGGCGTTGTTGTCGTCGCAGCTCTTGAGCTTGCCGGTCACGCACACCTTGTCTTGGCAGGCGTCGCCCACGGTGCAGGCGTTGCCATCGGCGTCGCACAGGGCGGCATTGGCCAGGTATTTGCAGCCAATCTTGCTGTCGCAGCTATCGGTCGTGCAGGCATTGTTGTCGTCGCAGGCCAGCCCCTTGCCGGCGATGCACTTGCCAGCCGCGCAAGCGTCGTCCGCCGTGCAGGCCGTGCCATCCGCGTCACAGGGCTTGCCTTCGGCAATGGCGGCCATGGCGCACTGGCCCGTGACCACGTCGCACTGGTTGGCGGCGCAGGTGCCGTCTTTGGCGGGATCGCACTCGACGACGCTGCCCGGCTTGATCTTGCAGACGTAGGGGAACTTGGCCTTGTCGCAAAATGCCGTGCCGTTGCAGGCATTGTTGTCACTTGGGCAGTCGGCGTCGGCCTGGCAGGGGCAGGTGTTGGCGCCGCCCTTGCAGCTGCCAGCGTCGCAGGTGTCGTTGCTGGTGCAGCTGTTGCCGTCATCGCAGGCGCCGGTGGTAGGCGCGTGGCTGCACAGTCCGGTGGCCTTGTCGCAGCCGTCTTGGGTGCAAGGGTTCTGGTCATCGCAGTCCGCAGCGTCTTTGGCCGTGCCTTTGCACTTGCCGCCTGAGCACTTGTCAAAATCGGTGCAGCCGTTGCCGTCGTCGCACTTGCCGGTGTTGTCCAGGTAGCCGCAGCCGGTCTTGGGGTCACAGCTGTCGGTGGTGCAGGCGTTGCCGTCGTCGCAGTTGGCGGGCTTGCCGGCGCACTGGCCACTGGCGCAGGTGTCGGCTTCGGTGCACAGGTTGCCGTCGCTGCAGGTCACGTCGGCCGGCAAGTGAGCGCAGGCGCCGGTCTCGGGAGCACAGCTGTCGATCGTGCAGGGGTTGGCGTCGTCGCAGGACTTGGTCTTGCCGCCGGCGCAGGCCCCAGCGTCACAGGCGTCGCCCAAGCTGCAGCCGTTGCCGTCGCTGCACTGCACGGCATTGGGGCTGTGGGCGCAGCCGGTCTTGGGGGCGCAGGTGTCGTCGGTGCAGGGGTTGCCGTCGTCGCAGTTGGTGTCGCTGGCAGCGCACTTGCCGTCTTTGCAGGCGTCGCCGCTGGTGCACAGGTTGCCGTCGTCGCAGCTGCCGGCCGCGGGCGTGGTCTGACAGCCTTGCTTCTTGTCGCAGCTGTCGGTGGTGCAAGGGTTGGAGTCGTCGCAGGTCACCGGACCGCCATTGCACTTACCGCCCTTGCAGCCGTCCGGCCCGGTGCAGGCGTCGCCGTCGTCACAGGCAGCGGTCTCTGGGCAGGTCTCGCTGCACACGGCCGCTCCGGCGGCGTTGGTGCCGCAGTGGCCAGAAGCACACTCGGCGTGGGCTTTGCAGGCACAGCCGCCGGCACCCGGGCATGCCGGCTGAGAGGCATCGCCGTCGGCCGCGTCGGCGTCGGCGCTGTCGGCGCCTTGCCCGTCGGAACCGGCGCCATCGCTGCCTGCAGCGGCGTCGGTCGCCGCGTCGGTGGTGGTGTCGGCGGTGACGGCGTCGTCGGTGCCAGCCGCCGAGTCAGAGCCGCTGGCAGCGCTGTCCAGGGCGGAGTCGAGTCCTTCGGCATCGACCACTGCCTCGCCCTCTACCACCGCGGTGTCTTCTCCGCAGCCCGATGCGATCAGCAGCAAGGCCAAGCTGACGGCCCCAAGCCACCGCCGCGCCATTGCCGGCCTCCCGGGCGAGACCGACGCCGCTTTGCGGGGGCGCAAACCAGCCACAACAGAGGGGGCCAAAACTGGGAATTGAGCTTGCTGCATCGCTGCCTCCGGGCATCAACCCTGCCGCGGGACACTGCGTTGCGCCCTCTGCGGACAAGCCGATCGACTGACCATGGCCGCAGCATACACAAATTCACTTGCGGTGGGAATTGACCTGTGGCGCGGAAAGGTTTGCCAGGGCCAAGCCGGTGTGGCTGCCCTGCACCTGCGCCAACTGCTCGGGCGTGCCCGCAGCGACGATGCGCCCGCCGCCGCCGCCGCCCTCGGGCCCCAGGTCCACCACCCAGTCGGCAGCGCGAATGACGTCCAGCTGGTGCTCGATGACCAACACGCTGTTGCCGCGGTGGACCAGTCTCTGCAACACAGCCACAAGCTTGGCGATATCGTCAAAGTGCAAGCCTGTTGTCGGCTCGTCGAGCACGTACAGGGTCTTGCCAGTGCCGGGTCGCGCCAGCTCGCGCGCCAGCTTGATGCGCTGGGCCTCGCCGCCAGACAGGGTGGTGGCCGACTGGCCAAGCGCCATGTAGCCCAGGCCTACCTCCTGCAACGTATCCAGGATCTTGCGGATTTGTGGGTAGGGCTGAAACAGATCGGCGGCCTCGTCAATCGTCATCTCCAGGACGTCGGCGATGGAATGGCCCTTGAATAGCACCGCCAGCGTCGCCTCGTTGAAGCGCCGGCTGCGGCAGACTTCGCAGGGCACGTAGACGTCGGCCAAGAAGTGCATCTCGATCTGCAGCACCCCATCGCCGCTGCAGTTTTCGCAGCGGCCGCCCTTGACGTTAAAGGAAAAGCGCCCGGGACCGTAGCCGGCCGCCTTGGCCGCGGGCAGCTCGGCAAACACGGTGCGGATCAGGTCCCACAGCTTGGTGTACGTCGCCGGGTTGGAGCGAGGCGTGCGGCCAATCGGCTGTTGGTCGACCTCAATGAGCTTGTCAAACTGCTCCCAGCCCTCCAGCCCGCGGCAGCGCTGCCAGGGGGTGCGGACTTTGGCGCCGTAGCGGGCCGGCTCCCCACCGCGCTCGCCGGCCAAGGCTGCACGGACATTGGGCAACAAGACGTCGTGGATGAGGGTCGACTTGCCAGCCCCAGAGACACCGGTGATGGCGACCAGGCAGCCAGACGGGATCCTGGCGTCGAGCCCCTGGAGGTTGTGACTGGTGGCGGCTTGCACCTCTAGCCAGCCCTTGGGCGGACGCCGGGTGGCTGGGACGGCCATCCGCAACCGCCCACTCAAGTACCCGCCGGTGCGCGAGGCGGGATTGTCCATGACTTGCAGGGGGGTGCCTTGCGCCACCACCTGGCCGCCCAGCCGCCCCGCTCCCGGGCCAAAGTCGACCAGGTAGTCAGCCGCCAGCAACGTGTCCTGGTCATGCTCGACCACCAGCACGGTGTTGCCCAAGTCCCTTAGATGCAACAGGGTCTCTACCAAGCGCTGGCTGTCGCGCGGGTGCAAGCCAATCGACGGCTCGTCCAGGATGTACAGCACCCCAGTCAGCTCAGAGCCAACCTGACTGGCCAGCCGGATCCGCTGCGCCTCGCCGCCAGAGAGCGTCGCCGAGCCGCGGTCCAGGCTCAGATAGCTCAGCCCCACCTGCTCTAAAAACTGCAGGCGGTGGCGGATTTCCTTTTGCACTTCCTGGGCGATTTTGGCCTGGTTGCTGTGCAGCGGCAGGTCGGCGATGCGGCGACGCGCCTCGTGGATCGGCATCGAGCTCAGCTCGGGCAGGGTCAAGCCGGCCACCCGCACGGCCCGCGAGTCGGCCTTGAGGCGCAGACCGTGGCAGTCAGGACAGTCGGCCTGGACAAAGAAGTTCTGATAGAAGTCACGCTGTTCAGAGCTCTTGGTCTCGCGCCAGCGCCGCTGCAGCTGCGGGATGACCCCCTCATAGCGGCTGTTGAAGGTGCCAGCGCTGTTGTTGCTCTGCCAGGTCACAGCAAAGCGGCCCTCCGCGCCATAGAGCACGGCCTCGCGCTGCCCATCGGTCAGGTCGCGCCATGGAAGGTCCAGGTCAATGCCAAGGGACCCTGCCACTCCCTCCAGGACTTTGAACGTCCATCCGCCTAGTTCTACAGCGGACTTCCAAGCGGCGATGGCGCCCGCGCGCAGGCTGAGGCTGGGGTCCGGCACCACCCGCTCGACATCGACCTGCATTGCAAAGCCCAAGCCTTTGCACTGTTCGCAGGCGCCCACCGGCGAGTTGAAAGAAAAGGTCAGCGGCGACAGCTCGGCAAAGCTGCGCTGGCAGGTGTCGCAGTGGCGCGCTTCGCTGAAGGACTTCTCTATCCAGCCGTCCTTGGCCTGCCAACCGGCATCGGGCGCGTCGGTCGCCCCCGGTGCCAGCGCCACCAAGCACTTGCCCTGGCCGCGGCGCAGCGCCTGCTCCACGCTGTCAAAGAGCCTGCGGTTTTCTTCGGCGCGGACCACCGCCCGATCAACCACCAGGTCAACGTCGTGCTTCTTTTGCTTGTCGAGCGACAGGCCTGGCGTAATCTCCAAGACCTCGCCGTTGACGCGGGCCCGCACAAAGCCAGAGCCCAGGGCCTGGGCCAGCTCGTCTTTGAACGTCCCTTTGCGCTGGCGGGCCAGAGGTGCCAGCACCAGGATGCGGGTCTCTTCTGGCAGGTTCATAATTTCTCTAACGATTTGACCTGGCTCTTGGGTGCCCACGGTGGCGCCGCAGCCCGGGCAGTGCTGAACGCCAATGCGCGCCCACAGTACCCGCAGGTAGTCAGAGACTTCCGTGACCGTGCCCACGGTCGACCGCGGATTGGAGCCAGCGGACTTCTGCTCGATCGCAATGGTCGGAGAAAGGCCAGAGATCTTGTCATAAACTGGCTTGTCGAGCTGGCCCAGGAACTGCCGCGCATAGGCCGAAAGCGACTCGACGTAGCGGCGCTGCCCCTCGGCGTAGAGCGTGTCAAAGGCCAGGGACGACTTGCCCGAGCCAGAAGCGCCAGAGAACACCACCAGCGCATTCTTGGGGATGCGCAGGTCCACGTGACGCAGGTTGTGCTGCGCTGCCCCCAGCACCACGATTTCATTGCGGGTATCTGCCGTATGCAGGCGCAGGTCCACGATCGGTTCAGCACTCTTTGCGGCCATGCACCACCTCTTGCCCATCGGCCGCCGCAGTCTAGGAGGCAGCTGAACGGATGTCCAGTACCAGCAGCCAAATTGCGCCACGGCGCTTGCGTCTGCTGCTGATTTGGGCGACTCTTTTGCGCCTTTTGGCGGCTTGGACAGCCAAGATCGCAATTCCCCGGGCTGGACCCGGCTGTCATTTTCTAGCTGCGCTGACAAGTGCTGGATCATTTCCGTCCCCCGCCCTGCAATTCCTTGGCCCCAGCCGGCAAGGGATCGCGGCCCGGGGGCCCCTGGGTGTTCCAGCCCCGCGTCCGCCCCTTCTTGAGGAACCCATGGCCAACGCCCCCGCTCCCGACCTTGGAATGCCGCTGCTGAACAAGAAAGCGCTGCTCACCGTGGGCGGCATCACCCTTGGCGTGTGGGCGACCGCCCTGGCCACCGGCAACAAGTGGGTCATTGGCCTGGTGGCCGTGCTGACCGTGGCCCTGGTGGGCTTGCTGCTGTGGGCGCTGCGCATGGCAAAAAAGCAGAAGGAAGTGGTGCAGCTGCTCCAGCAGGCCCAGGGCTCGCCAGAAGCCCGCAAGGCGGCGCTAGAGCAGCTGGCCCTGCGCGACCCCAAGGGCGCCGATGCCCTGGGAGCCATCGCCCGCGCCCAGCTGGAAGCCCAAGAAGACCCAGACAAAGCCCTGGCGACGCTGCAGGGCATCGACCTGTCCAAGCTGCCGCAGGACGCCGCCGACCAGGTGCGGACCTTCCGCTGCCAGCTGCTGCTGCTAAAAAACCGCAGCCGCGACGCCCGCGATCTGGCCGACCAGATCCAAGTGCCCTCAACGGGCCCCAAGCCGGCGCGGGCGATGATGGCCTCGGTGGTGGCCGAAGCGTGGGCGCGCACCGGTCGCGGCCAAGAAGCCATGGTCCTGCTAGAGGACTACAAGCCCGATGACCCCGAGCTTACAGAGATGCGCCCCGTCATCCTGTTTGCCCGCGTGTTCGCGCACTTCGCCGTCGGCCGCAAAGAGCGCTGCAAAAAAGACATGACCATGCTGATGCAGCAGGACATGAACTTGCTCGGTCGCTTTGTGCAGCCAGGACCGGGTATCCACATAGAATTACGCCAGATTGCCACTGAAGTGCTGCAAACCCATCCCGACATGCGCAAAATGGCCAAGGCCCAGCAGGCCGCCATGCAGCGCCGGGTGCGCTGAGGCCCTGGGTCTGCCAAGCCGGCCAACGCCCAAGGGGTTGAGGGCCAACGGGTTCCAAAAGGAACCAAGAGCTTGGCGGAATCGTCCCAAGCAGGCTCTCCGTCGGTTTTCGCGTTTTTCAGGAGCAGCATGACCGCCTCGCCCAGTGTGTCCACCGTTCCAAGCCCGCCAGCGCCCATCGACCTGTACTATTGGCCGACGCCCAATGGCTGGAAGATCGCCATAGCACTAGAGGAAATGGGGCTACCCTACCGGCTGCTGCCCATCGACATCGGCAAGGGCGACCAGTTTGCTCCCGCCTTCTTGCAGCTCAATCCCAACCACCGCATTCCAGTCATCGTCGACCCAGAGGGCCCAGCCGGCCAGCCGTTGGCGGTGTTTGAGTCCGGGGCCATCCTGCAGTACTTGGGCAGAAAGTCAGGGCTTTTCTACCCGCAGGACCCGCGCAGCCAAAGCGAAGTCGAGCAGTGGCTGTTCTGGCAGGTCGGCGGGTTGGGGCCGATGTGCGGGCAGGCGGGCCACTTCAAGCTGTACGCGCCAGAGCCAGTGTCCTACGCCATTGAGCGCTACACCAAAGAAGTCGCGCGGTTGATGGGCGTCATGGAGAGGCGGCTGCAGGACCGCGACTACCTGGCCGGCCCCTACACCATTGCCGACATGGCGTGCTGGCCGTGGGTCAGCATCGTCAAGAATTACGACGTGGACCTCGCCCCCTTCCCGCGGGTCCAGGCGTGGCTCGACCGGCTGGGCCAGCGCCCGGCCGTCGTCCGCGGCCGCCAGGTAGGCGCCGAGCTGCGCAGGCAGATCCCCACCGACCCGGCAGAGCTGGAGAAGTGGCGGCAGACCCTGTTCGGCCAGCAGGCCGCGGCCAAGTAGCCCAGCCGGGTCGCCGCATGGCTGCCGTCAGCCTTCGGCGCACCAGCCTACCAGCAGCCCCGCCACATTGCGGACCTCGCGCAGACGCCACAGCGGTGGCTCAAGCCAGGCTTCGGGCGCCGCCTGGCGCAGCGCCGCCGCCACGGCCGCAGCCAGGGCTTCGCTGCTGCCGCTGTGGACCTTGATCGCCAGGCCCATGCGCCGCCGCGGCAGCGCAATGCAGAACAGGCCCTGGGCCCCCACCTTGACCGCCATCGGCTCGCGGGCGTGGCGCACCACCGACTCGTCCAGCCGCCCGGTCCCCGAGGTCAGCCACGGCTGCGCAGCCATCGCCGCGCCCACTTGGCCCAGCAGCGGCGCCTGGGCGCCCAGCGCCATCCCCTCGGCCACCGCCGCCCAACCGCGGGCTATCGCCGTCAGCGGCAGGCAGAAGGTCGGCACGCCGCAGCCATCGACGGCCAGCCGCAGCGGATCGCCACACCACTGGCGGACTTGTTCAGCAATGCGGACTTGCAGGGGATGGTCGGGGGCGCGGTAGTCCAGATCCCAGCGCTGCCGAGCCGCAGCCGCCAGCATGAAAGCGTGCTTTCCCGAGCAGTTGTTGTGGATAGGCCCAAACTCGCCGTCGCTGCGCAAGATCGCGTGGGCGCTGGGCTCGTGGACCGGCGGATGGGTTCCGCAGCGCAGGTCAGCCTCGGCCACGTCAAACCGCGCCAGCACCTCGCGAACCCAGCGCAAGTGCAGCGGCTCTCCGGAGTGGGAGGCGGCGCCGATCGCCAGCTCCTCTGGGCTCAGGTTGGGCCGCCCCAGCAGCTCCAAGCACACCGCCAGCTGCAGGGGCTTGGCCGCTGAGCGCCAGGTGGTGTCCAGGTCTGGTCCGACTTGCCAGCTGACCTGGCCGTCGACTACGGCCACGGCGGACCAGGGGTGGCGAGCCTCGACCACCTCTGCCAATTTGCCGTGGTAGCCGCCGCGCGTCTGCAAGATCTCTGGCATGGCTGATCCTCCGCAGGCTGCAAAGTAGGCGGTTTTGGCCGCGCCCACAATGCTTGCCGCCCCTCATCCCCCACCTTCACCGCGGCGGTCCTGGCGGTGGCTGCGGCAAAAAAGTTGACGATATGTAGACCTGAGCGATCGTATGGCCGCGCTTGAGTGCGCGCGGTTTGGGGTCGCCATGGCAGCACAGGGTATTGGGACGGGTCCGCAACTGGCCCAGGGCTTGGGGCAAAGGCTGATGCAAGCTGTGGTTTCTCGGGTGCAGCCCCAGGCGGCCCAGCGCGAGCCCAGTGGCCCCATCTCTCACCCTTATCTGCAGGCTGCCCCGGCGCGGGCGCAGGTGGTCGCGGTGTGCGCCCAAAAGGGCGGCGTCGGCAAGACCACCACGGCGGTCCATCTGGCGGCGGGTCTGGCGATGAACCACGGCATGCGGGTGCTGCTGGTCGATCTGGACAACCAGGGCCACGTGGCCAGCAGCCTGCGCGCCCATCTACGCGCCAGCGCTGAACAAAGCGTCTCTCAGGCCCTGCTGGGCCTAGATCCGGATCTGCTGCCGGCCGCTGTGCCCACCACCGTCGATGGCCTGCACGTCACCGGCGCCGACAAGCAGCTGTCCAACGCCGAAGCCCAGTTGGCCACGCGCATGGGCCGCGAGATGATCCTGTCGCGCGGGCTGCGGGCGGCGCGGGGAGTCTACGACGTCATCCTGATCGACTGCCCGCCCAACCTGGGTCTGCTGACCCTCAATGCCCTGTTTGCCGCTGATCAGGTGCTGGTACCCTGCGACCTGTCCGTGCTGGCCCTGGAAGGGGTCGATGACCTGATGCGCACCCTGCAGAACCTGCAGCTGATGTTTGGCCGGGCGCCGCAGCTGCTGGGGCTGCTGCACACCCGCGTCGATCGGCGCAACCACAAGCAGAATGCGGCGATCCGCCGGGCGCTGGCCCAGTCGTACCAGGGGCTGTCTTTGGACACCGAGATCGGCACCAACACCGCGCTGCCCGGGGCTCAGCTGGGAGGCCAGGTCGTATTTGTGTCTTCGCCCGAATCGAGCGGTGCGCGCGACTACGCCAGCCTTGCCGCAGAGATCCACGCCAAGCTGTTTGGCAAGGCGCCCATCTAAGAGCTTGGGGAGAGGCGCCTCTGCTTTCGAGAGCCCGTGGCGGGATGGCTCAGGGGCCTGACCGGCAGCCAGGCAGCGGCGCGGTCTACGGCTCGGCGGCGACCAGGGGGCGCTTGGGCTCGGCAAAGATCGCGTCGAGCTCTACCGCCACATCGTCTTCTTCTTGCGAGCGAGCGACCGACAGCTCCTTGATCAGCAAAGAGCGCGCCTGATCGAGCATCTTGCGCTCGCCAAAGCTCAGCGGCTTGGTGTACTTGAGCACGCTCAGGTCGCGCAGCACCTCGGCCACGTCAAAGATCGAGCCGGTGTTGATCTTCTCGACGTAGCCGCGGTAGCGGCGGTTCCACGTCTGGTTGACGCCGTGCGCCGTGCGGTCCTTCAGGACCCGGTAGATGCGCTCTACTTCGGTGTTGCCAATAACCTTGCGCAGCCCCACCGAGCCGACCTTGGAGACCGGGATCATGATCTTGCGGTTGGTGTTGATCACGTGGAGCATGTAGAGGATCTCGGTGTTGCCCGCGATCTCCTTGGACTCAATGCCGGTGATTTCGGCCACGCCCTGACCCGGATACACAGCGCGGTCGCCAATCTTGAACATCATCTGCGGACTCCTTGCGCGGCTGGCGCGAGACGGAGAGCTGGGAGCGGACGACGGCGGTGAGCGGGAGACTGCCACACGACGACGATGGGAAGAGCGAAAGCGGCGAAAAGGCCAAGGCTGCACAAGAAGAAGGAAGGTGCAGCCTCACTCGCTCAGGATAGCCGATCTGGCCCTGCCGCGGCAAACAAAATCAGCAGGCCCCGGTGGGCACTGCGAGTCGGGCGACCTGCGGCCCTGCCGGCTAGCGGCCAATCGGCAGGCGCGAGCGCAGCGCCCGACCCAGGGTCGCCTGGTCCAGGTACTCCAGGTCTGACCCCTGGGGCACACCGCTGGCGATGCGGGTCACCACAATCGCTTGACCTGAAAAGCGTTTTCCACGCAACAACCCCAACACGTAGGAAGCCGTGGCCTCGCCTTCGACCGAGATCGAGGTCGCCAGGATCACCTCTTGCGGCGGCGCTGCCTCGACCCTGGCCAGCAGATCGTCCAGGGTCAGGTCGCGGGGGCCAATGCCCTTGAGCGGCGAGAGTGCCCCGCGCAACACGTGGTAAACACCGCGAAACTCTCCAGATCGCTCAATGGCCAGCAGGTCCGGAACATCTTCGACCACGCACAGCACGCCGCGGTCGCGCAGGGGCGACTGGCAGATCCGGCACAGCTCGCCCTCAGCCAAGTGGTGGCACTGCCGGCAGAAACCCACGGCCTCGTGCACCGTCTGCAGCGCATCGCCCAGCGTGCGCGCGTAGTCGGGCTCCTGACCCAGCACGTGCAGAGCTAGCCTCTGGGCAGAGCGCTCGCCGACGCCGGGCAGTCGACCCAGCAGGCGTGCAAGCCGTTCAAGGGCGATGGGAAGATTGGCGTCCACGGCACACCCTGGTCAGAAAGGCCCCAGTGGGGCTACGAATTCTGCTCACCGTCCAGCAGCACGCCGGTGACTTCGCCGCCAAATACAGCTAGCACGGCCTGCACCGCCGGGTCACTGCGCAGCTGCTGCTCAGTGACTTGGCGCTCGTTGTGGCGGCTGCGCTGGGTCTGGGCGGCGGCCGAGTCGCTGCGGGCCCGCGCGTCAACCCCAAAGGACACCTGCCACGCGCCCCCGCGGCTGCGCTGCAGGGCCTGGGTGATCCAGCCCACCGCCTCTGGATTGGCCTGGCTGAGCCAGAAATCGTTGGGCACGCCCAAGCGCAAAGCGCCGTTCTGACAAGACATGACCACCGCTTGCGCCAGCAGCTGCGCCTCGGACGGCCGCTTGAGGTCGGTGTCCAGGACCTTCTGCAGCGCCACCAGATCGCGGTCGCCAAGCGAGGCTGCGGCCAGGGGAGCATCGGCGCGGGCGGCAAATTCGGCAGGTCGCAGCGGTGCCGCGGCCGTGCCAGCTGGGGGCGATGGCGACGGGCCGTGGCGCAGCGCGGGGTTGGCGCTGGCCGTCAGACTGGGGGGAGCCGCCCGCGGTGCCTCGGTGCGGCCGCCGTAAGACGGACCGCCTGCAGGCCGCTGGCCGCCGCCTTGGCCGCCCATGGGCGCAGCGCTGGAAGCCGGGGCCGCCCCGCCGCGACCGCCGCCCAGGCGGGCCCCAGAGGCCAGCAGCGTCTCTACCCGCGCCGCCAGCTCGGCCACATCGACCAGCGCCGGCGCCCGGCACAGCCGCACCAGCCCCAGCTCCATGGCCAATTTGGTGTGGCGCGCTTTGGCCACTTGCTCGGCCAGCTCCAGCAGCACGTGGGCAATCCTCTCCAGATCGCCGTTGGTCGCCGTCTGGCCCAGCTGGCGCAGCGCCTCGATCTCGCTGTCAGAGCGATCGACCAGCTGGCGCGCCGCCTGGCCGGCCAGCCGCACCACCAGCAGGTCGCGGGCATCCAGGGCCAGGTTGCGGGCCATGGTCCGCAGGTCCAGTCCGTGGTCGTGGGCCGCCGTCAGCGCCTCGATCGCCTGCACGGAGTCGCGCTGCACCAAGGCCCCCAGCAGCTGGTGGGTCCGGCCGCGGTCGGCCACGCCCAGCAGGCCCGCCACCATGTCAGCCTGCAGCTTGTCGCCGCCAAAGGCGATCACCTGGTCAAGCACCGACAGCGAGTCGCGCATCGAGCCGTCGCCCTCTCTGGCCACCAGGAACAGCGCTTCGGGATCGGCAGCCACCCCTTCGCTCTTGCAGATGGCCGCGAGGCTGTCGACCGCATCCTGGGCCTTGACCCGGCGAAAGTCATAGCGTTGGCAGCGCGAGCGGATGGTCACCGGCAGCTTTTGCGGATCGGTGGTGGCCAGGATGAACACCACGTGCTCGGGCGGCTCTTCCAGGGTCTTGAGCAGCGCGTTGGCGGCCTGCTCGGTCAGCATGTGCGCTTCGTCGATGATGTAGATCTTGAAGCGGTCGCGGCTTGGAAAGTAGTTGACGCCTTCGCGCAGGATGCGGATCTCGTCGATGCCGCGGTTGGAGGCGGCGTCGAGCTCTTGCACGTCGACACAGGCCGATGCAGAGATCTCTTTGCATGCGTGGCAGATTCCGCAGGGCTTGTCGGTCGGTCCCTCGGCGCAATTGAGCATCTTGGCGACGATGCGCGCCGTCGAAGTCTTGCCGGTGCCGCGAGCGCCGCAAAACAGCAGGGCGTGGGGGATGCGGTTCATCGCCAGGGCGTTGGTCAGGGCGCGGGCGATGTGCTCCTGGCCCACCAGTCCCGCCAGGGTCATCGGCCGGTATTTGCGGGCCAGCACCAGGTAAGCCATGGCAGCCTCCTCGAATTGATCCACTGCTTGTGCACAGGAGGACGGCAAAAACGGTCATGGGCAGGGCCGGCGGCACACGACACCATCGCTACCGTTGCTTCCTCTCGGACCTGGCGGGGTTCACGCGATGTCGTTGCCGCCGGCGCTGCCCACGACTGGGCCGGCGCGGGCCGGATGCACCTGGGAATTCAAGTGGTTGGCTTGAAGTCCCGATCTTTTCCTGGCTGGGCCAGTGCTGCCACTGACGGTAGCCGGGTTCTGCTCCAGGAAGCCGTCGGCGCGGGGCTTGCGGCCGCGAAAACTGCTCCCTTCTCTAATTCAGCCCAAGCCGCGCTGCGGTTCCGTCGCGATCGGTCGCACACGCGCTGGGCATGTGCTGTCTAGGACCGTCGGGCGGAGAGAACGGGATTCGAACCCGTGGTACCCTTTTGAGGTACACCCGCTTTCCAGGCGAGTACCTTAAACCACTCGGACATCTCTCCGTTGTCAGCACCGCGTCTACCCCGTCGCCCTTTCGGGTCGCACAGCAGACGGCTCTGACGCGGAGCCGGAATCCGGCAGCGCGGGATGTGGCGGAGAGCGAGGGATTCGAACCCCCGATACCTTTCGGTACACCTGATTTCGAGTCAGGCTCCTTCAACCACTCGGACAGCTCTCCAAAGTCGCAGGCGACGCGCGGTCGCTTGCTAGGCGCCGTAAGATAGTCGCTCCCGCCGGCGAACGCAAGAGCTTGAGCGGCGCAGGCGCCCCCTGCCCGACCCGCTCCATCCCGGCAAAATTGCCCAAGCCGGTGAAATCGCAGCCAGGCGCCGCCAGCCGGCCCCCGACACCTGTCTGTTTTTGCAGCCACTTTCAGACACGCCCGCTCGGCACGGCCTTTGCAACAGCATGCAGATGACCCTGGGCCAACGCCCGCCGAGGTGGAAGATGAAGCGCCGGATGACAACCAGTTCTTGGGTGCTGACACTGGCTGTGCTTGCCACCTGCGGCGGAGCCAAGGTACAGCTGGACGAGACCACCGCCGAAGGCCACGAGCGCGAGGCGGCCGTGGAGCGCGAGCTGGCCCAAAAGGAGAAAGCCGCCTATGACCCCAACCGCGCCCAGCTGCGCGAAGTACAGCCGCCGCGGTTTGACGCGGCGACGCCGATGCTGATCTCGGTCAACCCCACCGTAGCTCACCTGTCAGCCGCCGAGGCCCACCAGCGCCACTCCCACCAGCACCAACTGGCGGCCATCCAGCTGCAGGCCTTTGAAGATGAAGCGTGCAAGCCAGTCGAGCCCGCCAGCCGCGCCAGCTGCCCGTCGCTCATCGCCACGGCAGTCGAGCGCCTGCCCAAGGGCATCCGGCTGCGCTGCGAGCCCGAACAGGTCGATAAGATCTTGGCCGAGATGCGCTGCCACCTGGCCTTTGCCCGCGCCCGCGGCTATGACAGCGCCTATCTATGCCCGTTTGCCCTCAAAGGGGTGGTCGCGTCGGCAGCCACTGACCGCAGCGGCGTGGACCTGACCGCTGAAGACGCGTCAACGACCAAGATCCTGCACGCGCTGGAGCTGCGGCCGCCAGAGAGGATGTAGGGCGAATTCGCCGGCGGGCAACCGACGGTCGACTACCGTCGAAGAGGGGCGCCGGGCGCCGCGATCCCACGGGTCACCGGCAAAGACGCGCCGCCGCCCCCTGCACAGTCAACAGTCAACAGTCGGCAGTCCGCTCGGCCGCGGCCAAAGGCAAATCCGCAGCGCTGGCTGCTAGCGATTGCCGGTCCGCAGCGCTGCAAAGAAGGAAGAGAGCAGCTGGCTCGACTCGTTCCGCCGCACCCCCTCCGAGATAATGAGGCGGTGATTGAGCCGGTCGTCGTTGCCCAGCGTGTACAGGGACACGGCGGCGCCAGCCTTGGGGTCGCGACAGGCAAACACCAGCCGGCCCAGGCGGGCATTGATGACGGCGCCCATGCACATGGGGCACGGCTCCAGCGTGACGTACAAGGTGCACTCATTAAGGCGCCACGAGCCCAGCGCATGGCCAGCTTGGCGCAGGGCCAGGATCTCGGCGTGGCCGGTCGGGTCCTGGTCGCGCTCGCGGCGATTGGCTGACGCGGCAATGACGTCGCCCTCGTGGACCAGCACGGCGCCAATCGGCACTTCGCCCTGCCCGCCGGCTTCAACGGCAAGGCGCAACGCCAGATCCATGTAGGCGGCATCATCGCGCATCAAGGTCGCTTGGCGGTTGTGGGGCGACAGCAGGTGAGCCAGCACGGTGTACCGCGTTGCAAAAGCGACAACGCCCCGCCCACCGGGAAAGCGAGCGAGGCGTCGGGAGTTCTAGAAATCTGCCGACCACTGGGGTCGCGACAGGGCGGGCTCAGCAGGGCTCGAACCTGCAACCTTCGGTTCCGTAGACCGATGCTCTATCCAATTGAGCTATGAGCCCGTGGGGTACACGGTGCCAGTCCCGCAAGACCGGCCAAGGCAACGCTGACGCCAGACTGGGCTGGCTGGAGCGCGGCGGAGAGGAGGGGATTCGAACCCCTGATAAAGGTTTACCCTCTATAACGGTTTAGCAAACCGCCGCCTTCAGCCACTCGGCCACCTCTCCGGCGTTTCTGATCTGGCACTGTTTCAGCACTAAGTAGGACCTCACTGCTGTCCCAGCACTCCGTCTGCACGCTGACCGTGCAATGGCTACGCGTTCTCAGCCTTCTCAGGGCGTTGTCAGCACCGCAAGGGCACTGCGCTCTGAGATGGCTGGCGGCGGCGGGAGAGGAGGGATTCGAACCCCCGGAAGCGTTTTGCACTTCGGCGGTTTTCAAGACCGCTGCCTTCAACCACTCGGCCACTCTCCCGGCGAAGGCCCCGTCCTGTAGCACTTGCGGGCAAGCGCGGGCGGGCGGAGATTTCTTGGTGCTGGGGAATCTTTCTCTTGCGTCGCGCCGGGCACACCGGTTGACGTGGGCCAGCAGTGTAGCGACTCCGGCCGCAACGCGCAAGCCCCTTGCGCCCATCGCCAGGGGCAGACATGCTTGGCGCCGATGACCTCGCCCGCCGCTGCCAACCTCGCCCTTCTCTGCCTTGGCACCCTGGCCGAGCAGCTTGCCGTGCCTGGCAGCCCGCTGCAGCGCCAGATGCTGGCGGGGCTGGAGCAAGACAGTGGCCTGCACCCGGCGAGTCTGCTGCGGCTGACTCAGCTGTTTGCCAAGGGTTATAGCAGCCGGCAACTGGCGATGGCGCAGCGGCGGGCCGGCGCCGTTGGCCCCTGGCAGCCCCTTGGCACCGTGGCGGTGGTAGCGCCGGGCAATCTGCCGGTGGCGGCCTGGCAGGCGGCGATCGAGCCACTGCTGGCCGGCAATGCGGTGCGAGTGCGGCCCAGCCGCGGTCACCAGCGGGCTCTGATCAACTTGCAGGGCGCGCTGGCGGCGATCGAGCCGCGGGTGGCGCGCCAGCTAAGCGTGCTTGAGTTTGATCGCGACGATCGCCGCGGCTGGCAGATGCTGCTGAACCAGGCTCGCTGCCTGGCGATTCACGGCAGCGATGCCGCTGTTCAGGCGGTGCTGGGCCACGCCGCCGCAGCGGGCTGGGCGGGGCGGCTGCGCGTCCAAGGAGAGATGCGGTCTTTGGCGGTGATCGACGCTGCGCACTGGCAGCGCGGCGGTCAGCGCTTGCTTGACCAGCTGGCCGATGATGCCCTGCTGGCCGATGGCCGCGGCTGCATGTCTTTGCGAACGGTCGTGGCGGTGGGATTGGCGCCGGATCACGCCATGGAGCTGCACCGCCAGCTGCACGAGGCGCTGGGGCGGGCGGCCGTGCGCTGGCCGGCGGGACCAGCCGACGCCACGGCGGGGCTGCAGCGGCAGCTGAGCGCCCAAGCCCTTGAGATGCAAGAGCTGCTGGCTGACGGCGCCCTGACCTTGAGCCAGCGGGCCGATGGCTGGCTGGCTACCGCCGCTCATCCCTCCTGGCTGGGCGACAGCTGGCCCGGGCCGGGCGGGCGCGACCTGGTGCTGTGGACGGCGCCCGACTGGCCGCAGGTGCAGCTGCGGCTGCAGCCCTGGCGCGGGCGGATCTCTACGCTGGCTGCAGCTGCCGACTCTGAACAAGTCCAGCGGTTGCAACAGGAGTTGGCGATCCCGCGCCTGTGCCGGCCGGGGCAGATGCAGGCACCCAGTGCCGATCGCTCGGCCGACGGCCACGCTCCGCTGGAAGGGATGGTGCGCTACCTCGACCGGCTGCGCTGACCGGGCCAGCCTGCCCTGCGGCCCAAGGCCTCAAGGTGATCCGTGGGATCGCTGGCTGCTTGGGGGCACCACCGCAGGGCTGCAGCACCCGCCAGGGCGATCCAGCCGACCGACCATGGGCAGGCAATGGCCTATTTCTATTGGCGATCTAGAACAGCGCTTTGCCAAACACATCGTACATGCCGCGAGCGATCTCAATGATCTGCTGGGCCTCGTCGACCATCCAGGGGTAGACCGACTTGTCGCCAGCCGCCACCTTGTCAGCCAGCGCCTGGGCGTCCTGCAGCATCACGTAGCCAGGGCTGTAGACCGCCGGATCCGTCAGCTTGGCCGACTTGTAGACACGGCCGTTGGTCGGGCTGGCAAAGGTCGCTACCTGGGTGCCGGGCTGGGGGGCAAAGGACTCGCCGCTGCCTTCCAAGTAGATCTTGAGCGAGTCGTTGAACGTCTGGTCCCAGTTGGCGTTGAGCCAAGCCATTCCAAAGTAGATCGCATAGTTGCGCAAAATGAACATGCCGGGCACGTCAATGGCAGGCCAGCTGGTCTGGGCCGCCTGCAGCTTGGGGTCAAACCAGGCGCGCTTGACCACCTTGCCATCCGGGGCGCGCATCCAGCCGACCACGTCATTGCGCCCTGCCGCCAGGCCGCCAAACAGCTGGCTCAGCTCCTTGTTGAAGTAGATGCCCATCGAGAGAATGTAGTTGTTGATCGGCTGGCTGGAGTCCACGCCGATAAAGTAGGTGCTGGGGTCGGTCAGGGCCAGGATCGCGTTGATCTTGTCATAGAAGCTGCCCACATGGCGCAGGCGCTCAAAGAAGTAGTAGCCCGTCTCCTGGTCGTACTCGCTCTCGTACAGGCGTCCCTGGCCGACTGGGATGATGAGGTCAATGCAATTGCCCGGCCCTTCGCAGCCTTGCGGGGTAGCGCACTGCGGCAGGGGCAGGCCGGCGCCGGTCTCGGTCACGTAGCTGTACTGGCGAAACTGGCCGGTGGCCTTGTCAAGGCAGTACTGGCCCGGCTCTGGCTGGCCGATGACGTTGGCCAGGGCCTCCAGGCCTTCTTTGACCGCCGCCGTCATCGACAAGCCGCCGCTCAGCGCCTCGGCCCACGGCTTGCTCTCCAGGCCGTACTTCTTGACCAGGTCGGGGTCCCAGGTCAGCCAGTCCCACAGCACGCCGGGATTGAGCGCCACATCCGGGTCGTACTGCTGAAACACCCAGTTCTGATACTGCAGGGCGATCGGCAGGAAGTAGCGGCCCCACAGCCGGCCCTCATAGTCGCCAATCGAAAAGCCCACGCGGTCGCGGCGGAAGGCCTGCAGCAAGTAGTGGTCGCGGTACTGCTGCAGGCCGCTGCGCAGCACTTCGGCCGAGTCGCCACCTGCGTCAAAGCGGTTGCAAGACGGCGTGCCTTCTGCGTATTCGTCCGAGCAGAAGCGGTAGGGCACCTCCCACAGCTCGCGCTTTCTGGGCTGGTCGGGATTGGAGCCGGCGCCCACCATCTCGGCCACCACCGCGCTGTAGGGCACAAACTGGCGGGCGCGCAGCTTGGCCGCTCCACCCATCAGCTTGGGCATGGCGGTGTAGTGGCGCAGGCCGTGCTGGACGACCGCCCGCAGCGGATCGCGGTACAGCGGGGCAAACACGTGGTAGCCGTCGACCTGTTCGGCCTTGTAGGGGTTGTACTGCGGCGGGCTGGTGGCAATGGGGTCAGCCGGCGGCGCCTGAAAGACCTCGACCAGCTGCCCGTAGCCAAAGGCGATCGCCGCCACATCGTACTTGCCCAGGCCCTTGAGATCGCTGTGAACGCGCTGGGCATAGTCCATGATCGAAGAGTACTTGTAGTCGTCCATCCCGGCTTTTTTCTGCTCAAGCGTGGGCTCTTCCAGGGGCTTGCCCGACTCGCCGCGCAGGTCCCAGTAGTGGTCGTGGTAGTTCAGCGCGTC
>CAIXGW010000067.1 GCA_903919145.1 uncultured Myxococcales bacterium
CGCAGCCCCAAGACCCGGGCATGCCCTGGCCCTGCCCCGCCCGGTCGCAGGCGCGGAGGCCTGCTCGTACCCGGATTGACCCAAGGTGCACCCAGCCAGGCGTCCGCCCGCCCAACCCCGCGCGAGGGATGCGAATCGCGGAGCGACGGCGTCCTACGCCGCCGGCGCCTCGCCGGTCGCAGCCTGGTCGCCGCTTCGGCGACGCGCCCAACCACAACCCAGCCCCCAACCACCACTCATGGCTCAACCACCACCATGCGTAGGTCACGCAAACGGGGTACCCGCCCATGAGACCAGCCCGCCAGCGCCATGCCGCCCCCGACCAAGACCGTCCCAGCCGCCAGCGCCGAGCCTACGCCGGCCGATTCCCCACCGTCAACGGCGAATAGATGTTGCACTAGGGGCCCCCGCGCAGTCCGGCCAATGGGCCGGAATTTGAAAGAGCCCTGCGGGCTCTTTCGGCGGCGACTCTAGCCGCCGCGCCCCCGTGCACACCGCATGCCGTCCGCCGGTCGAGCCTGACAATCCTCATAGGATCAGCCAATGTGGCGGCTAGGCAGCCAAAGTCCGCCCCTAACGCCCTGAACTCTGTTGTCCGCCCCGCGCCACTGCGCTATCGTGCAGCCAGGACCGACCGGCGGTGCCCGGCTGAGGCGACCATGGGCGAGCCCACGCGAAAACCAGCGTTCACCCTGCAGGATTTCTTGGCCTGGGACGAAACCCAGCCCGAGCGCAACGAATTCTTCCGCGGCGAGGTCTTTGCCCAAGCTGGGGCGCTGCGACGGCACAATGTGGTGGCGGGCAATGTGTTTGCCGCCCTCCACGCCCGCCTGCGCGGCACGCCCTGCCGGCCGTTTGTCGCCGACATGAAGGTGGCCGTAGACCAGGCCGACTGCTGCTTTCTGCCAGACGTCGTAGTGACTTGCTCTGAGGCCGACCGGCGCGAGGAGCGCTTTGTGCGCGAGCCAACGCTGGTCGTGGAGGTGTTGTCGGACAGCACGGCTGCTTTCGACCGCGGCGAGAAGTTTAGCGCCTATCGTGCCTTGCCGTCGCTGAAGGACTACGTGCTGGTCGATCCACAGCGCCAGCGCATAGAAGTGTTTCGCCGCAGCCTGGGGGCGACCTGGCTGTACCAGCCGCTGGAACCGGGCGAGGCGCTGGCGCTGCCCAGCCTGGGAGTCGAGCTGACCTGGCAAGAAGTGTTTGACAGTCTTGATGATATTGAGGCCGTGGCCTCCGAGGGTTGATCCAGACCTCCGCCCCAATGGCCAACCATGCGCCGGCTCCGCGATTCGCAAGTTTGGCGCGGGGGCGAACAATTGCAGCGCTGCAACTGTTCGCCGGGCGCGGATGACGCGAGGATCGGCTAACGTAGCGGCCAGGGAGCCAAAGCCGCAGGCCACCTCTACAAAGCCCCTGATGGGGCTGGGCCCGGCTGGTCGGGACGTTGCCTGAGCCCGGAAGGTTCTCAAGCGGTTGCAACTGGCCTGGGCCGCTCGGCGCCCTGTTTGACGTGGCAAGGCGGGCTGGCGTAGCCTCGGCGCCGCGGTCAGGGTCGCGGGGTCGGGGTGCGGGCGCGGGTGGGTCCAGCACTACAGTCGACGCCGCGCCTCAAGATTCCTATTCCAGCAAGGAGGTTCCGGTGCCAAAGCTCGTGGTCCGCAGTTTCGCCATCTCTTTGGACGGCTACAGCGCTGCCCCGGGGCAGAGCCAGCAAGCGCCCTTTGGCAGAGACGGCCTGCGCCTGATGGGCTGGGCATTTAAGACCAAGGTCATGGGCGCCATGTTTGGCACGGGCGGCGGAGAGGAAGGGATCGACAACGATTTCATGGCCAAAGCCAACGACCACGTCGGCGCCAGCATCATGGGGCGCCACATGTTTGGCCCGCCGCCGGACGCAGCGGACCCGGACGCCTGGACGGGCTGGTGGGGCGAAGAGCCGCCCTATCACCATCCGGTGTTTGTGCTGACGCATCAAGAGAAGCCCCCCTTGGCGATGAAGGGCGGTACCACCTTTACCTTTGTGACGGACGGCATCGAGTCGGCGCTGCAGCAGGCCTTTGCCGCGGCCCAGGGCAAGGACGTGCGGCTGGCGGGCGGCGCGGCCACAGTGCGCCAGTACCTCAAGGCGGGGCTGATCGACGAGCTGCACCTGGTACAAGTGCCGCTGCTGCTGGGCCAGGGCGAGCGGATCTTTGAGGATCTGCGCGGCGTAGAAGACCTGTATGAGTGTGTCGAATTCACGCCCTCGCCGGCGGTGACCCACCTGCGGATCGTCAAGAAGGCGAAGTAGGGACCTGGGTTTGCAGGCTATCGGCACTTTTCCGAGGCTGGGCGGTGGTGCCATTTGACTCGGGCTGCCGTCAGTGCGCCGGTCGAACCGGTTGAAACGATAGCAGGTGTAGGGTTCGATACTCATCGTCGTCGTCGCTGCCGATCTTGCGCTCAAATTGGATAGGACCGATGCCGTCGGCGAGCTCCAAGATGCAGTAAAAGCCTGCACCCATTGGGAATAGCCACTCAATCGTCCAGGCGCTGTGCCTGCCCTCGCCATCCACCTCAACAGGGTGCTGGCCCACACGTTCGCGATAGATGTACTCGGCGTCCGGCCCTTCGCGCTTGCGAAAGGCAGCCATCGACTCGACCCGACCAGGATTGCCGTCGCGTCGATACCAAAGTGACATCCTTCACGGCTGCAACGGTCTCCACACGAGCGACTGTGCAGTTCACCTTGCCGTTGTAGTCGGGCTTGTCTGAGTCGCGGAGGAAGGCGTCGTGCGCCGCGTAGGTCCAGGCGTTGCCGACCACGAACAGAGGCGCGTAGTGGCGCTCACCGATCCGTCGGGCCGCTGCCAGTGCAGCGACACCTGGGCCTTGGGCAACTGCGCCCGCACAATCAGGTAATCGCTGTCGGCGACGTTCTGCGACCACACTTGGACCGGTTCAGCCCCCAAGCGGGCCGCGCGGCCCAAAGCGGCGACGCCAGCCAGACCAGCAGCAGCACCCATGCAGCGAGTTGCCGCGCAAGGCTAGCGTTATCGCGCTGCGCTATGCTGGCCCTCCTTCGCCAGCCTCGGCGGTTCGCGGATCGTGCTTGCGGCTGGGTTTGTGCCACCACGAGCCCCGGTCGCGGACGCCACGTTGGCGCTTGGAACCGCTCTGGCGAACCACCCACGGCTTCGCTAGGCTATCTCAAATGTCGAAAAGCCGCCAAATATCATGCGCTTGCCGTCAAATGGCATGTTGTTCTCGTCCCACTGCATCTCTGCCATGACCTTGGCGTTGACCTCGTCGCGGTGGGCGCGGTCTCGGTAGGTGATGTAGGCAAAGACCACTGATTCGTCTTCCGTGGCCAGGACGGCGCGGGGGAAGGACGTGAGCTCGCCGTAGGGCACATCGTCGGCCAGCGCCTCGACATAGGACAGCGCGCCGAATTTCATCCAAGTCTCGCGGCCCATGCGGGCCATGGCCTTGTAGACTTCTAGTTTGTCCTTCTTGACCGCGAGAATGAAGCCGTCGACGTACATACTGTTTCCTCCAGTGGTTTTGGCGATGGGGTGGACAGTTTTCCGGCACGGCCAGACCTCTGGATGCATAGGACCTCAAAACGCCCCAGCCGTCCGTTGTACCACCCCGCCAGCGCCATCTCGCCCCCGACCAAGACCATCCCAGCGGCCAGCCTACGCCAGCCGATCACCCCCGTCAACCGTGAATTGTAGCGTGAGTTCATACTCATCTGCCCGGACCACCCAAACCGCCGCCACGCAGCAGACCGTCAGGTCGCCCAGCTACGCTGGACAGTCGTCGGCCGGCATCTCGTCGAAGAAGGGTTCGCCGAGGTCCTCGTCGACGGCATTGAGCTCTGCAGGCAGCCCAGTTTCGTCAACGTCCGGCGGGAACAGCTCATCCGGTGGCCCTCGCAGCGTCGACTTCTTTGGCAGTCAGACAGGATCCTCAGGCTCGGTAAGCACTTCCATAGCCAGGCCGAGGCGCGGGAGGATCTTCTTGATTACCGGCGGCTGGTCAACCTGGGCAAGGCCAAGCCGTGGCAAGACGACGAGACATCCTTCCTCGCGATGAGGCTGGCGTGAAACGCCACTGTTTTCCATGCGATTGTCGAGGTAGGCGGCATTGCCAGCGCTTTCCCGTGTCCATTTCCAGGCCAGGGTGGCGGCTGCCCAAGCCCCCGGCTAAATTCAAAACCCCGCTATTGGCATGAAAAGTGCCAATAGCGCCGTCGCGTCAGCCATTGCGCTGGCCGGACAGGAGGGTCCGTGCGAGCGCCCCAGACCTGAGCGCGACCACCAAACCGATGTTGAATCCGCCTCAAACTTCGGATTCCATGAACTAGCCCGCTGCCAGCCGCTGGTCCACGTCGGCAGTGATGCTCGCGAAGGGCGGCGACGTAGTCAGAATCCTTGATATCCTTCAGATTGATCAAGACATTCCAGAGGTCGCCCAGCATGCCGGCGTGCGCAATTGCCGCGGCGCCATCTGCGTGTCGTCCGTCCAGCGCGGCAACCCCGGCGACGTGGTGCCGAGGAAGCCCTACACCAGCCGTTCGATGGGTCCGCCTTCGAAGGGTGCGCCGTAGGCATCCCCCAAGCCCAGGCCCAGCAGGCCGCCAAGAATCTGGTCCACCGCTACCGAATTTTCTATCATGTCGTCAGAGGGTTTTCTGCTCACTGCGGCGGCGCAGGGCGGCTGGGTTGGCGCAGGATGAAGATCGCCCCAAAGCCCATCACCGCGACCATCGCCACCAGCGCGTACCACGGCGCCTGGGTCCCCAAGGCGACCCATGCCAAGCTCGCCGCCATTGAGGTGAGGGCCACCGCCTTGACCGGCAGCGGAATCACCCGCCCGGTGCGCCAGCGCTGCAAGGGGGGTCCAAAAATCCGATGGTGGTAGAGCCAGTTGTGGAAACGCGGCGAACTGGCCGAGAAGGCCCACAGCGCCAGCAGCATGAACGGCGTCGTGGGCAGCACCGGCAGCACAGCGCCGAGCACACCCAGGCAAAAAAAGAACCAGCCCAGCGCGAACAGGAGCCACCGGCGGTGGGCAGGAAGGCGGCGATCGTCGTGCGGCTCGGACATCCGGCGCAGGATAGCTCAGCGGGCGGGGGGGCTCAACGGGCGCTGCCGGCGGGGTCAGGTACGTCCTCTTTCTCCTTTAGACCGCCGCAGCGCGGTCGCCCACTCTACTGTTGGGCGCCCACAACTTTGCGCCATCAAAGTCGTCAGGTGGCTCTTCTTGGCCACCCCGTATGCGGTTGTAGTACGCGAGGTACGCCACCCGGCTGCCAAACACGCCCTGTAATTCATTGGTTTCGAGCCACACGGGCGGCGGTGTCAAGCCCAGGCAAGCGCCATGGCTGGTCCAGTGGATCGCGTCCGCCTCGGCAAAACCCGCCCGCTCTGGATTGAGGCGCAGGTACACCAGCAGGTGACGCCAGTAGGCCTCAGTTCCGACCAGCCGGTTGTGATAGCGGCCCCGGAACAGCGGGCCATCCCAGCTATGCAACCGATTGAGGCGTTGCGAATAGCTCCCGCCGAGGTGGCGCATCGCGCGCGGCAGGTCGCCCGTCACCAACTCGAGCATCAGGTGGTAGTGGTTGGGCATCAGCGCAAAACCGTGCACGCGGACGCCGAAGCGTGCGGGAAACTCGCTCAAAACATCAAGAAACCGGGCGCGCGACTCGTCGTCGAGAAAGATGCGCTCGCGGCGGGCACCGCGGTTCATGACGTGGTGGCGGGCGCCGGCGAAGTCAAGTCTGGGGAAGCGAATGGGCTCGAGGATACAGCCAAAGACGCAAAGGGGAAAGAGGACGTACCTGACCCCGCTGTGAGGGCGGTTGCTGATGGCCAAGGGCGACGTCGAGAGCGCGCAGCCCATCTTCGAGCGCGCGCTGGCGATCCGCGAGAAGGCCCTTGGCGCCGAGCACCCCGAGACGGCGATCGCCCTGGTCCACCTGGCGGCGCTGCACGAGAGCCAGGGCAAGGCCGCTTTGGCCGAGGCAGGCTACCGGCGCGCGCTGGCGATTCGCGAGAAGTCCCTGGGCGACAAGCACCACGAGGTGGCAGAATCACTGGAGACTTTGTCGCATTTGCTGCAGTCCCGTAGCGACTACGTTGGGGCCGAACCGCTAGTGCGGCAGGCGCTGGCCATTCGCGAAGCCGCGCTGGGGGCCCAACACCCGGATGTGGCGGCTAGTTTGTCGGACCTGGCGGGCGTGCTGGAGTCGCGCGGCGACCTGGCCGGAGCGCGGCCGCTGCTTGAGCGCGCGCTGGCGATCCGCGAGGCAGCGCTTGGCCCGCAACATCCTGCAGTCGCAGGCAGTTTGTCGAACCTGGCGGTGCTGCACCAGGTC
>CAIXGW010000068.1 GCA_903919145.1 uncultured Myxococcales bacterium
CCCGGCGAGCCGTTCTTTGACGAGCTGCCCGCCGACGAGTGGGCCGCGTAGCTGGGGGACCTGAGGGTCTGCTGGCTGGCGGAGCCTTGCGCGGACCGGGCAGATCAGCTTGAACTGACGTGAAATTTGACGGTTGACGGGAGTGATCAGCTGGCGTAGGCTGGCTGCTGACGGCTGGGATGGTCTTGGTCGGGGGCGGCATGGCGCTGGCGGGGTGGTTCAATGGGCGGCTCGGGCGTTTGCGTGAACTATGCATCACCTAAAGTGTCACGCAAAGTGTCACCCATTTTCTACCCTTTGAAATACAAGCGGAATTTGGCCACAAATGCCCGAGTCTTTGAGTGTACGCGATCCGCCTGACGCTAGCCAACCGCGTCGTGGACCACCCTCGCAGCGACCCGACTTGATGGGGCCGACCCGATGGGGCAGAATTCTAGCCAGACCGATCTTGAAGGGAGCCCGCCTGTGCATCGCCCAACCTACCTTGTTTGTATCGCCATTTGCCTCGTACACTTCGGCTGCAGCGATGAGAAAGCGACGCCTCCCGTTGATGCAATGGCCGATGCCATCAGCGACGCCGCCAGCGACGCGAGCGACGCCACCGCCACCGCTGCAGACGCCACGACAGATGCCAGCGCAGACACCACGCAAACCAGCCTCGCGCAAAAGGATTTGTGCCCCTCCTTGGCCGCCAAGTCCTGCGCCGCTCTGACCGCGTGCGGTTGCCCGTTTGACGTTTACGGCGCCGCCTCCTGCGTCGAAATCCAGCGCGGTCGCTGCGAAAAGTCGATCGTTGCCTACCTGGGTGGCGTGTCGATCGGCGCGCTCGTCTTTGATGCGGCCGCGGCGACCCAATGCATCGCCGGGTTCGACCAGTTGGCCACCACCTGCGAGAAGCCGTCCGAGCGCAACCGGCCAGACGCGTGCCGATCCCTCTTCTTCGACATCGCCTCGCTGGGTGCCTCGTGCAATGCCTACTCGTCTGGCTTGCTGTGTGCCGCTGGTCAGGGAGTCTGCGACCCCCAGACGGGATCGTGCAAAACCTTGCCCAAACTGGGCGAACCGTGTCAACCCGCCAATCGCTGCACAGGCGGGCTCGTCTGCGAAGCCGGCACCTGCGTCACGCCCGGTGGCCAAGGCGCCAACTGCGCGAGTGACAACGGGTGCAAGGTTGGCCTCGCGTGCGGACCCGATAATACATGCATCACGGGCGTCGCCGCGGGCGGCAAATGCATGGCCGGAGACCAATGTGCGGCCGATCTCGCCTGCGTTGGGGGCGTTTGCGTTGCCGCCACCTCCGACGGTGGCATTTGTGTCAGCGATGTGTGCGCGTCCGGCCACTACTGCGTCCCCGGCCCCTTGCAGCAGATTTGCCGACCCAAGACGGGGCTCAACAGTCCGTGCAATATGCCCGAAACGTGCGAGTCAGGGCTGTATTGCGATTACACCGTCGGCAGCTTGTGCAGGCCCTTGCCCAAGGCAGGCGAGGCCTGCCCCGCGTTTCAATGCGCGCCCGGTTTCAGTTGCACGACAACCAGCGTTTGCGTCCCTACGCCGACCGCGGGCCAGCCTTGCCTCGCTGGGGGCAACCCCGATTGCGCCGAAGGCTTCAATTGTGACGCCGCGACCAAGACTTGCCTCCCCGCAGGGGGCGATGGCAGCCCCTGCCCCTCGGGCCATTGCGCTAGCGGCACGGTCTGTAATTACGGTACCAATACAGCCAGTTGCAAAGGGCCAGGCCCCGTTGGCACCGATTGCTTCGGCATGGACAGCCTGTGTCAGTCCGGCGCTTTTTGCGACGGGTACACCAACCAATGTGCGGCCCAGTCCATCATCGGTGGCAAGTGCACGTCGCCCAACATGTGCGGGCCGGGCAACTACTGCAAGTTTTCGACTTCGCAACCGAATCAGGGCACCTGCGCACCCCTGCCAGACAAGGTGGGCGACCCCTGCGACGTCCTCTGCGGGGGCGGATTGCGCTGCGGACCGCAAGATGGCCACTGTCACAAGGGCCTGTGCGCCCTGCTCTAACCC
>CAIXGW010000069.1 GCA_903919145.1 uncultured Myxococcales bacterium
AGGTGAATTGGAGCGACGCGGTGGCTTACTGCAACAAGCTGAGCGATAGGGAGAACCTGCCGCATTGCTACAAAGGGGACCAGTTCGTGGGGTTGGGGTGCCGTGGGTACCGGCTTCCGACAGAAGCCGAGTGGGAGTACGCGGCCCGAGCGGGGACGACAGGGGCGCGGTATGGGGATTTGGACGCCCTTGCATGGCACAAAGGCAACGCTGGCTCGACGACACATCCTGTCGGGCAGAAACAATCGAACCCCTGGGGACTATATGACATGCTTGGCAACGTGTGGGAATGGACTAACGATTGGAAACGAGACTACACAGACGCAACAAGCGATCCGTTAGGACCGGATTCGGGCCGGTACCGCGCCTATCGTGGCGGCGGGTGGTTCAACCTTTCCGACAGCGTGCGCGCGGCGCGTCGCAGCCACTTCGAGCCCAGCAGCCGCTATGACTTCATAGGCTTTCGCCCAGCCAGAACAGTCCCTTGAGCGGCGTGACTCGGCCGGCTGTTTACGCGCGTAAACTCCAAAGCACTTCAAGATCGACCAGCGCAGCTGCCGCCGGGCGACCACGCATCAGTGGGCTGCGGTAAATTATGGCGATTCCGCCCGATTGATCGCAGCCGACCTATCCTTCCCTCAGTCCTATTCCCCCCCAACCTCAAATCGCCCAACAGCTTGACCCAGCACCCCGCGCCGCCGGACAATCGCAGCCGGAGGTCTGCATGGCGCGATGGCAATCCCTGGGCTCGTTGTTCTTAGCTCTGAGCTTGGCGCTGATAACGCCAGCGGCACAGGCCAGCGAAGACCTGACCCTGACCGACTGGCTGGGCAGGCCCGGCGTCAAGCTGGTGGTCGTCGAGTTCTACGCCACCTGGTGCAAGCCGTGCATGGAGGCCATGCCGCGCTGGGCGGCGCTCAAAGAGAAGTACCGCAAACAAGGCCTGCGGGTCATCGTGGTCAACACGCTAGACCCGCAAGGCGGCTGCCGCGGCATCGGTTGGAGCCCAGACGAAACCGTCTGCGACCTTGAAGGACGCGTGGCGGATAGCTTCCGCCTCAACGGCCAATTGCCCGCGGCTTTCCTGTGGTCGTGGCAGGGCAACCTGCTAGTCCAGAAGGGCCATGTCGCTGAAGTCGAGCGGGAAGTGGAGCGCTACCTGCTCGAAGCGCCGCGGGTAGCTGTTGAGGCAGGTGCGGGCGTTGGGCCCGCCGAGATCGCAGCACTGCGCGAGCGCCTGGCCGTCGACGGCAAGCTGACGGTGGTGGCAGGCGACGCGGAGCGGACGCTGCTGGCCAAGGCGCTGCGCAAGCAGCAGGCCCCCGGGTATGACGAGAACTTACAGTGTGCTCTCGGCCGCGAGGTGCCGCCGAATGCGGTGCTCAAAGTCAGCCGGGTGGCCCAGGGCAAAGCGGCGTACCTGAATCTGGCGCTTCTGGACCTGGAGAGCGGCTGCCAGACGCAGGTGGTTTCGGTACCTTGGGAAAGTGACATACGGGCAATGGCCGGGGAGGCGGTGGGGAAATTGCTTGGGCGGCTGAAGCGCGCAGGGGGCCTGCAGATGCCTGGTGGCGGTGGGCGGATGGCGGAGCCGGTGCCGCCGGAGCGCAAGGGCCCGCGCGTCGAAAGAGGTGTAGTCGACGAGGGCGGGGCAGACAAGGGTCCGGCGGTGGGCGGCGGCGAGATAGCTGCGGCGGTTGGGCGGCTGATTGTGACGGTGGCGCCCAAGGATGCGTACGTCGAGGTCACTGGGCCCAAGGGGTTCAAGGCAACGAGCCGGGGCGGTTGGGAGCATGCCAAGCTTGGGCCTGGCCGGTACAGCGTCACGGCCAGCGCCGCTGGGTATGAGGGGAAGACCGCTGCAGCGACTGTGGAAGTCGATGAGGTGGCGACCGTGAAGGTGGGGCTAGAGCGCTTGGGTGGGCTGGAGGTTGTTGGCAGCCCTGCGGGCGCCAAGGTGGAGATCAGCGGGCCCGAGGGGTTCAAGGAAAGCGGGGGGCTGCCGGTGGTTGTCCGCGACGCGGTCAAGGGCGAGTACACGGTTGCAGTTAGCAAGGCGGGGTATGAGGGGGAACGGTACGGGGCAACGGTGAAGAACGGCGACACGGCTCGTGTGCAGGTGGGGCTGAAGCAGCCTGGGAGTCTGGTTGTCGAGGGAACACCGGCTGGGGCTCAGGTGGATATCACTGGACCTGGTGGGTTCAGCGTGACCAAGGGGTTGCCGGTGACGGTTGAGGGGGCATCTCGGGGGACCTATCGAGTGAAGGTGACTCGGCAGGGGTATGGGGCGTTTGAGGCGACGGCGGAGGTGAAGGGCGGGGAGACGTCGACGGTGGGCGTGAAGCTGGTGAAGGAAAGCGCTGGACCTGTGGCGGGTTCGGGCGGTGCGAGCAAGGCTGTTGGGGGGTGGGTTCGGATTGAGCCTGGGGCGTTTACGATGGGGTCTCCGGGGTCGGAGGAAGGACGGGACCTCAGCGAGGAGCAACATAAAGTCACGATCACGCGGGGTTTTTGGCTGAAGCCTACGGAAGTGACGCAGGGGGAGTGGACTGCGGTCATGGGGAGCAACCCTTCGAACTACACCGCTTGCGGATCGACCTGTCCTGTGGAGCAGGTGAGCTGGAACGACGCGGTAGCGTACTGCAACAAGTTGAGCGAGCGAGAGAATCTGCAGCAGTGCTACGTTGGCGAGCGGTTTGTTGGCCTTGGCTGCACTGGCTACCGGCTTCCGACGGAGGCCGAGTGGGAGTATGCGGCACGGGCTGGGACGACGGGGGCTCGGCATGGGGAGGTTGGCGCTGTCGCTTGGTACGACGGAAACTCGAACTCAACGACCCACCCTGTTGGCCAGAAGCAGGCGAATGCGTGGGGTCTGCACGACATGTTGGGTAATGTCTGGGAGTGGACGAGCGATTGGTATGACGGGTATTCTGGAGCAGCGCGGGATCCGGTTGGACCGGATTCAGGCCAGTACCGCGTCATCCGCGGCGGCGGCTGGGCCCTCGTTGCCGCCGACGTTCGCTCCGCGTATCGCAACGGCGGCGAGCCCGGCAACCGCGCTGACAACATCGGCTTCCGCCCCGCCAGATCGGTCCCTTGAG
>CAIXGW010000070.1 GCA_903919145.1 uncultured Myxococcales bacterium
GACGGCGGTCCGCTCGCCGATGACCGGTCGGGTGGTGGTCCTTTCGGTGCAAGTTGGCGATCTGGTTCATAAAGGTCAGGCGATGGTGGTGGTCGAGGCCATGAAGATGGAGCACACCCTCAAGGCCCCCTGCGACGGCACCGTGGCCAAGGTCAGCTGTGCGGTCGGCCAGCTGGTCGAGGGCGGCCAGGACCTGGTCGATCTGCGCAGATAGCCAGGCGTTTTGTAGCTATTTCAAGTGTTTGTGCCGCGCGACCCGAGCCCGGTCGCAGCGAGCAAGCCCCGAGCCTGGCACTTCCAGGTAGCGGCCGACGGCGTGCCCGCGCCACTGCCCAGCGGTGACCAAGGCGGGCTCTTGGCAATTTGAGGATTGTCAAAGAGTTATCGCAGGTGGCGCCTACAGCGCGCTACCGATAAGGTTCACCGATAACGCTCCTCCAAGATTTTGGCGATTTTTTTGACGACTGCCGCGGATGCCCGATGCTCCACCGCCTGTAGGCGCGTGCGCATTGGCGAGCACCGCCGTTGGAGGTGGTCATGGATCGGTCGGTATTTGGCAAGCGCGGTGTGCCGTGGGTGCTGCTTGGTTGCTCGGTACTCCTCAACGGGGTGCTTCTCTTTAACCGCACGCCTGAGGAGCCCAAGGCGGCTGCCCCAGCGCAGCCAAAACCAGTGGCGGCGGTGGCGCCAGCCGCCCCGGCAGTGCCCGCAGGTCCGCAGGTCGAGTGGCAGCAGGCCAACGCCCAGGTCACGGGCACTCTTGAGCGCACCTTTGCCCAGCTGCTGGGCGGCGAGCTGGGGCCGCAGCTGAGCCAGACCTACGCCCGCCTGTTTGTGTGGGATGTCAGCATGCGCACCGACCTGTCTCCCAAAGACAACGTCGACGTCATCTACCGCGAGCTGGGCAACAACGAAATCGACATCGCCGCTGCCCGCCTGCACGTCGCCAAGAAGGGCAAGACCTACCGCGCCTACAAGTTCCAGGCCCCGGCCGACAAGTACGCGTCCTGGTGGAATGAAGAAGGCGTAGAAGTGCCCATGACGCTGAACAACTCGCCCGTCAAGGAGTTCCAGCAGGTCACCAGCCTGGTTGGCGATGGCCGCGGCCACGACGGCATGGACTTCAAGGCCCCCGTCGGCACCGAAGTGTTTGCGCCCTTTGCCGGCACGGTGATCCGCGCCAACTGGAACCACAAATTCAATGGCAACTGCATTGAAGTGCAGACGGCTGACGGCCTGCTTCTGAAGTTCCTGCACCTGTCAGAGAACAAGGTCAAGCCTGGCGACGTGGTTCAGCCGGGCCAGCTCATTGCGCTGGTCGGCAACACCGGCCACTCGACGGCGGCCCATCTGCACTACCAGATCAACCAGGGCGCCAAGGTCCTGGATCCGGTGGCCCACCACGGCACCACCCGCCGCCAGCTTGACGCCGGCGCCATGGCCCAGTTCAAGACCGTTGTGCAGACGCTGGACGCCCAGCTGGCCCCCAAGACCGCGGGGCTATAGCGACCCGCCGCGCAGCAGCTGCTCGGCCCGGCTGGGCTGCAACCACGCCTGAGCCGCCTGAACGACCGCCGCTGCGCGCTTAGAAGCTGCCCGGGCCTCTTTACCCACACGAACCGGGTGAGGGGCGCCGGGCAGGTCGCGCCGCTTGAGCGCCTTGCGCACGTCCAGGGCTGCGCGGATTCCCTCCTCCGCCACCCCCAGCTGAGCGGCAATGCGCGCTGGGCCCACCTTGCGAAACGTCTTGCCTTCTTTGACCAATTGCGCCACCAGCGCCGCCACATGCTCGTGGGCAGTGCGAAAGGGCATGCCTTGGCGGACCAGCTCGTCGGCCAGGTCGGTGGCCAACAAGAAGCCTTTGTCCAGGCTTTCTAGCAGGGCTTTCTTCTGCCATTTTGCGGCACTGAGCATGTCAGCGGTCACCACCAGGCAGTCGCTCCACGTGTCCAGGGCGTCAAACAGCGGCTCTTTGTCTTCCTGCATGTCTTTGTTGTAGGCCAGCGGCAGGCCCTTGAGCACCACCAGCAGGCCCACCAGATCGCCAATGACGCGGCCAGCTTTGCCGCGCAACAGCTCTGCCATGTCTGGGTTTTTCTTCTGCGGCATCAGCGAGCTGCCCGTGGTAAACGCGTCAGACAGGCGCAGGAAACCAAACTCGGCCGAGGTAAACAGCACCAGCTCTTCGCCAATGCGCGACAGGTGCACAGCCCCCAGGGCGGCCGCCGCCATCGCCTCGACTAGGTGGTCGCGGTCGGCCACGGCATCCAGCGAATTGCGCGACACGCCAGAGAAGCCCAGCAAGGAGGCGGTTTTGGCCCGGTCGATCGGCAGCGTGGTGCCAGCCAGCGCCCCTGACCCCAGCGGGCAGACGTCCAGGCGCCGCAGGGCATCCAGCACCCGCCCGGCGTCGCGGTGCAGGGCCTCGCTGTGGGCCAGCAGGTGATGACCCACCGTGACCGGCTGGGCGCGCTGCAAGTGGGTGTAGCCGGGCATCGGCCAGTCGGCGTGAAGGGCCGCCTGCTGGGCCAGCACTTCGATCAAGCGGGCCAGCTGGGTCGCGATCGTCGCCAGCTTGCGGCGCAGCCACAGCCTTTCGTCCAGGGCGACCTGGTCATTGCGCGAGCGGGCGGTGTGCAGCCGCCCAGCCGGGTCGCCAATCCGGTCGCGCAGGGTCGCCTCGATGTTCATGTGCACGTCTTCGCGCGCCATCGACCAGCTGAACTGACCGGCCTCGACCTCGCTGAGGATCTCGCGCATCCCCGCCAGCAGCGCCGCGTGGTCCTGGTCGGTCAGAATCCCTTGATCGCGCAACATGGTGGCGTGGGCCGCCGAGCCAATCAGGTCATCGACGGCCAGCCGCTGGTCGTAGGCGACCGAGGCGTTCATTCGCTGCATCAGCGGGTGGGTCGCTTCTTCATAACCGCCGCCCCACAGGCGATCGGCGGGGGCGGCACTGGCTGAGGCACTAGGGGAGGCGCTAGGGGTGGCGGTGCTCATTCTTCCTCTTGGGCCGCGGAGCCGGCCAGCGACTGTTCCAAGCGCCCTTCCAGCAGGTCGATCTGATCGGCCTGGGCGCGCAAGACGTCTGAAAGTTCGTGCAGTTCGTGCTGCAGCTCCATGTAGTGGACTTCCAGTTCCATCACGCGATGGCCGAGCGCTGCACAGCCTGAGCATGAGGTCTGCGGCGGGTGGCTGTCGCGGCGATGGGCAGGCAGGTCGGCGGCGGGGCGGTCGGCGGTCACGGCACCAACAGCGCGGTCGATGCGGCCACCACCAGCGGGATCAAGAAGTTGTCTTCCAGGCGGTCGGCGTACAGTTCGGCAATGCCGCCAGCCACGCCAGCGACCAGCGCCATCGGCAGCGCAGCCGTCCAGCCGCCGGCGGCCGTCAGAGCGTCGCCAAAGAACACCATCAGCCAGGCCTGCACCAGCAGGGCGGCCGAGATGGCAAAGGCCACGGTGCCCTCTAGGCTTTTGCGACCGACCAGCTTGTGGCGGCCCCAGCGCTTGCCAACGAGTGCGGCCATTGGGTCGCCGATGCCCAGCGTCAGCACGGCGGCGATGCAAGACAGGCGCGGAAAGCCGACGCCCATCATGATCAGCACGGCAATGCCATACCAGGTCGCCGAATTCATTCGCCAAGCCTCTGAAGGGCGGGCGATCGAAGCAAACAACTTGTCGACCAAGAAGCGGTTGATCCGGCCGCTGAAGCGCCGCGCCAGCTCCAGAGAGCCCATGGCCGCCACGTACCCCGCGACAATCGTCAGCATCACCATCCGGTCATCAATGGCGGTGTACAGGGCCGCACCAAACACGCCGTTGGCCAGGTGAAAGACGTTGCGCGTGTAGTTCTTTGGCCGCAGCTCTGGCAAATTCACGGTGACCGTGGGCTCTGCCCGCAGCTGGCGCGCCAAGCCTTCGTAATACTGACCGATCTTGTTGGCGGCCTGTCTCTGGGCGCGTGTGCCAAAATCTCGCCCCATATCAATGGCTTGGAGGCGAAGGCTGGTGCGCTCTAGCAGCTCGCTCATCTGCGGCCGACTCGCCGACCACTCCGCCGCCGCCTCTTTGGCGCGCTTGGCCATCAGGCGGGTGCGCTCAGCCAGCGTTGGGCCGTTGGGCTGGGCGCTGACCAAGGCGGCCTGGGCGGCGCGGCGATCCTGCAACTCGGTCAGCAGCGCGTGCAGGTCCAAAGCGAGCTGCGCCAGGGGTTGCAGATGGGCGGTCTGAGTCGTTGAATTCATGTGGATAAAGTCTCGGTGAGGTTCTTGGCGCACCGGTCAGGGCCCAACAGTCGCTGGACAGCCCGCGCTGGGGGAGGCCGGCGCCAAGCGTGCGCACGGGCAGAGAGCTAGACTTCTTCCATGCGAATCACAATGCAGGTCACGTTGTCTTTGCCGCCGTTGTCGCAGGCCTGCTGGACTAGCGCGTGGGCCATGACTTCTAGGTTGGCCCGATCTCTGACCATGATCTCGCAAATTTGCTCGTCGACGACTTCGCCAGAGAGCCCATCGGAGCATAGCATGAAGACGTCGCCCCGTTCAGGTTTTTCGCGCGCCAGATCCACCAGCACATCCTGCTTGAGGCCACAGGCGCGCACGATGATGTTCTTGTGCGGAAAGTTGGCCTCTTCCTCTGGGGTCAAGACGGCCATCTTCTTGTAGTCGTTCAGCAGCGAGTGATCCTCGGTGACCTGCTTGAGGTCCGAGCCGCGCAGCCGGTAGATGCGCGAGTCGCCGACGTGGGCAACGGTGAGCAAGCCGTCGTCGCCGATGTGCAGCGCCACCACGGTGGTGCCCATGTTCTTGAAGCGCTGATCGGACTGACCTTTTTCCCAGATCGTGTAGTTGCACCAGCGGATGCCGGCGTTCAGCATGTTCTCGCTGGCCGATCGCCCGCGCTCTTCGCGGCCGGGCCACGTAGCATCCGGGTCTTCTGCGGCGCGGTTGAAGTAGTCGCGCATGGTCTCTACGACGATCTGGCTGGCGACCTCGCCGCAGGCGTGACCACCCATGCCGTCGGCAACAACAAACAGGTTGCGCTCCGGAAACACCAGCAGATTGTCTTCGTTGTGGTTGCGCTTGCGACCGACATTGGTTTCGCCGGCGCAGGTTACTCGAATGGGCACATCACACCTGCAGGTTTAGGGTGGCTGGAGCTGGAACGGCATCTGGGGCCCACGCGGGGCCAACGGTACAGGGCAGGGCCGAATTTAGTCGCCTGAGGGCCCCAACGTCAATAACCTTGCGGCTGGGTTGGGCTTGGCGGAGAGGCGTGTCGGTCTCGGGCCGGGCCGACGCGGCGCTGATCTGGCAGCAGTTTGCCCTACAGGGCATAGACCTGGACGTTGTCAAAGCGCACGTCGGTGGCCCAGTTGTTGAAACCAAAGAAGGTGCCGCGCACGGCCTCGGCGTCGTCGTAGGCGATCATGAAGCGGCCGTCGATGTACCAGCGCACGGCGTTGTCGGTGCGCACGACTGTCCAGGTGTAGGTGCGGCCCTGTTCTACTTTCTGGTGCTCAGACTGGATGACCCGCGTCGGCTCGTGCTCGCCACGGCGGGTGATGGTGTTGATGGTATTGCTCCAGCCGCCAAAGATGATCGAGTAGCCAGCTTCGTGCTTTTGTTCGGTGGCAAAGATCTCGCACTTGGTGTCGCCGACTTTGGACAGCGACCGCGACTGGAAGACCACCCGCACTTTGGCTGGCAGCGGCTTGTTAAGCCATAGTCCCTGGTTGCGGGCCTCTTCTTCGGCGACGACGGTGGCCTTGAGCGCCCCATTGTCTACGGTCCACTCGCCCGCATGCTTGACTGTCCACTGGTCGCCGATTTCGCCGCGCTCAAACTGGTCTTCAAACACCAGCGTGCCGCCGGTTAGTCCGTCAGTGCGGTTGGCGTGCTTGGCCTGCGGATCCTCCGCCAGGGATCCTGGTTGGTCCACAGCCTCTTGGGCCTTGGCCGGGCGCGGCGGTGGCGGCTCGGGTGGGGTGCAGGCCGCAGCCAGGGCAACCAGACCAGCGGCAATCCTCAAGGTGGCAATCCGATTCATCCGTGCAGCCCCATCTTCAAGCTGGTCAATTCGTCTGAGGTCATCCGCAGCCGGGCGTTGAGCATTCGCACCAGGCCCCACAGCAGCTTGACGGCGGTCTGCTCCTCGGCCAGCAAACCGTAGAAGGCTTCGCGGTCGATCATCAGCACCGCGCAGTCGGTCCGCGCGGATACCGTGGCCGATCGCCGCGCCCTCTCAATCAGCGCCATTTCGCCAAAGTGCGCGCCTGGCTGCAAAGTGGTCAGCTCGACTTCGCTCTTGCTGACGACCACCTTGCCTTCCAGCAGGATGTACATGCTCGAGCCCTGCTCGCCCTCTCTGAAAAACGGCGTATTGGCCGGCCAGCTCAGCTCTTGGGCAATGCCGGCCACGCGCATCAGGTCTGGAAAGGGCAGGTAGCGAAAGATCGTCACCGACTGAATGGCCTCTAGCCGGCGCCGCACCCGCATGGCGCGATCGTCGGCCACTTCGTCCACTACATCGACGACCAGGACGGTGGCGTTGTCTGGGGCTCCCTGCTGTAGAGCGGCTTCGATCAGCTCGTCGGCTGCGCTTTGGGCGTCGCCGTGGATGGCGATCTGCTGCATCAGCTCGTCGCCAATGACCCCGTGGACACCGTCGCTGCACAGCAAGAACCGATCGGTCGGCAGGATTTCCAGGTCCAGCAGGTCAACGCGCGCGGTGTCGAGCACGCCCAGGGCCCGCGTCAGCGCCTCTTGATAGCCGGCGGCCATGCTGCTTGGATCAATGGTGCGGCCGCGGCGCCGCATATCATTGAGCAGGCTGTGATCTTCGGTCAGCAGGTGCATGACGCTGTTGCGGATCAGGTAGACGCGCGAGTCGCCCACGTGGCCAATAAACGCCTGATTGCCAGAGACCAGCAGAGCCGCGGCGGTCGTGGCCATCCCCGACAGCTCAGGATGGGCCAGCGCATGGTGGCGGATGCGTCGGCTGGCCTCAGACAGGGCCCGCTCTAGCAGCAGGGCGATGTCGCGCTTGGCTACCTGGCCCGTGCCGTCGCCAAAATCCTCTACAGCCCGGCGGTTGCGCGCAATCGCCTGACCGATGTGCTCTACGGCCAGGCGGCTGGCCTCGCCGCCACCGGCCCGGCCGCCGACGCCGTCGCACACCACAAACAGCTTGCTCTGGGGATCAACCAAGTAGCTGTCTTCATTGTTAGAGCGCACAATGCCGACGTCGCTGCGGCCTCCGTGGCGGACGATCATGGATTCCTCACAGGGCGTGGGCGAGCTGGTAATGGCGACAGTCCGGCACTCGCCGACCTGCCTACCTTCAGAGTGCTGAAGTCCATTGTAGAAGGGCTAGAACGGCTGTGTCGAGGTGGCGCTGCAGCCGCAGCTGCTCTGACGGGACAAACACGGCTATGCCGGCCAGGACCTGCGAGTGCGGCAGCACTTTCCAGGCGGCGGTCGCATCGGCCTCCCAACCCAGGGGCTGCCAGCCTGCCGCTCCGCCAAGGGGCGCAGTGCCCAACCCCGGTAGCGCCGCTCCGGCTTCCGCCCGCGACAAGCGCCCGTTTAGCGCCAGCTCAAGCTGTTGGCGGCCAGGCGCGATCTCTGCGCCCCAGCGCAGGCCGACCTGCTGCAGGTTGCTGGGCTGGAACAGCTGCATCAGGCCAACTACTTGGTCTCTAGAGGGATACAGAGGCCGCCAAGCGGTGCGGATCTTGTCATCGGGTTTGGCGTCGCCGGCAAAGTGGTGGGCAAAGGCCGTCCAGCGCATCGGCGCCGTCTGGCCGTGGCGCAGCTGCAGCTGACCCGCGGCCATCCAAGAGAGCTGCGACTGCGGCTCTACGGCAGTGACCAGGCCCAGAGAACCGCTCTGGACGGCGACCTCGCCCTCGGCCTCAAACCACGCCAGCGGCGCGGCCACGGCTCGCGCCCCCATGGTCAGCAGGCGCACGGCTTCCTGGCCCGATCGATCGCTCAGGTAAAAAAAGTACAGGTCAGCGCGCACGCTGTCGCGCGGACGGCCGACCAGATAGGCGCCGGTCAGGGCCCGATCTTGGTCCTGCTGACCGGGCGTGCGCCGCAGCTTGAGGGCAAAGACGTCTACCTCCAGCCAGTCTTGCCGAGCCATGTGGGCGCGCAGGCCGTCAAATGCCTGACCGACGCTGTCAAAATCGTACAGGCCGACCTGGCGTCCCGCGCCGTACTCCATGGGCTGGCGACCGCCGCGCAGCCACGCATCGCTCAGCCAGGGCAGCTGGATCTGGGCATAGCCGGTCTGCAGACCCAGGGGCATCGGGTCTGCGCCGGGTGCCGCAGCTCCCAGCGCGCCCGCGGACTGGACCTGGACCACGCCTTGCAGGTTGGAGCGGGCCAAGGTGGCGCGCAGCCGCGATCGCTGGAACCAGCCGCGAGAGCGAGAGGCCAGGCCGGCTTCTAGGGAGTCGAGGTTTCTGCCCTCTGTGCCGCGCAAGCGAATCTCGCAGTCCACAGTCAGCGCTGCGGGTGACGAGGCAGAAGGGCTGGCGGAATCTACAGAGGGGCTGGGCAGGGCTTCTTGAGCCCAGCCGCGGCTGCCAAGCGCCGTCGCCGCTACCATCGCTAGGACCAGCTTGGCTGTGACAGACAACGCCCTGACCGGCAACGTTACGACCGGCAACGTCACGACCGGCAAGGTCAGGGTCGGCAAGGTCAGGGTCGGCAAGGTCAGGGTCGGCGCCCATGCGGTCAAAGCCCGCAGCCGAAGCACCGGTAAAGCGCTCATCAGCGACTTTTCCAAGGTGATCGGCGCTTTGGGATGTTCAAGGGGTGCCGGAGGTGGGACTTGAACCCACATGAGCGTTAAGCTCAACGGATTTTGAGTCCGCCGCGTCTACCATTCCACCACTCCGGCTTCGCCAGCTTGCCGCGCTGCGGCTCACCAAGCGAGGCGTAGAATGAAAGAACTGCGCGCCGCTGTCAAATCGCCGGCCGCGCCTCGGCGCAGGGCAGGGGGCCCAGAGCTTTACAGCGGGGCCCGCCTTTGCGACGCTCCGCCCGATGAAGCAGAGGCTGCCAGTGTTGGGGTTTGCGTGGGTGCTGGCCCTGGCCGTGGCCGTCACTGCGGCGCCCCCTGCGGCGGACGCGCGGCCGCGGGCTGGGCAAGCGCTTGAAAAGTCTGGGGCCAAGCGGGCCAGCCTGCCGACCGCCAAGCCGGGCAAGTCCAAGCCTGGCGCTGCCAAGCCGGGCTCCGCCAAAAGTGGCAGAGGCGGCGCAGGTCGGGGAAAGGCCGCTGTGGGCAAGGCCGGCAAGAGCCCAGCGGCCAAGGCCGGCCGGCCCGGCGGCGAAGAAAAACCGCTGAGCAGAGCTGAAAAGCTCAAGCAAGACAAGGCGCTGGCGGCGCTGCGCAAGGCATGCGCTGGCAAGAAGGCCGCCAAGACCAAGGCGTGCAAGGCGCTGGCGGCCGAAAAGGCCGATCAAACGCAGGACGCCGCCGACGCCAAGCTTGAAAAGCGCTGCAGCACCGCGGCGGCTCGCAAGACGGCTGTCTGCAAGAATTTTCGCGCCCAGGCTGCCCGTAGCAGCACCGATGCGTGTGGCCGCCGCTACGGACGGGCCAAGAAAAACGAGGCGGTAGCCCGGTTTGCCAAGCGCTACGGGACCACCGAGTCGGCGGTGCGCAGCTACAATGACTTGGCTGACAAGACCAAAAAGCTCAAGGGCGGCGCCAGATACCTGGTGGCCAAGTCGCCGCATGACGGGGTGGTCTTGAGCGGCGGCGTGCAGCTGATCGAGGAGCCAGCGATCTTCAAGTTGCGCCGCCCCCACCTGGCCTATGGCAAGCCGATGCTGGTGCAGACGATCCGCGCCGCCGCTGCAGCGGTACAGGCCACCAGCCCGCAGGGCGTGTCGATCATGGTCGGCGACCTGTCTAAGGACGGCGGCGGCTGCCTGCCCCCGCACAAGAGTCACCGCGGCGGCTTGGATGCCGACATTGGCTTTTACTTCCGCGGTGGCTACGAGCCGCGGGTGCTGGCCGACGCCACGGCGCAGACCATCGACGGCGATCGCACCTGGCAGTTCTTGCGCGCCTTGCTGGCCACCGGTCGCCTGCAATATGCGTTTATCCATTACGATTTGCAGCCGGCGCTGTTGGAAGCGGCCCTTAGGGCAGGCGAGACGGCGGACTCGGCGGCCAAGCTGATTCAGTACCCGCGGCCGATCGACCAGGCCCGCTCTACACCGATCCGCCACCTGAGCGGCCACGACGACCACATGCATGTGCGCTTTCACTGCGGCGATGACGCCTGCGATCTGCCGGCGGAAGCGCAGGTGGCGATCGCTGCGCTGCGCTTGGAGACGCTGGGCGGACCGGTGCAGGAGCGCCACGCCAAGGGCCTGGAGCGACCGCGGGGTGGCCTGCGCCGCGCCAGGACCGTGGCCAGCTACTGAGAGTTTCAGCGGATGGGCCGTCAATGGCCGCAAAGGGGGGTACGGTGCAGAACCTGCAAGTGGAAAAGCGCGATCTGGTCAAGATGGTGTTGCTGACGGTCATCACCTGCGGCATCTACAAGTTTGTTTGGATGTACAACGTCGGCAACGACATTGCCCAGGCCCGCGGCGACGACCAGCCCAAGCCGCTGACCGACCTGCTGCTGAGCATCGTCACCTGCGGCATCTGGTACTTCTACGTGTCCTATCAGTGGGCCAAGCTGCTCAATGAAGCGGCGGCGCAGCGCGGCAAGAGGATTGACGAGAACTTTCCTCTGCTTTGCCTGGTGTTGGCGGTGTTCAGCTACGGTCTGGTGGACTTGGCGCTGATGCAGCACATGCTCAATGAGATGGCCGATGGGCGCTAGCAGGGCGAGTCAACAGCCAGGGGCAGACCGCCTCGCATC
>CAIXGW010000071.1 GCA_903919145.1 uncultured Myxococcales bacterium
GCCGCCACCACCGTAGCCGCCGCCGCCGTTGCCGCCGCCGAAGCCGCGATCACCGCCGCCGCCGCCGAAGCCGCCGCCCGCGCCGCCACCAGCACCACCGCCGTAGCCGCCGCCGCCCGCGCCAGCGCCGCCGCCACCAAAGCTGCGACCTGCGCCGCCGCCACCGTAGCCACCGCCGCCAGCACCAGCGCCACCGCCGTAGCCGCCGCCCGCGCCACCGCCGCCAGCGCCACCGCCAAACCCGCCGGTGCGGGGCGGACGCTCTTGAGCCTCGCTGACCTTGACCGTGCGGCCGTCTAGGGCCACGCCGTCCATGCCGGTCACCGCTGCCTTGGCAGCTTCGTCGTCAGCCATCGTCACGAAGCCGAAGCCGCGCGAGCGGTTGGTCTCACGATCCTTGATCACCTTGGCGTCCGTCACCACTCCGAAGCGCTCAAACGCTGCGCGGAGAGATGCATCTTCCGTATTCCAACTCAGACCGCCCACAAAAAGCTTCTTACCCATCGCGTTTCTCACCCTAATCTGCCGACGCTCTACCTGCGGTGGCCGGCGCCATGCCTGCCAACCAAGCCCAACGTACAAACACCTTGTCCGAAGGCGCTTCGTAGATTATCACAGCGCAACTGGGCTGGGAAGGTCATTTTTTGCCGGCAAAGGCATTTTTTCTTGACAGGGCGCTGCCGGCAGGCGCTGCGACGTGGCTAACCCTGCACAGCCGAGTCGCGGTGCCTTGCCGATCTGCCGTCTGTTGTGGTGTTTCTGGCCCGACCGAAAAAACGCAAAGTGGCGCGGAGCCTGTTGGGGATGATCCAGACAGGCTCCCAGGTGGCTGCCTGACCCGCTACTTGGGCGGCATCCGCAGCGCGCCATCCAGGCGGATGACTTCGCCGTTGAGCATGCGGTTGGTGATGATGTGCTCGGCGAGCTGGGCATACTCGTCTGGATCGCCCAGGCGGCTGGGAAACGGCACGGACTTGCCCAGCTCGTTTTGCACCTGGTCAGGCAGCGCGGCAAGCATCGGGGTCTTGAACAGCCCGGGGGCGATGGTGCAGACGCGGATGCCAAACGACGAGAGGTCGCGGGCAATGGGCAACGTCATGCCGACAATGGCGCCTTTGGACGCGGCATAAGCGGCTTGGCCGATCTGGCCGTCATAGGCGGCAACGCTGGCGGTGTTGACGATGACGCCGCGCTCGCCGTCGACGCCGGGCTCAGTGGCAGCCAGGCGGGTCGCGACCAGGCGGATGACGTTGAAAGTGCCTCCCACATTGACGTGCAGCAGCTTGCTGAAGGAGGCGAGATCGTGGGGGCCCGACTTGCTGACCGTGCGCTTGGCCACGGCCACGCCGGCGCAGTTGACCACCACGTTGACGGGACCGCCAAAGTGGCGCTCGGCGGCGTCCAGGGCGGCGTTGACGTCGGTCTCATTGGTGACATCGCAGCCGGCAAACAGCGCGTGGCCACCGATCTCGGCAGCAACGGAGGCACCGTGGCTGGAAGGCAGATCGCAGACCACGACTTTGGCGCCCTTGTGGGCCAGGCGCATGGCCGTGGCGCGTCCCAGACCTGAGGCGGCGCCGGTGACCAGGGCGATAGCGTTGCTGAGTTCCATTGGAGCCTCCACGGGTAGGTAGGGTGCCTGAAATAGTTGGCAGTTTGCGGCTGATCGGCGCCAAGCGGTCCCACACGTGTAGGCCGAGGCGGCAGAATTCTGGCAGCAAATGACCACCAGCGCAATCGCCCGGTCGGTCCGAGCTCGCGGCGGCAGCCACACAACTTGGCGAAAACTCTGTTGAGGCCGCGCCGGCGCCAAGGGGCCGCAACCCAGCCCGCCCACGGCCCAGCGCGATCTCTGGCGTTGTCTGCGCGCGCGCCTTGGAAGGCGGCGGCAGCCATGGTAGAAGCTGCCCATGGACCGCATCGAAACCAACGCCGAGCTACATACCCCCACCTTCACCGCCAACGCCGCCCATCACCGGCGCTTGCATGAAGAACTGCGCCAGCGCCTTGCCGCCGTCCGCCAGGGAGGCCCAGCGCCTGCCCGGCGCCGCCACACCGAGCGCGGAGCCCTGCTGGCCCGCGACCGCGTGGACGCGCTGCTGGATCCCGGCAGTCCGTTCTTGGAGGTGGCGCCGCTTGCCGCCTACGGCATCTACGATGGCGAGGCCCACAGCGCTGGCGTGGTCGCCGGGATTGGCCGGGTCAGCGGCCGCGAGGTGATGATCGTCGCCAATGACGCCACCGTCAAAGGCGGCAGCTACTATCCGCTGACGGTCAAGAAGCACTTGCGCGCCCAGGAGATTGCCGCAGAGAACCGGCTGCCGTGCATTTACCTGGTGGACTCGGGCGGGGCCTTTTTGCCCCTGCAGGCTGAGGTCTTTCCAGACCGCGATCACTTTGGGCGGATCTTCTATAACGAAGCGCGGCTGTCCGCGGCCGGGATTCCGCAGATCGCCGTGGTGCTGGGCATGTGTACAGCTGGCGGCGCTTACGTGCCGGCGATGGCTGACGAGGCGATCATCGTCAAGGGCCGCGGCACCATCTACCTGGCCGGGCCGCCCCTGGTCAAAGCCGCTACCGGCGAAGAGATTTCCGCCGAAGCCCTGGGCGGCGGCGACGTGCACACCCGCATCTCTGGCGTGGCGGACCACCTGGCTGACGATGACCTGCACGCGCTGCAGCTGGCCCGCACCGCCGTCTCTACCCTCAACCGCGCCAAGGCGGCCGAGGGCGTGTTTGAGCCAAGCGAGGCGCCAGCCGCAGATCCAGAAGAGTTGTATGGAGTTGTGCCGGCAGATCTGCGCACCCCCTATGACGTGCGAGAGGTGATCGCGCGCGTGGTAGACGGCTCGCGCATGCACGAGTTCAAGCCGCGCTACGGCACGCAGATCGTCTGTGGCTTTGCGCGAATCCACGGCATGCCAGTGGGGATCCTTGCCAACAACGGCGTGCTGTTCAGCGAGAGTGCCCTGAAGGCTACCCACTTTATCGAGCTGTGCTGTACCCGCCGCACCCCCCTCATTTTCTTGCAGAACATCACCGGATTCATGGTGGGCTCCAAGGCAGAGCACGGCGGCATCGCCAAAGACGGCGCCAAGCTGGTGCACGCGGTGGCCACTGCCAATGTGCCCAAGATCACGGTGGTCATTGGCGGTTCTTACGGGGCCGGCAACTACGGCATGTGCGGGCGGGCCTACCAGCCGCGCTTCTTGTTTACCTGGCCCAACGCGCGCGTCAGCGTCATGGGCGGCGAGCAGGCGGCCTCGGTGATGGTTCAGGTCAAGCGCGAGCAGCTGGCCAAAGAGGGCCGCGAGCTGACGGCCGCCGAAGAGCAGGCGATCCGCGCGCCGATCCTGGAGAAATACGAGAGCGAGGGCAATCCGTACTACGGAACCGCGCGCCTGTGGGATGACGGCATCATCGAGATGACCCAGACCCGCGACGCTCTGGGCCTTGCGCTCTCGGCCTGCTACAACGCGCCGATTCCAGAATGGAAGACCGGCGTTTTCCGCATGTAGCCGCTGGAGGTCCTGATGATTCGCAGCCACCTGCAGGGCGGGGTCGGGCGCATTGTCCTGGCCCGGCCTGAAAAGAAGAATGCCTTTAACGGCGAGATGTTGGCGGAGATCGATCGGCTGTTGGCCGCTTGGGCCGTCGATCCAGCCTGCCGGGTCATTGTGCTGGAAGCAGAGGGAGACACCTTCTGCGCTGGCGCCGACCTGGCCTGGATGGCCTCTTACGCCGGGGCCGGCAGAGAGGAAAACCTGGCCAGCGCCAAGGAGTTGGGCGGGGTCTTTCACCGCATTGCCCGCTCGCCCAAGCCGGTTGTCGGGCGCATTCAAGGGGCGGCGCGCGGCGGTGGCGTCGGGCTGGCCGCTGCGGTCGACATTGCCGTGGCCAGCGACCGCGCCAGCTTTGCGCTGACCGAAGTGCGGCTGGGCCTGCTGCCCGGCGTCATCAGCCCCTTTGTGGTCGAGCGCATGGGCCCGAGCCAGGCGCGCGGTCTGTTCATGACGGGCGAAAACATCGACGCTGCCAGGGCTTTGCGGCTGGGGCTGGTGCACCACGTGGTGGCGGCCGACCAGCTGGACGCCAAAGTGGCCGAAGTGGTCGGCCAGCTGGTGTTGGGCGGCCCAGCGGCGCTGCTGGCATGCAAGCAGCTGGTCGAATTGGTGGCGTTTCGGCCGGTAGAAGAAGTGGCAGCCCAGACTGCCGAGCTCATCGCCGACCGCCGCACTTCGGCCGAGGCGCAAGAGGGGATGATGGCCTTTCTGGAGAAGCGCCGCCCCAGCTGGGTGCCAGAGTAGCGGCCGACGCCAGGCGCAGCCAATGAACTGGATCGGGTCGGTGGTCTGCCGTCCCCATTGCTCACCGGCCCGCAGATGGGCCCGCAAAGGGCGCTCATGCGCAAAGTCCTGATTGCCAACCGCGGCGAGATTGCCACGCGGATCGCCCGCGGCTGCCGGGTGTTGGGCGTGGCTTCGGTGGCCGTGTACTCCGCGGCCGATGAGCTGGCGCGGCACGTGCGCGCGGCCGACGAAGCCGTGTGCGTGGGCCCGCCAGAGAGCGCCAAGTCCTACCTGAACATCCCGGCGATTCTGCAGGCGGCCAAGCTGACCGGTGCCGATGCGGTGCACCCGGGCTACGGCTTCCTAAGCGAAAACGTCGAATTCATGCACGCAGTAGAAGCCGCGGGGTTGACCTGGATCGGCCCGCCGGCTGCGGCAATCGCGCCCATCCAGTCCAAGACGGCGGCCAAGGCGGTCGCCCAGGCGGCGGGCGTGCCCACGGCCCCCTCGGCGATCGTAGAAGACGACAGTCCGGCGGCGCTGGCCCAGCTGGGCGAGCGCATTGGCTACCCGCTGCTGGTCAAGCCCCAAGACGGCGGCGGCGGCAAGGGAATGCAGCGCGTCGACCGGCCAGAGGATCTGCCGGCCGCAGTGGCGGCGGCGCGGCGGATCGCCAGTGCGGCCTTTACCAGCGACCGGCTGTTTGTCGAGCGCTACGTCGAGCACGCCCGCCACGTGGAAGTGCAGGTGCTGGCCGATCGCCACGGCGCGGTGGTGCACTGCTTTGAGCGCGACTGTTCGCTGCAGCGCCGCCACCAAAAAGTCATTGAGGAGTCGCCCTGTCCGCTGCTGACGGCGGAGGAGCGCCGGGTGATCTGCGAGTCGGGGCGCGCCTTTGCCGCCCAGGTTGGCTATGAAGGCGCGGGCACCGTCGAGTTTCTGTTCGACCCGCGATCGCGGCAGCACTACTTCTTGGAGATGAACACGCGCTTGCAGGTCGAGCACCCGGTCAGCGAGGTCGTCTTGGGGCTGGATCTGGTCGTGGCGCAGCTAAGGGTAGCGCGCGGCGAACACCTGGCCGACATCTTGGGCGAGCCGCTGTCGCAGCGCGGCCATGCCATTGAAGTGCGCGTGTATGCAGAAGATCCCGCCACGGGCTATCTGCCTCAGACCGGCCGGCTGCTGCGGGTAGAGTGGCCCGATGCGCCTTTTGTGCGCGTGGATGCGGGGTTCCAGAGTGGCGACACCGTGTCGATGCACTACGACCCCATGCTGGCCAAGATGATTGCCTGGGGGCGCAACCGGCAAGAGGCGACCGATCGCATGCTGGCCGCGCTGGCTGAGACCGTGGTCCACGGCGTGGTGACCAACTTGCCCATGCTGGCCGCGCTGTTGCAGACAGAAGAGTTCCGCACCAGCCAGTTCCACACCGGCTGGATGGACGCGCACTGGGGCCAGGAAGCCCCCGGGGCCGGCGACGAGGTGGCCGATCTGGTGCTGCACGCTTTGGCGGCGGCGGGGCCCGGTGGGCCGCTGGCGCAGGTTGGCAGCTCTGGCGGCTCTGCCCGACCTGGCGCGGGCCCAGCCAGGACGGCCGACGTGTGGGATGGGCTTGGCGGCTTTCGCCTGGGTGCCAAGGGGGTTGCATGAAGCGGCTGTTTGCATCGCACCTGGGTCGCCAGGTCGTTACCACCGCCCAGGCCGCCGGCGACGCGCTGCGCTTGAGCTTGGCTGAAGACAGCGGCGACCGCACCACCACCGCCACCCTGCGCCAGGCCCCCACCGGCGACTGGCTGGTAGAGCAGGGCGGCATTACCCGCAACGTGCGCCTCAGCATCGACAAAGACATGGCCTGGGTCACGGTGGCCGGCGCCCAGCCCAGCCAGGTCCAGACCACCCGCTGGAGGCGCGTAGAAGCCCAGCGCAAGGCCGGAGCCAGCGCTGAGACGGCGGTCCGCTCGCCGATGACCGGTCGGGTGGTGGTCCTTTCGGTGCAAGTTGGCGATCTGGTTCATAAAGGTCAGGCGATGGTGGTGGTCGAGGCCATGAAGATGGAGCACACCCTCAAGGCCCCCTGCGACGGCAC
>CAIXGW010000072.1 GCA_903919145.1 uncultured Myxococcales bacterium
CTCTTGCAGCCCGGCATAGCCCTGGCTGCCAAACATGCCGGGCAGGTGAGCCCGCGAACGCGGATCGACCGACAGCGCAAACACCTTGACCCGCCGCTGCCGCGCTTCGCGAATCGCCTGGCGCACGTCGCCCTGCCCCCAACGACCTTCATAGCGATCCGTGTCCGATGGCTTGCCGTCCGTTAGCAGGATCAGCAGCTTGCGCTGGGCCTTGGACTTCTCTAGCAGCGCGGTAGCGTGGCGCAGCGCAGGCCCCACCCGGGTGTAACCCGCCGGTTGCAGCGCCGCCAGCCGGCCCAGGCCGTCGGCCCACGACTCGTCGGCCGCTTTGCACAGCTCAAAGCGACAGTCGCTGCGACTAAAACTGTGGAAAGCCGCTACGGAAATTTCGACCTGCACCTCGTCCAGGGCTTCGGCCAGCACCACGGCAGCATCGCGCTCGACGTCCAGCACGCGCCGGTTGGCCACCCAGCTATCGGTCGACATCGAGCCGTCCAGCAGCAGCATCACCGCAACATCGTGGCCCTTTCTTCGCCGCGCCAGGTACAGGCGGTCGCCGCCGTCGTGGCCGCCGCGCAGCGCACTTTGGCGGTCGACCAGCGCGTCCAGATCCACCTCGGGTCCGTCCAGCTGGCGCCCCTGCCAGCGCAGCGCCTGCTGCTGCTTGGCCAGCTCGGCGCGGACTTGACCAATCGCTTTGCGGTGTTGGTGGCGAACCCGCGCCAGCAGCGCTTTGCCCGCCGCCACCGCTGGCTGGGGCCGCGACTCGGTCAGGCTGCACCAGCCACTCAAGTAGCGCTGTTTGCCGCCGTCCCACTCGTCATAGCTGAGCTCGCGCTCTGGCTGGGGCTGCTCGGCCGCGGCACCGTCTTGGCGCCAGCCCAGCTCAGCGTGGTAGATGGCTGCCGTCGGCGTGGCGCTCAGCACCACCTGGTCCAGGTCAAGCTCGTCCAGGGCCGCTTGGTGGTCGCGCACTTCATCGGCGCCGTCGGCGCGCTTTTGCCCGCCCTGATAATCCTCAGCCGTGTGAACCTTTTCAAACGAGTGCGTCACCGGATTCTCAGCCTGGCGGTGTTCTTTGAGCACCTTGCGCCGCGTCGGTGGCGGCCGCGGCCGGCTGCGCACCTCGGTCGTCACGGCCTGCTGCAGTTCGCCGCCCTGCCCCGGCTGCATCGCGCCTTCGGCCTGCTGCGCAGACGGCAGCTGCCGCCCCCACAGCCACTGGCCGGCGCGCTCGGGCTCCTGGCCGTCCAGCGCCGCCACCAGCTCCTGCCACAGCGGCCAGGCTCCGGGCCAGCTGCGCTCCAGCTCGGCCAGCAGCAGCGCCTGATCCTGGGCCCGCGCATCCCCCAGGGCTTTGTCAAGCTCTTGTGTCTCCTTGGCTTTTGAACCAGCAGGCCGACCGATGGCCAGTCCACCTAGCACCGCCCGCAGCGCCAACAAGCCGGCGTTGAGCTCCAGCGTCGGCAGCACCGCCACCTGCCGCGGCAATTGCAGCCCCTGGGCGCCGACACCGCCACAGTCATCGACCAGCAGCAGCTGCACTTCGCTGCCCGCCGCCGCAGAAGCCAGGATCTTCAGGCGCCGCAGCATCGGCTC
>CAIXGW010000073.1 GCA_903919145.1 uncultured Myxococcales bacterium
AAGCGGCCGATCCGCGGCGCGTGCTTGGCCAGCAGTACCTGTAGGGCCCGCTGATCGCCCCCTTGGGCGGCCTGCACCAGCTCTGCGTCGGCGGTTTCTGCGTTCCAGGCCATGGTCGGGTCCTTTGGCGGCTAAGGGGCCAGCCGCTGCGGCGCAAGAGCCTATACGCGGTGGCGCTGGCTGCCAAGGGCAAGGGCGCTGGGGTGCTGGTGCGGCGTTTGCAGCGGCCCACCTTGAGTGTGCCCTGGCCTTGGGCCATGATGCAGGCCTTGCCGCGGCACTGCGCCCGGCTGAGAGGTCCCGTGCCAGACCGGCCGCTGCGAGTCGCCATGGTGGCGTTTGCCCCCAATCACCACACGACCCGCTGGGTGCGGGCGCTGGTGGCAGAGGGCTTGGAGATCCATGTGGTCTGCATCGACGGGCCAGAGGACTACCGCTTGGGCGGGGTTCCCGTCCACCCGATTGCCATGCCCAAGGGGCGCATCCCGGTCCTGACGCCCACGGTGCACTGGCAGCAGGCCTTTCGCGACATCGACCCCGACGTCATCTACATGCAGTGGCTGTTTGCCACCCCCAGCTCGCTGCTGTCTTTGGAGCCGCACTATCCCTTTGTGCTCACGGTGATGGGCAGCGACGTGCGCCAGTCGGTGGTAACGCCAGAGCTGTGGCACCAGCGGGCCATTCGCACCGCCCTGCTGCTGCGCGCCGATGCCATTACCGCCGCCGCCCAGCCGCTGGCCGATGTGATCGCCGCCTACCATCCCGATCTGGAGCGCAAGACCGCGATTGTGCCCTTTGGCGTAGAGACCAGCGTGTTTGTGCCCGCAGAGGGGGTGCGCCCGCCTGGAGGACCGCTGCGCCTGGGCCACTTCAAGGGAGACGACCCGATCTACGGCCGCCTGGACCTGCTGCGCGCCGTAGAGCCGCTGATCCGCAGCGGCATGGCCCTGGAGCTGCTGTTTTGCGGCCGCGATGGCCTGGACGATGGCGCTGTGCAGGCCTTTCTCAGCGCCCATCCGCACGTCGCCCAAGCGATCCGCCATCGCGGCCGCTTGACGGTCGATGCGATGCCGCGGCTGTACCAAGAGATCGACGTCTACATCCTCAACAGCACCCAGGAATCCTTTGGCGTGGCCGCGGCCGAAGCCCTGTCCTGCGAGGTGCCGGTGATTGCCAGCGCGGTTGGCGGCGTGGGCTCGCTGGTGCGCAGCGGCGACACGGGGGTGCTGGTCCCGCCGTCGCAGCCAGAGGCGCTGCGGGCCGCGATTGTCGAGCTGGCGACCTATCCCGCGCTGCGCCGCAGCATGGGCCTGCGCGGTCGGGCGTGGATCGCCCAGCACTTTGAGTGGCACCACAACGTGCAGCAGATGGTAGAGATCCTCAAGACCCAGGGTGCCCGCCGGCAGCGCTTGGCGACCGCGGAGTAACCCATGGCCCTTGGCATTTTTGGCCGTTTTCGCCTGACCACCAGCCTAACGGTTGCCGGCCTGGCCCTGACCGGCCTGACCGGACTGACTGCGCCGGCGTCCGCAGAGGACGACCAGGGCCAGAGCGACCGCACCGCGACCCTGTACCGCGAAGTGCTGCGGGTGGGCGCCGGTGGCCGGCCGCTGCTGCCGCTCAGCGTGCTGGCCCGCCAAGAGAAGCTGGAGGTCAGCGCCCCAAGCGGCCTGCGGATCCTGGGCACCAGCGACGGCCAGGTCGATGTGCGGCTGCCGCCAGGCAAAGTGGTAGAGGTGGTGGCGACCGAGCGCCAAGCTGGGGTCTACCGCCATTTTGTGGTGCTTGCCCGCGCGCCGTCTTGGGATTTTGACGCGCTGCGCGCCGCCAAGCAGCGCTGGAAAGACCTGGGCGTGGCGGTCTTGACCAAGGGCAGCGGCACCAGCTACAGCCTGGCCGGGCGGATGTTTGACACCCGCCAGACCCTGCTGTGCCTGGATCAGGGCTTTGCCGATGACAAGGCCGCTGCGGCCAAAGCCAAAGAGCTGGCTCAGCAATTCAGCGAAGCGCTGGGCGGCGAAGAGCCCGGCTTGCACGTGGTAGTAGAGACCCCGGCGGCGGCGGCGCTGGTGGTGCGCGAAAAGGGCGGTTCGTCTTTTGAGGTGCATGCCCGCGACGTGCTGTGGTTTGAGGCGCTGGGCCGCGGACAGGGCAAAGACGGCGGACAGGGCAAAGAGGGGGGCAAAGAGGGCGCACAGGGCGCTCAGCCGACGGCACTGCAAGTGGTCGGTTCGCGCGGCGGCGGGCGCAGCGAGCTGGAACTGCCGGGGCGCATCTACGTGGTCGCCGGTCAGCACGGCCTGGAAGTCGTCAACGAAGCCGAGATCGAGGGAATCCTAGAAGGCGTTGTGGCGTCTGAGATTTTTCACTCCGCTCCCGACGCGGCGCTGCGGGCCCAGGCGGTGGCGGCGCGCACCGACATGCTGGCCAAGGTCGGCACCCGCCACGCCACCGACCCGTTTGCCATTTGCTCGGAGGTCCATTGCCAGGCCTTTCGCGGTCTTGAGCGGGTCAGCCCGCGCATCGCCGCCGCCGTGCGCGACACCCGCGGCGTGGTGATGGTCGACCCCGAAGGGCGCCTGGTGGACGCCTACTACCACGCCGTCTCGGGGGGCCACACCGAAGCCAATGAAAACGCCTGGCCCGGCCGCCCCCAGCCAGCCCTGCGCGGTCGCCCCGACCTGGTGCGCGGCGACAGCCCTCTGCAGGGCGGCGCGACCGACGAAGCCGTGGCCAAGCTCTTGAACAGCAAAGACGAATCCTGGGCCGCCGCCTCTGGCCTGAACGCCGAAGCCTGCCGCTGGCGCACCGAGCGCAGCGCCCAGGAGCTGCAGAGCCAGCTAAAGCGCTTTGGCTGGGAAGGCGCGGTCGTTGGCCTCAAGGTCCTAAAGCGCGGCGTCTCTGGCCGGGCGATTAGCCTGGAAATCCAAGGCACAGGTGGTACCCGCAAGGTCGTGGACGGCGAACTGCGCATCCGCGACGCCCTGGGCGGCTCTCACGGGCCCAAGGGGCTGCGCTCGTCTCTGGTGCTGATCAAGGCCGGGCCAGAAGGCAAAGACGGCGCGCCGCAGAGCTGGGTGTTCAGCGGGGCCGGCTTTGGCCACGGCGTGGGCATGGATCAGACGGGCGCGGTGGCGCGGGCCAAGGCCGGGCAAGACTACCGGGCGATCCTGCTTCACTATTACGCTGGGGCCAAGCTGGAGCAGCTGTACTAGAGCGTGTTGGGATAGTCCCCGACAGGCTCCCCGCCCATTTGCGTTTTCCAGTCGCGCAAGAACTATCGGAAGTGAAGACGCCGATCTCTGGCACTAGCCCCTCACCGCCGGAGCCGCCGGCCCGCCACAGGAGCCCCATGGCCGGAAATACCTTGGGACAGACACTGCGGATGACCACGTTTGGCGAGTCCCATGGCCCAGCGGTCGGCTGCGTTATTGACGGCTGCCCGGCCGGCATCGCCCTGACGCCAGAGATGAT
>CAIXGW010000074.1 GCA_903919145.1 uncultured Myxococcales bacterium
CCTACGGCGGTCTGGGCCAGCAGCTGCACCCGTGCCTCAGAATAGAAGAAGATCTCGTGGTCGGGGCCATCGACGGTCTGGGTCGGCGAGGCGATCCGCGCGTGGACCTTGACGGGGCCGGGCTGGTCCTGGGTGCGCCAATCCAGCTGAAAGCTATCGCCGTCTAGCTTCATTTCCAGAGGCGTGGCCCCAGAATACAGCTGGATGCGCACCTGCTCAGACTCGATCTCTGCGCGGGTCAGCCGGCGCCCGCTGGAGGTGTCGGTGACTGTTAGCGCGATGCCCCAGTTCAGCGTGGTGTGCTGGCAGCGCCCCAGGCCGCTCAGCGAGATCGGCTGCCAATTGCGCTTGGATCCGGCGGGCTTGGCGGGGCCACCAGCCGGCGCGTCGGCCGCAGCTGGCTTGGCTTTGGCGGGGGCGGCGGCACCCAGGGCCAGCAGAGCGCTCAAGCCGGCCAGCACGGCCAGCCACCGCCAGCGCGGCGGCGGTCGCCGCGGCTTGCCATCTTGACGGTCTCTGCCAGCCAACATCTTTGAACTCCAAAGTAATCTGTGCTGCCTGGTCCGGCCGTCAGCCGCGACCGGCGGGCTCCAACGTCAATACGATGGCCCACGGCTCGGCGATGCGCAACTGGTCCCAGGCGCCCAGGCTTACGGGTTGCTGCGGCGTCAGCCGCGCCCAGATCCCCTCGCCCTTGCGCAGCCAGGTGCCGTTGGAAGAGCCCGTCTCAGCGGCGCTGACCCCACCCGCCGCCACCTGCAGCAGCAGATGCACCCGACTCACTTCGTCCATTGCCACCACCACGTGGCAGTCTGGCTGGCGCCCCAGCGTGATGTGGTCGCCCAGGGGCAGCGGCACCACGCCAGTGCGTCCATCCGGCAGCTGCCAGTGCAGCTGCCAGCTTGGAAAGGCGGGGTCGGCCGATGGCCCCAGGTAAACAGGCTCGCCGGGGCCGTGGCCGGCCACCACGGCGGTGGCCGTGGGCTGGCCCTGCCAGGCGGCCGGCCCCGCGGTCGGGGTCGCTGGGGTCGGCGCGTAGCTGGTGGGCATCGCCGCAGGCGCTGGAGCCGCGGCTGCTGGCGGCGCCGCTTCGGCGCCGGCGCTTGGGCGGGCCGGTGCGGCGGCGGGGCGCAGAAGAGCTACCGGATCAGGTGGCTGAAAGCGGCTTTCGACGGGATCCAAGCGACTGCGGCCATCGCTGGCCAGCCAGGCCGCGGCGGCGCCCGCCACCGCCATGGCCAGCAAGGCCCGCAATTCTGCAGGCAGGCCGGGGGCGACCAGCGCACCCACAGCTGCGGCGGCTAGCACGGCGCTGCGAATCATGGGGCCGGCGCTGGACGGTGGTGTTGGGCTCAAGGCTGGTCCTTCCCATGTTCCGCCGCCGGCTGCGCTGGCCGCCTGGGCGGCGGCTCAGGGACCAAAGGCGACGGCATGGCGCTGGTTTTGGGCAGGGCAGCGGGGTCGACAAAGCGGGTCGCCAGCGCGTCGGCTGCAGCCGGCAGCGAGGTGTAGGCCGCGGTCGCCGCTGTGACGCTGGGAGCCTGCGCGGGCGGCAAGGCACCGGCTGGCAGCGTGACCGCGCGGGTGGCGTCGGCCATCAGCGCACCTTCGCGGTGGCTGGCCGAGGCTTGCAGAGGCACCACCGGCACGGACGCCGCGGTAGCCTGGGCGCCGTAGCCCCCAGCGCCTTGCGGCTGCGGCGGCCGCGGCGCCGGCACTGCCGACGTCTGCAGGGCCCGCTGCGGACAGCCGCGGTAGCCGCACTGCGCGGTCGGAATGTCCAGGCACTCTGGGCATAGATGGGCAAACCCTGGCATGGCCGGCTACTCCTTAGCTCCCGATTTGCCTGTTTCTGTCGCGGCGCCAGCGGGCTTGACCGCCGGAGCGCCAGGCCTGGTTGGGGCGGTGGTACCGGCTTGTTTGGGGGCCGCGGGCGCCGACAGCGGCTTGGCGGAGCCGGCCCCAGTCTCACCGCCAGTTGCCGAGGCGCCGTCGGGCCCCCCTGGAATTGCAGGCCCGTCGCCGGCCGCTGGCATCGCATCGCCGGGCAGGGCGCCTTCGGTCGCCGGGCGCTCGGCGCCGGCCGGACCTGCCTCAGCCGGGGCCTTGCCGTCGCCACTGCGGGCGTCGGCTCCGCTGCGCGGCGCTGCTGGGCGCACCGGGGCTGGCGCGGCTATGGCCATGGGCGCCGGATAGCAGCTCGCAGCCTGCAGGCGCGCCAGCTGATCAAGAAATACCTGCTTCTTTGCAGCATTGAGAGACCCGCTGGCGGCGGCCTGGACGTGACCGCAGCGGTCGAGCAGCAAGTTGATCGGCAGCGCCGTCTTGCTGCCGCCAAGCACGCCGAGCTGGTCGATGGCCGCGCCCCAAGAGGACTCAATGTCAGCCCGGAACTCGGCCCACGGTGGCTTGGCCAGCGGCCTGCTGAGCTTCTTGGCTTTGGCGTGCTTGGCAAAAAGCCCATCGCGCACCTCGGCAAGAGGCCACTCGTCCGGCGTGCCCTCCAAGACCATGACCAGCCGCACTTCGCCGGTCTTGGCCTTGCCCGGACGCAGCTTGTTGGCCAATTCCAGCACATCGGCCAGCTCATGGCTGCAAGGTACACACCAGTCAGCGCCAATCGACACCAGCAACGGCCCTTCGCCGGCCACCACCGCGGGCCCCTGGATCGCTTCGCCTGGCTTGAGGTCGCCACGCAGCGCTACCAAGCCATCGCGAACGACAATCGCCTTCTTGGCGGCGGGCTTGCGCGACCATTGCAGCGCCTGGGCGGCTCCGATGGTGGTGTTGCCGCGGTAGTACGCCAGCGGTTGGTTGGGCGAATCGGCTACGTTGACTTCCACCGCCGGCCCGGCCGGGGCTGGTTCTTCTTCCTCATCGGCGATGGGCGCGTTGATCTGCGGCACCGCTGCTGGGGCACCGGTGGCCGTCGGCAGGGTCGGCACCACGATGGCGGGGGCGGCCAGCGGTGGGTCTTTGCCACAGCCAGAGGCGGCCAAAGCCAAGATCGCAGCTGCCAGGAGCACTGCCAGCCCTGCAACACCGCCTTGTGCAGTACAGCGGCCGTCATTGTCCAGATCGCGTAGGCAGCTTTGCATGGACCTACTCCAAACGATGCGAGCCGCGCTGTCAACGTGGCGGTTTTTCGAATTGTAGCCAGCCCTGCCGTTCGGCGCTGGCGGGCGCCGGCCAGGGGTGCAGGAGAGCAGAGGTCGCCCCACCCGCCGATCGCCACGTCGGTGAATACCAACCAGGCGTACCGACAGCTAAATTCGCCTCTTCGATAGCTAGCTTGGCGGCAGGGCTGGGTCGGCCACGCTCAACAGCGACGCACCGCCGGCCAGCAGGCGCTGGCGGGTGACCTGCCAGAATTCGGGGCGGTCGCCGCGGGCGATCTCGCTCAAAATGTCCAGCGCAGATGCGGCATTGTGGTCCGTGCCGCTGGTCCTGGCCAGCCGCTCGAGGCCCTGGCGGGCCAGGTCCAGGCATGCCGAGGCCAGCTCGCGCACGCTCAGCCCTCCAGACACGCCGGCAAGGCCGTGCTGGCAGGCCGCCTGGCGCAGCGCCTCGCGATCGATCAAGGCATCGCCGTCGCCCAGCAGCGCCATCGCGGCGCGGCGGGCCGGCAGGTCATAGAGCAAGCCCTTGCACAGCGCTGGCAACGCCGGCAAGGCTGCTGGCGGCACCACATCGGCTTGGCGAATTTCTACCCACTTCTTCAGCCGCACATCGGGAAATACAGTAGAGACGTGAACTTCCCAGTCAGCCAGGGTCGGGCGACGGCCGTCAATGCCGCGCTCCCAGAAGTCGCGGAAGGTCGTCTTGCCGTCCAGGCCTTGGTAGCTGACGCTGCCATCGGCGGCGGTGCCGCTCAGAAAGTACATGGGCACGTCCAGCGTCCAGGCCACGTGATCGGCCAGGGTGGTGCCGCGCTCAAACGCCAGCTTGCGGGTGTCGCAGCGCGCCGGGTCGACGTCGCGCCACAGATGGCCGCGGTAGGTAGCCATGCCGGTGTCCTTGCCGTGGCGCCATGGGGAGTTGGCAAAGAGCCCCAAGAACACTGGCGAAAGTAGATGGCCCGCCCGCAGCAGCTCGGCGGCGTCGGCGTCGCTCTCATAGTCCAGGTTGGTCTGCACGGTACAGGTCAAGTGCATCATGTCCAGGCCGTGGTGGCCGACTCTGGGCATCCAGTCGCGCATGATGGCGTAGCGACCTTTGGGCATCTGCGGCGTCTGGTGGGCGGTCTGCAGCGGGTTGAGGCCCACCCAGGCAAAGCGGATTCCCAGCGGGTCGGCGATCGCCGCGGTCTCGCGCAGGTGGCTGGTCAGCTCTTGGCGAAATTCGTCGACGGTGGCCAGTACGGCGCCCGACAGCTCAAACTGGCCAGCCGGCTCCAGCGACACTGAAGCACCGTCGCGGGCCAGGGCTATCGGCCGGCCGTGCTCCAGAAACGGGGTCCAGCTGAACTGGTCGGCCAGTCCTTGCAGCAGCGAGCGGATGCTGGCCACCCCTTCATAGGGCAGGGGCAGGCCGTCAGGGCCCACGGCGATGCGCTCAAATTCGGTGCCGATCTTGAAAGAGTCTCTAGGCTTGGCGCCGGACTGGGCCCACTGCAAGCACTGATCCAGGGACTCAATAGGGATTTCTTCACCACGGGCTGAACCAGCCATTAGAACTCCTGTCGATTGCGGTTTTGCACATCGCTGCGGCAGCGGGCGGCGCCTTTTGTCCAGCACAGGCGCCAGGGCGTGCAGCAGGCGCCGCGGCCAAGATCGGACTGTTTTGGTCGGTTATGCAAGCAGCCAAGGCCAACCTGGCCCATCCCAAAGCGATACCGGGCCGCGCAGCGCTGCGCAGAGGGGCTTCTGGTGGCGGTGGCGGCCTGGCTAGTCGTAGTAGAATTGCTCCATGCGGCCAAAGGTGATGGCGCCAAACAGCTGCACGACGATGGACAAGGCAATGGCGATCTTCCAGCCGCGGCTCAGCTGCTGCAGGCGCAGAGCCAGCACGCCCAGCAGGGGCGGCAAGAAATCCATAGAGAAGCGGTAGGCAAACTGCTGCCAACCGTCGTTTTGATAGACCAGGCCCGGAATCGCCACGGCCGCCAGGGTAATGAGCATGCTGCGCTGCAGTCCGGCGCGGCGCTGGGCGGCCTGCACGGCTTGCGCATCCGCTGGGTCTGGCGCGGCCACCTTGGGGCTGCCCAGCAGCGCCAGCAGAGCCGGGGTTGAGGCCAGCAAGCCAAGGCCGTGGCGGGTGACCAACACGTAGGGGGCTTGGGCCAGCAGCCGCGGCATGTTGGTCAGCGCTGCGGCCAAGTTGTTGTTGAGAAAGATGGTGTTGAACAGCCCGTGGTCGCGGGTCGGGCCGCGGGTCCCCTCCAGCAAGTACAGGTGGCCAAACTCGGTGGGATTGCCCCAGCGGGCCCAGTTGAACCACGCCAGCCCCAGGCCGATGGCGGCGGCGGGCACGGCGAACCAAGCGATCTGCCCTAGCGCCTTGCGCAATTGCCCGGGCTCGCCGCGCCAGGCCGGCCTGCCGTTGGGAAACAGGGCCTCCATGGGTAGGAAGACGCCGGCAAACAGCAGCGGAGTGCGGGTCGCCACGCCCAGGCCAAAGGCCACGCCGGCCAAGAAGGGCCGCCTGGCGCCCTCTCCCCACCACAGGTAGAGCAGGTGCAGGGTCAGCCCCATGACCAGGGCCGTAAACCACACCTGGCCGCGGATCGAGCAGTACCACGCCACGGTGCCAAAGCTCATCAGCGCCACCAGCCACAGCCGATCGCCCGTTGACGTGGCGATCAGGCCGCTGCGCGCCGCCCGCTCCAGCCAAGCAGCAAACAGCACCGCCGAAGCCACCGCAAACAGCAGGGTCACCAGCACGTCATTGATATCATATCCAAAAATGGCCACAAACGGCATTATCACCACCGCGGGCAGCGGCGGAAAGGACACCTGGTAGACCACTTCGTCGCAGCGCTCGGTCGGTCGGTCGGGCTTGCAGCCGGTCTTGAGCTCCTTGTCGACGTCGATGATCATCCACGGCCCTTCTAGGGTATGGAATTCCTTGGCGCGCGGCCCGGTCTGGTCCTTCCACGGAAACACGCCGCGCACCACCTGGCCGCCTTTCAAGGTCAGCACCCGGTAGGACGCCCAGTCATTCCAGCCCACGTTTTTGCCATCGGGCGCCAGCAGGTGGCGGTTGACCGCACGCTGCAGCCCCTTTGGCTCGCCTGGCTTTTCTGGCTGGTTGGGCCAACGGCGCGGGGTGTCCGTGTCCATGCGGCCGTGCATCAAGTTCCAGGCCATGTCGACAAAATGGAAGTGCGGCGATGGCTTGATCAGCATCGCTCCCGACGTCGCCGCATAGACCGCCGCCACCACCGCGCCCACCAGGATCAGGCGGCGCTTCGCCGATGTGGTCAGAATTGTGGCGATCATCGATTCTCCGGCCGGCAGGCGGGGCGGCGCAAGGCCCAAAACCTTAAGCGCCAGAGGGCAGTTGGTCAACCAGTGCGGTGTCCACAGCCCACATCAGGAGATCAGCAGGCGCAGTCCTTGCTGCAGGCCCATCAGGTCGCCGACGCCCAGCTCCTGGGTCAGCCGCTGGGGGCGTACCGAGCTGTGGCGGACCTCGCCGGCGCGACCGGGGGCGTGATCCACCCGCAGCGGCCGGCCGATGGCCTGGCCCAGGGCCGCTATCAGCTCAAGCAGGGTGGCACTGCTGCCGGTGGCGACGTTGACCACCCCTGAGACGGGGCTGAACAGAGCGGCCGCGTTGGCCCGGGCGACGTCAAACACAGAAACAAAATCGCGTGTTTGCAGGCCGTCGCCAAAGACCGTCAGCGCCTCGCCGGCAGCCGCCCGCTGCAGGAACTTGCTGATGACCCCAGAGTAGGGCGAGCGCGGATCTTGGCGCGGGCCGTACACGTTGAAATAGCGCATGCCGCAAAGGGATTGGCCGTAGAGCTGGCTGAACAAGGCGGCGTACTGGTCGTTGACCAATTTCTCCAGGCCATAGGGGGACTCGGCGCGGGTAGGGCTGGCTTCAGTGAGCGGCTCGCTGCCCGCCGTGCCGTAGACTGCGGCGCTAGAAGCATAGACCACCCGCTCCAGGCCTTGGCGGCGCGCCGCGTCAATCAACTGCAGAAAGCCAGTGATGTTGATCGAAGCCGACGCCACTGGGTTGGCAATGGACTCGGGGACAAAGACCTGCGCGGCCAGATGCAGCACCCGACTGCACGGCGCCATGGCCTCAGCGACCGCCGCGGGGTCGCGCACGTCGCCGCGGATCAGCGTCAGCTGCGGGTGAGGCTGCAGGTTGTGCGCGTGGCCGCTAGAGAAATCGTCCAGCACGCGGACTTGGTGGCCCAGCGCCAGCAGGTGATCGACGCTGTGCGAGCCAATGAAGCCCGCGCCGCCCGTGACCATGATCGTCGCCATCCATCCCCCTGCCTCTGCCCAAATTCAGCCAAAGAGACCCAAAGACACCCAAAGGCGACCGTCGGCCCTGCCGTTGGCGCCGGCAAGGCTAGCCCAGTCTGCTGGCGCCGTCGATTTGCCTGGCTGACCGCCCCAACCTGCGGGTCGCCGGTTTGCGCACCGGCTGCGGTCCTGCTAGCGTTTGGGCCCAAGCCCAGTGGCCAACTCTGGGCGATGCCCGCTTGTTCCCAGTGAGTTTTCCTCTTCTGGCTACCCGCCCTTGGGGTAGAGTGGCGGCAGACCGGCAGCCCTGGCGGCTTGCCCCTGCCCGCCGGAGTGCGCCCATGAACCACAAGATTCTACTGACAACCCTTGGGGTTGCCCTGATCGGCCTTGCTTGCCAGCGCACCACCGTGGCGCCGGCGGTGCAAGCCAAGCCGCAATTGGCGCCCGCGCAGTCGCAGGTCCAAGCGCTGCAGGCCACCCACCAAGCCCTGCTGGCCGAGGCCGACAAGCTGCCCCTGCCGGAATTCATGCCGACGCCCCACGCTGCGGCGACCCATGCCTTTCAGGCGCCGACCGCCGCGGTGCCGGCCGAGGTGCTGCTGCCGCCCGTGGCACCAGAGCAACAGGTACACTTGGTGTTGACCAGCGGGGTCATTGGCGAAATCGACCCCTGCGGTTGAGCGCACAATCCGCTGGGCGGTCTTGCCCGGCGAACCACTTGGTACAAGGACCACAGCCGCGGCTACCGCCATGCCCTGCTGGTCGACGCCGGCGGCCTGCTGGTGCCAAGCCCCAATGGCAGCGAGCGCCCCGGCGAGGTCGAGGCGCGGACCGCCCTGTTTGCCAAAGTCTACGCGCACATGGGCTATTTTGCCCTCAATGTGGGAGCCCATGAGCTGGCTATTGGCACCGGGCCCCTGCGCCGCTTTGCAAAGGACGCCAAGCTGCAGCTGATCTCTGCCAATGTCCGCGAGAAGAGCTCCGGCGGCGCCGCGTTTGCGCCGTACGTGGTCCGCCAGGTAGGGCCGCTCAAGATCGGCATCTTTGGCCTGACCGCTCAGCCCCTGGAGTTGGACAAGCTGGTGATTCAGCAAGGGTTGCAGATTCAGGATCCGGTGGCGGCGGCGCGGCAGGTCGTGCCAGAGCTGCGCCAGCAGGGCGTCGATCTGGTGGTGCTGCTGAGCCAGCTGCGCCGGACCGACATTGAGGCCGTGGCCAATCAGGTGCCGGGCATTGACCTGGTGCTGGGATCGATGGACGCCGAGCTGACCATGCAGCCGGTGACGGTGGGCAAGCAGACCCAGTTTGTCGATGCCTTTACCAAGGGCAAGTACTTGTCTGAAGTGGCGATCAGCGTGCGCGGCAACCGGGCGCGTCTCTACCCTGCACGGCTGCGCGAGGCGCTGATGGCAGAGCGCAGCGAGGCCGCCAACCAGGTGCAGATGCTGGCCGGTCAGCTGGAGTCGGCGGCGGCGCCCAACTCTTCGCTGCGCCTGACCGAAGAGACCAGAAAGATCATGGAGAGCCAGCTGACCGCGGCGCGGGCGCGACTTCAGCGGCTGACCATGCAGGTCGAGGCCACCGACCAGAGCCTGCCGCCCGATGCGACCACGCTAGATGTGCAGGCCGGCGCGCTGGCGCAGGACATCAAAGACGACCCCACGGTGGACGCCTGGGTCAAGAAGCACCAGCAGAAATTCCCCAAGCTGGGCGGGCACTAGGAGCCCAAACCCGCACATCGCGGTGGGTTCTGCAACGGAATTGGCCTGGGGTGCTAAAGAAAAAGCCCAGCACCGTACCCAAGACCAGCGAACAAGAACTCGCTGCAACCCGATGCGAATTGACGGTCTTGGGGGCCGGCCCCCGGTCGGCCCAGTCTCCGACCGGCCGCTAGAGCTTGGCGAGCTCGCGCTTGGCCACTTCGATAAAGCGCAGCTCTTGCTTGGCGTTGCCGGCGCCCGCCAGGTAGGCCTCAAAGGCGGCTTTGGCCTTGACCTTGTCTCCGCGATCGCGCACGGCAAAGGCCAGATTGTACAGCGCAGGCGTGTACTTTGGCTTGATGGCCAGGGCTTTGGCGTAGGCAGCCTCTTCAGACTCCAGGTCTTTGAGCTTGTGGTGCACTACGCCGATGTTGTACCAGCTGCGGTGGTGCAGCGGCTCCTTGCTAAGGCACAGCTGGTAGCTGGTGATCGACTTGCGCAGCCACTGGGTCCGCTCTGGCTCTTGCAGCTTGCCGGCCTTGATCTGCTGGGCCTCGGCCAGGTCGTAGTAGCCCTCTGCATTTTCAGGCTGCTGGCGGATGGCGGCGTCAAAGCCGGCGATGGCGTCGTCATAGCGCTCTAGCGATAGCAGCAGCATCGAGCGGTTGAGCAGGGCGTCGATCGCCTGCGGCTCGGCCTGAATGGCCAGGTCGTAGTGCTTGAGCGCGTCGGACTGGCGGCCCAGATCCTCATACGCAACCGCTAGATTGAAGTGGGCGCGGCCATAAGCTGGGGCCAGTTTTACGGCTTCTAGATAGGCGCTGGCCTCTCGGGCATAGTCGCGCTGGCGGCCATAGGCGACACCAAGGTTGAACCAGCACTCTTTGAGGTCGGGCTTGATCTGGCTGCACAGCTGAAACGCCTGGGTGGCCTCTGGTAGCTTGCCGCCCTGCATGGCCTCAATCCCTTCGCGGAACCAGTCTTCTGCGCTCTTGCCGGCCGTCTGGGCATTGGCCAGCGCCGCCGTCGACAGCAACCAGATCGAAACAGCTGCCGCCGGTGTTCCGAGCCATCCCTTGCGAATTGCGTACATGCTCTCTCCCAAGCTGACAGTTCAAGCACCGTGCGCTCACAAGTGTGCTTTCCCCTGCGTTCCTGTCAAACCGTCGGGGGCTGCCGGTCATTCCACGGCTGCGCTACACAAGCCGCCAATGGCCCGATCGGAGCCCCCGTGACGAGAAGGATGCAACATCCGGGGCCGGCGGTGCGCAAAACCATTGCCGTCGTGCTCGGCGATCTCTACAATTCGCCCGCTGGCCTCTTGGCCACCCTTCTTGAGGAGCCCCCATGACCCACCGTTTTCCCCGCCTGCCGCTTGCCAAAGCGCAGACCCGCCATGGTTCTGCATGGGCCCCTCTAGCGCTAGTCGCTGTTGCGGCTGCCGCGGCCGTTGGGCTGAGCAGCTGCGCCGACACCGCAGCCACGGCGGACACCTCCTCGACGCTGCCGACCGACGGCGGTGGCACCGGCTTTGACGTGCCCAAGCAAGACAGCAGCGGTCTGGACAGCTCGGTGGCCGACGTCGCCGGCAAGACCTGCTCGACCGATGGCGACTGCGACGACAAGAACCCATGCACCGACAACTTCTGCACCGCCAAGAAGTGCTCGTCGTTTGATAATTCGGCGACCTGCAATGACGGCGACGCTTGCACGACCAACGACCAGTGCAAGGGCGGCAAGTGCACCGGCAAAAACACCTGTGACGCTGGCTCCACCGACACCAAGACCGACGCCGGCACCACCGACACCAAGCCGGACAGCACACTGCCGCCGATTGGCCCCGATCTGAAGGCCGGCGATCTGGTCATTACCGAGCTGATGTTCAACCCCTATGGCGCCGGCGCCGTCTCAGACGACCTTGGCGAGTGGGTAGAGCTCTACAACACCCTGGACAAGGCGGTGGACCTGGGCGGGGCGCAGATCAAGAGCCCGGGAGATAGCCAGGCGTTTACCATTCCCGGCAAAACCGTGGTGCCGGCCAAAGGCTACATCGTGCTCGGCTCGTCCAATGACGTAGCCAAGAACGGCGGCGTCACCGTTGCGGCGGTGTGGGGCACGACCATCAAGCTGACCAATGTCACCGATGGCGTCAGCTTGGAGACCAACGGCGTGGTGGTCGATGCGATCGCCTATGATCAGTCCAAAGGCTGGCCCAATCTCAACGGCGTGTCGCTGTCTCTGAGCCCATCGGCCACCGATGCAGCCAAGAACGACAACCCGGTGTCGTGGTGCGGCGCCAATTCGGCCATGGCCAGCACCGACAAGGCTACGCCAGGCAAGGCCAACGACGAGTGCAAGGCCGACCAGGACAAAGACGGCGTGTCCGACGACCAGGACAACTGCCCCACCTTGGCCAACCCGACTCAGCTCGACGCCAACAAGAACGGCGTGGGCGATGCCTGCGAAGGCCCCGTGGCCTCTTGCGGCAACAGCAAGATAGAGACCGACGAGAACGAAGTCTGCGACGACGGCAACAAGTTCTCTGGCGACGGCTGCAGCGCCTGGTGCCAACTGGAGAAGGCCATCCCGGTCGGCTCGCTCATCATCACCGAGATCATGACCAATCCGGCCAAGGTGGCCGACGACGTTGGCGAGTGGATCGAGATCAAGAACGTGGGCAATGACGCCGTAGAGCTCAACGGCCTGATGGTTCAGATCGGCACGGCCAAGCCGATTGGTGCGCCGATCGAAGCGCCTACGCCGATTGTCCTTCAGGCTGGCGCCTATGCCCTGCTGGCGGCCAGTGCCGACCCGATCGTCAACGGCGGTCTGCCCAAGCCGACCGCGGTCTATGCCAAGGTGCAGCTGTCTTCGACGGCGGCCACGGTGTCGATCTGGAGCGCGGGCAAAGAGCTGGACCACGTGACCTACGGCACCGGCTGGCCGATGGTCGCTGGCAAGTCGATGGCCCTGGAGCCCACGGTTACCACGGCGGCTGAAAACGACGCGCCGGGGGCGTGGTGCAAAGGCCAGGCGATCTACGGCGACGGCGATTTTGGCTCGCCCGGCCAGGCTAATCCGGCTTGCACCGGCGGCGATCTGGACGAAGACAAAGACGGGATCCCAGACAAGGCCGACAACTGCTTGGCCGAAAAGAACGCCGACCAAACCGATGCCGATGGCGACCTGGTGGGCGATGCATGCGACAACTGCCCGGATATCAAGAACAATGACCAGAACGACAGCGACGGCGATGGCGCCGGCAACGTCTGCGAGTTGCCTGGCTGTGGCAATGGCGTTGTCGAGAAGGGCGAGATCTGCGACGACGGCAACCTCAAGTCGGGCGACGGCTGCAGCGCGGCTTGCGGCGGCGAAGTCCTGCCCGAGCCGGGGCAGCTGGTCATTTCTGAGCTGTTGCCCGACCCGTCGACTTCGACCGATGCCAATGGCGAGTGGGTCGAAATCTACAACGCCGGGACCACCACCGTGGAGCTGGCCGGCCTGGTGATCAAGAGCAGCAACCCGGCGGCCAGTGTGCCCAGCGACAAGTCGTACCTGCTGCCTCCCGGCGGCTACGCGGTGCTGGCCAAGACGGCGGACCCGCTGATCAACGGTGGCATTGAGGGTGCCATTGCCGTGCCCGGCATCTCTCTGAGCAATTCGACCACCACCAAGGTCGACGTGCGGCTCGAGTCGGCCGGCAAGACCATCGACAGCGTGCTGTACAACGTGGCCGGCTTCCCCAAGGTGACCAGCGGCGTGGCCATGCAGCTGTCGCCGACGTCGCTGGCGGCCGACAAGAACGACAACCCCGGGCTGTGGTGCCTGGCGTCTGCGCCGTTTGGCAAGGGCGACAAGGGTACCCCCGGCAAGGCCAACAGCGACTGCCCCAAAGACAGCGACGGCGACGGTGCGGTGGACGCCGTAGACAATTGCCCGGCCAAGGCCAACGCCGATCAGAAAGACAGCGATGCAGACAAGGTCGGCGATGCCTGTGACAACTGCGTGCTCGACAAGAACGCCGACCAGCTGGATACCGACAAGGACGGCAAGGGCGACGTGTGCCAGAACAAGCCGGTGCCGTTGTGCGGCAATGCGACGGTCGAAGCGCCAGAGACCTGCGACGACGGCAACAAGGTCGATGGCGATGGCTGCAGCGCGACCTGCAGCAAGGAAGGGGCGGCTGGCGCGCCGGCCCCTGGCGACTTGGTGATTACGGAGATCATGGTCGACCCGACCACCACCGAGCCGGGCACCGAGTGGTTTGAGATCCTCAACGTCAGCGCCCAAACCTTTGACCTCAAGGGTATGGTAGTTCAAGGCAAGGACGCGACCGAGAAGTTCACCGTTACGACCTCGGTAGCCTGCGCGCCCAGCCAGATCATTGTCTTTGCCAACTCGCTGGATCTGACCAAGAACGGCAACGTCAAGGCCGACGTCGCCTACAGCAACTCGTCGTTCCCGCTGTCCAACAGCAGCGCCGATGGCATTGAGCTGCTGTGGAACGGCACCAGCATCGACAAGGTGGCGTTTACCTGGGGCGGCACCGGTTGGCCCAAGTTGTCTGGAGCAACGCTCAGCTTGTCTGCCAGCAAGACCACCGCGGCCGCCAATGACGCCGCGACCTCTTGGTGTCTGGGTGGTGCCTCGTGGACCGGCAGTGTCGACAAGGGCACCCCCGGTGCCCTGAACCCCGAATGCGCCCCGGCCGTCCCCGGCAAGCCCGCCGGTTACCCGTCTTCTTGGCCGTGGTTCTGGTAGACCCTTTGCCGTAGCCCGCCGCGCCGTCACCATCCGCGCGCTCGCTCCCGTGGAGCTGGCGGCTTCGTGCCCCGTTGCGCCCTCGCAGGAGAAAATCTGATGAACCTGTATAGCCGGGCGTCTGCCCTGTTGACGACGGTGGCGCTGGCGGCGGCGTGCGGGTCAAACCCCGTTCCCGCAGGGGGCACGTCTGCCATCGATGCCGTCCAGGGCGCCGATGGAGCGGTTGGCGACGCTGCAGGCACGCCAGACGGCACCTCAGACGGCGGCACCGCCGATAGCAGCGCCGACGGCGTGGCGGCCGACGGTGGCAGCGACGCTGCTGGCGATGACCCCGCTGCGGACGCGGCGGATGCTGTGGACGGCGCCGCGGACGGCGCGACCGAGCCTGGGGACACCGCCGGACCGGATAGCAGTGACACCGCAGCCAATCTGGCGCCGACTGTGCAGGTGCTGGAGCCCAAGACCGGGGCGGTGTTTGCCAAGGGCTCTCAGGTGACCTTTAAGTTCTCTGCCAGCGACGACGGCTCACCGGCGGACGTCTACACGTTGGCGTGCGCCTTGGACGGCAAGTCCGGCGCGTGCTCCGGCATCGAAGCGCAAGTCTCCGGCAAGGCGGGTGCTGTGGAAGTCTCTGCACAGCTTGCGCTTCCCGCGGATCTGGCTGGCCAGCATACCCTGGTCGTCGAAGTCACCGATGCCCAGGGACTGGCCGGCACGGCTTCAGTCACGGTGGTCGTTGACTCGCCGCCGTCCACGCCCCAGGTGGAGCTGGAACCGGCCAAGCCGACGGCCGCCGACCCGATCAAGGTCAAGTTGGTGCAGGCGTCGATCGATCCCGATGGCGGGCTGGTCAGCTACGCCTACGCGTGGACCCTGGACGGCAAGCCGCTGGCCGGCGAAACCGACCAGCAGCCCGCCGGCGTGGCCAAGAAGGGGCAAACGATCCAGGTCAGCGTCGTGGCCAAAGATGCTCTTGGCAGCAGCGCACCGGCCACCGCCAGCGTCGCCGTGGTCAACGCACCGCCTACCGTGGCCAGCTACGCCCTGGCGCCGGCTGCGCCGAGCGTGGCGTCGACGCTGGAGGCCAAGGAGGTGCAGGCGGCCACCGACGCCGACGGCGACGAGCTGACCGTGACCTATTTGTGGACCGTTGCTGGCGAACTGTTGCCGGGCGACAGCGCCAAGCTGGTGCTGCCGGGGCTGACTCTGCCAAGCGGCGCCAAGGTCAAGGCGGCTGACAAGGTGGCCCTGGCCATAGAGGTGAGCGACGGGACCGCCAAAATCGCGGCGACCGTGACGGGCAGCCCGGCAGAGCTCAGCGATTTCAACCCCTGTGGCGCTGGAATCAGCCCCTGCCACGCCGACGCCACCTGTACCGCTGGCGCCGATTTTGCCGCGCAGTGCCAGTGCAAGCCCGGCTTTGGCGGCGACGGCAAGAGCTGCAGCGATCTAGATGAATGTCAACTCAAGACCGCCGATTGCGACGCCGCCGCCACCTGCAGCAACAAGCCAGGGAGCTATACCTGCGCCTGCAAGCCCGGTTACCTGGGAGATGGTAAGGCCTGTCAGGATGTAGATGAATGTCAAGCAGGGGCGGCGACGTGCGCGGCCGATGCCACCTGTGTCAACACGGCGGGCAGCTTCAGCTGCACCTGCAAGCCCGGCTTCTCTGGCGATGGCAAGACCTGCAGCGACGTCAACGAATGCCTGACCAACAACGGCGGCTGCAGCGCCAATGCCACCTGCAAGAACAGCGTCGGCAGCTTCAGCTGCGCCTGCAAGGCCTTCTGGCAGGGCGACGGCAAGACCTGCACCGACATCGACGAGTGCGCCAAGGACAACGGCGGCTGTGGGCCGTCGCCGCTCTACGGCAGCCCGATCTACACCTGCACCAACCAGGCGGGTGCCGCACCGCAGTGCGCTGGGCCCTTTGGGCCGGTGCTACCCGCAGGCACTCTGGTCATCAGCGAACTCATGTACAACCCCGCGACGTCAACGGATGACAAGGGCGAGTGGTTTGAGGTGACCAATGCCCTATCTGCAGAGCTGGACCTCGGCGGTCTGGTCATCCGCTCGGACGGCGGAATGTTTGTGGTGCCCGCCGGCGTCAAGATCCCGGCCTCTGGTCAGCTGGTGTTTGGCCAGACCAAGGACCTGCTGGTCAATGGCGGCGCCCCGGTGGATGTGGCGATGACGGTGACCCAGACGGGACTGGCGGTGCAGCTGTCGAACTCTGGGACGGACGAGGTCGTGCTGGAAAGCAACGGCAAAATCATTGACAGCGTGGTCTATGACTTTTCCAAGGGCTGGCCCAGTGCCACCGGCGCCGCCCTCTCGCTTAGCGCAGACAAGCTGACGGCCGACGCCAATGACAGCCCGCTGTCCTGGTGTGTTGCGGTCGCGTCCTACGGCCTGGGAGACAAAGGGACCCCGGGCAAGGTCAATCCCAAGTGTTTGACAGACAAAGATAAAGACGGTGTTGATGACGCGATCGACAACTGCCCGCTGGCCAGCAACGCCAACCAGGCCGATGCCGACGGCGACAAGCTTGGCGACGTCTGCGACAACTGCAGCGCCAAGGCCAACGCCAACCAGGCCGATGCCGACAGCGACAAGGTCGGCGACGTCTGCGACAACTGCCCGGCTACCAGCAATGCCGACCAAAAAGACAGCAACGGCAACGGTGTGGGCGATGCGTGCGACACTGCGGCGGTCTGCGGCAACAAGATTGTCGAAGTCGGCGAGACCTGCGACGACGGCGCCAAGGTGGCGGGCGATGGCTGCGACGCCAACTGCCAGCTGGAGGCCGCAGCCGACGAGCCCAAGGTCGGCGACCTGGTCATCACCGAGATGATGATCGACCCCAACGCGGTCAACGACGACAAAGGCGAGTACTTTGAGGTCAAGAATGTCTCGACTAAGTCCTTTGATCTCAATGGCATGGTCGTGCAGGGCAGCTCAACGAGCGACAAGTTCACCGTCAACAAGCCGCTGCCCATCGGCGCGGGCAAGACCATTGTGTTTGCCGTGTCGCTCGACACCGCTCTCAACGGCAACGTGGTGGCCCAGTACCAATACAGCGGTTCCAGTTTTCCGCTTTCCAACAGCGCCATTGATGTCATTGACCTGCAGTGGAAGGGCGTGTCGATCGACAAGGTGACCTTTCAGTGGGGCACCTCGCCGTGGACCAAGCTGGCCGGTGCGTCCTACCAGCTAAGCAAGACCAAGACCAGTGCGGCGCTCAATGACGAGCCGCTCAACTGGTGCCTTTCGGCCTCTGCCTGGTCGGGCGTCGACAAGGGCAGCCCTGGCAGCGACAACGCCGAGTGCGGCCTTCCGGTTCCGAGCAACTGGGCCCCGGGCGCTGGGCAGCTGCCCTGGTGGCGCTGGTTCAAGAGCTGGTTTGGTTGGTAGGTCTGTAGGCGGCTGAGGTCTTTGAACTCGCGGCTGATCCTTCGTTTCTCGCCAAGAAGTCCAGCTCGGCGGGCAGCCAGCTAGCGACTACTCTGATCCGACCCTAGCGGCGGCCACCGCGGCGGATCACCTGGACGATGTGGCGGGCGCGCCAGGCCTCGTGCTCATGCAGGCGGCTGGACCACTCGGCCAAGAACGCCTCCATGGCGCGCACGCAGCGGCCATCGCCCAGGACCTCCAGGGCCGCCAGCAGATCAGAGCGGCCTTGCGGCCCTAGCGCCTGGCCGTTGCGCTGTAGCTGCTCGGCCAGCAGCTCCTGGACTTCGCTGAGCTGCAGGTGCGCGGCGGTGCGGGCGGCTTGGCGCGCCAGGTCCGGGTCGGTGCCCTGCAGAACGCGCTGGATCAGCTGTGAAATACTGCCGTGCCCCGCCGCTGCGTGGGCGGGCTGGAGCGCCAGGGCGGCCAGGGCTACCTCGGCCGCGTCGGCGTCGATGGCCGGCAGCCGCGGATCGCTTGCCCACTGCCCGGCGCAGACGCTGATCTGCTGCAGGGGCTCTGCCTGGAGCCAGTCTTGCGCCTGCTGCTGCCGCGGGTGCCCGGCGGCTTGGCGGCTGAGCGGTGCCCAGGCTGGCGCGGCGGCGACGCTTGCGTCCAGAAAATCCAAGTCGTCTGCGGTGTTGTGGTCAGCAGAGCTCGCCGTGGGGGCCACGGGGGGGGCCGCGGCTCCCTCAAACAGCCAGTTGGTCCACGCGGGCAGCGAGGCAGGGTAGGGGGACGCGACCATGACTGACCTCACTTGCTCCGAAGGGCGCGCCGTGATAACCCGCCGCTCGGAGGTGTGCAATGAAAACCCAGATCCGTTTGCGCCTGTCTAGCCATGATGCCCACTACGGCGGTGGCCTGGTCGATGGAGCGCGTATGCTCGGCCTCTTTGGCGACGTGGCCACAGAGCTGCTGATTCGCCACGACGGCGATGAAGGCCTGTTTCGCGCCTATGACAGCGTCGAGTTCTTGGCCCCAGTGTACGCTGGCGACTTCATCGAGGCCGAGGGCGAGATTGTGGCAACCGGTCGCACCAGCCGCAAGATGCGATTTGAAGCCCGCAAGGTCATCGCGCCGCGCCAGGACCTCAATGACTCGGCAGCCGACGTGCTGGCCGAGCCGATTGTGGTGTGCCGCGCCACCGGAACCTGCGTCGTACCGGCTGACAAGCAGCGCGGCCGCGGCGCCGCTTGAGAGGTCCAGCCATGAGCGAGTCCCAAGATCTGCCGCCCCTGATGATTACCGCGGCGATTTGCGGCGCCGAGGTCTTTCGCGATCAGACCCCCTATGTGCCTTATACGCCAGACGAATTGGCTCAAGAGGCCGAGCGCTGCAGCGACGCAGGGGCGACCATGGTCCACCTCCACGTGCGCCTGGCCGACGGCACGCCCAGCCAAAGCGCCGATCTGTTTGGCCAGACCATGGCCCTTATCCGCGCGCGCTGCCCGATTCTTGTGCAATTTTCAACCGGTGGCGCCGTGGGCATGACGGTGGCGGAGCGGGCGGATGCCCTCAAGCTCAAGCCAGACATGGCCACCCTGACGACCGGCTCGGTCAACTTTGGCGAGGACATCTTTGCCAACGCCGCGCCAATGGTCCGGCAGATCGCCAAGCGCATGGCCGAGTTTGGTGTGCGCCCTGAGATCGAGTGCTTTGACACCGGCATGGTCGAGACGGCGCTGCGCCTGGCCAAAGAGGGCGTCTTCCCGTCGCCCAGCCACTTCAACCTGGTGATGGGGATGGCCGGTGGCATGGGCGGCACAGCCCACCACCTGGAGTTTGTCAGGACGCTGCTGCCGGCTGACTGCACCTGGAGCGTGGCTGGCATTGGCCGCTTTGAGCTGCCGCTGGCCGAGCGGGCCATCGCCGTCGGCGGCCACGTCCGCGTCGGGCTAGAGGACAACGTCTACCTTTCCAAGGGGGTTCTGGCCAAAGGATCCTATGAGCTGGTTCAGGCGGTGGCGACGCTGGCCCGTCAGGCGGGCCGGCCGCTGGCCAGTGTCGCGCAGGCGCGGCAGCTGCTGCACCTGGCCTAGGAGACTCAGGGCAACTGGATAGAAGATAGGGTGGCTGCTGAGCACGCGGCCGTAGGGTGCGGCCCTTCACCACAGGGCTCCAGGGCAGGGCAGGGCCGGACAGGACCGACGGCGTCCGCAGCCTCAGCCGCCGCCGGGGCGCACGGTCGAGGGGCCGCCGCCGGTCGAGCTCGCCAGCCAGCGGAAATTGTCGATAAGGACGGCGGAATCAAGGATGTGGTCGCCCTCGTCAAAGATCACAAACTTGAGCGTGATGGTCTCGCCCGGCGTGACCGGAGAAGTGGTGGTCAGCCAGCCGGTGCCACCGCCCACGCCGCCTTCGTAGCCCGTGCCTTGCAGGCCCGCGTCGCCCAGGGCACAGCCGGTGCAGACTTTGAACAGGGCGTTGTTGATAGAGATGCAGTTGCCCTTGCTGTCAAAGCTGACGTTGCCGTTGAAGGACTTGGAAGTGAGAATGGCCAAGAACTTGTCATTGAACTGGGTGCCCACCCACTCTGGGTATTCGCTGGACATGAAGTTGAAGTCAAAGGCAAACGCTTTGGCGTTGCCGGGCACCTGCAGCTCAAGCTTGAACTCGGTGTAGTCGTAGACGCTGCCGGAGTTCTTGCAGGACACCGGCGGGTACGGAACGGTGTTGCTGAAGCTGGTGCCGCTCTGCGGGGCGGAGTAGCCCGGCTGGCCTTTGGCGGCGGCCACCCCCGAAGACAGGACTACAAACGAGGCGCCCTTGATCGGCTGGTTGGGCGCGCCGTAGCTGGTCTTGATCGCCTTGGAATTGTTGGCTGCCACGGTTGGAAAAGATGCGGTCTTGACGCCGGCGCACAGCTCAATGGACTTGGCAAAGTTCAGCGGCGCCGCTTCGCTCATCCCGGCGACGTCGCAGGGCGGGGTGAACTCGTCGGTCTGGCCGTTGCAGTTGTTGTCCAGGTTGTCGCCGCCGATCTCCAGCGCTGCCGGGTTCAGAGACTTGTTGTAGTCATTGCAGTCTTGGCAACCAGGGTAGCCATCGGCGTCGCCGTCTTCTTGGGCGTCGATCTTGCCCGAGCAGTCGTTGTCCTTGCCGTTCTTGCAGTTGCGGCCCGCGCCGGGGTTGATGGTCAGGTCGTTGTCGTTGCAGTCGATCTTGCTGTCAGGCATGGTGCAGCCGCTGTAGCCGTCGCCGTCATTGTCCATGTCATCGGTCACGCCGTTGCAGTCTTCGTCTTTGCCGTTGCACAGCTCTGGCGCGTACTTGTGGATCTGGGGGTCTTGGTCATTGCAGTCGCTGCAGGCGGACTCGCCGTCCTGGTCGGCGTCCTGCGAGCCGTCGATGATGCCGTCGCAGTTGTGGTCCTTCTTGTCAGTGCAGTCCAGCGGCGCGCCGGGAAAGATGGTCGCGTCCTTGTCATTGCAGTCTTTGCAGGTCGGAACGCCATCGCTGTCGAGATCGACGTCGAGGTCGGGTATGCCGTCGCAGTCGCCGTCTTTGCCGGCGGCGCAGAAGCTCTTGGCGCCTGGGTAGATCTCAGGGTCGTCGTCGTCGCAGTCGTGGCCGGCGCCCGGGCACTTGGAATAGCCGTCTTTGTCGCCGTCGACGTCGTCGATCTTGCCGTTGCAGTCGTCGTCGATGTCGTTGCACAGTTCCAGGCCGGCGGGATTAACGTCGGCGCGGGTCTCGTCGCAGTCGCCGGTGGCGGGGCTGAAGCCGTCGCTGTCTTTGTCGACCGTGGACAGAACCTGGCTATCCTTGGGCGGTTTTGCGTCGCTCTGCTTGCTGTCGGCGCTGCTTTGATCGCCGCCGCTCTGATCCGCAACGCCGCCGTCGCTCAGCGCGGTCGGGGCGTCGCCCAGCGCGACCGCATCTTTGGTGCCGCTGCCGTCGAACCCAGAGTAGCCGCCGCTGTCGCCTGCCACGCCGGGCGGCAGGTTGTAGTAGGCGTCGCCGGCATTCGGAGAGCCCTGGCTCGCACAGCCGCCCAGCCAAATTGCCACGACCGAGCCCGCTACCGCCCAGCCGCTCGGCCACTTCTGTCTCAGAATTGCCATCTCTGCCCTCGCAGTCGCGAACGCCACCGCTGCTCAACCCTCTAAGCTATCGGAACTCAGGGTTCACAGCAACAGTGAAGCACGCCACTCAAAATAGGCCAGAAACGCGCTTGGCAATTGAGGGGTCGCCAGAGTTGCTGCGCTCGGCCACTTTCTCTGCGGCAAACAGGTCGACCAGCTCGGCGTCTACATGGCCTGAGGCGGCCTCGCTCCTTAGGATATTCAGGGCATCCGCGTGGGGGACGGCCTTCTTGTAGGGGCGATCGGCGGCGGTCAGGGCGTCGTAGATGTCGGCAATGGCCATGATCCGCGCTTCCAGGCATACCTCGCCGCCGGCCAGCCCCAGGGGATAACCGCTGCCGGTCAGCCGTTCGTGGTGGCCATGGGCGATCTCTGGGACGCGCTTGAGGGCGCGCGACCACGGAATCTGCGCCAGGAAGCGATAGGTGTGGCTGACGTGGCGCTCGATCTCCAGCCTCTCTACCGCAGACAGCGTGCCGCGCGGAATCGACAGCACCTCGCATTCCTCAGCCGTCAGCAGGGGATGATCGCGCTCATCGGGCCCCAGGTACAGGTGGTGCTGGAGCTGTTCCAGGGTGCTGGAGACCTGGGCAGCCAAAACTGTGGGGCGATTTGCTGTTTCTACGATCTGCCACAGGCCGTCCAGCTGGTCGGACTGCTCGCGGAACCAGCGCTCCTGCTCGGCGATGTCGGCCGAAGTGGCGCCGTGTTGCAGCATCAGCATGGTCCGTCGCAGGTGCTGGACCTCCAAAGAGCGCTTGGCGTAGTCAAAGCGAGCCCGCAACAGCTCGCGTTGCATGGGGTAGAGCTTGTTGGCCTTGACCAGCACGTCCTCTCGCACCCCGACCTTGCCAAAGTCGTGCAGCAGCGCGGCATAGCGCAGTTCCAGCAGCTGGCCCAGGGGAAAAGTGACCTGCGACCATGCCGGGGTGCCAACGTCTTGCACGGTTTGGGCAAGGCCGATGCTGAGCCGCGCCACCCGCTCTGAGTGGCCGGCCGTGGTCGGATCGCGGGCCTCGATGGCGACCACCGATGCCTGAACAAACCCTTCAAAAAGATTGCTAATTTCTTCGTTGAGCAGCGCGTTCTGCAGCGCTGCCGCCGCCTGGCCGCCTAGGGCCAGCAGCAGCTGCTCGTCTTCGCTGTCAAAATTGCCGTCGCGCTTGTTGAGCAACTGCAGCACGCCGACCACGTCTCCCCGCGAATTGCTCAGGGGCACGCACAGCATGTTGTGGGTCGAATAGCCAGTTGCGCGATCGACGGCGGGGTTGAACCGCGGGTCGGCATAGGCGTCGCTCAAGTTGGCGATTTCTCCAGTGATGGCGACCGCGCCGGCAATGCCCTGGCCGCGGGGCACGCGGATCTCTGAGGTTCCCATGCCTTGGGCGACCTTGGACCACAGCTCGCCGGTCTCTTGATCGACAATGAACAGCGTGCCGCGGTCAGCCGACACGACCTTTGCCGCGGCTTCGACGACCAAGCTCAGCAGCCGGTCCAGCTCGCGCTCGCTGGTCAGCGCCTTGGCAATCTCCAATAGCGTTTTGAGTTGGCTGGCTTGCTCGGCGCGGCGCTGGTCAGAAGGCATGGCGATCCTTAGCGTCGTGGCACAAGCCACTCGGCCAGCGCGGGCAACGGTCAGGTGGCGTGGCTGGCCTCATCCTACCATGAGCGAGAGAGGCTGCAAAACCTGAGACACTGCCGTGCGCCAAGCCGCGGGTTGCGCTGCCAGCGGGCTGGGCCAGGGCCCTCACTCTGCTGGTGGGCAGGCTTGGCGACAGGACTCGCCTTGCTCGCGGCGGTGGTGTACATTCGCTGCCCATGAGCGCTACCACCGAACCTCGATCCGCAAGTGCTTCTCGCGAGCCAACGCACTGGTCCGTGCCAGGCTTTGAGGACGACCTGGTTGACGCCGTCGTCTTGAAAAAAGCCAATCTTGACGAGGTCTTGCTGCGGCAGGGCCTGCTCGACGGTCGGGTGGCGGTGCGGGTCAATTCGCTGCGGGCCCTCTCTCTCAAGAAACCCCTGGATGCTGCCGTCGTTGATCTGGTGCTGGTGCTGCTCAAAGACAGCAGCCCTTCGGTGCGCACCGAGGCGGTCCTGGCTTTGCAAGGGGCGCTGCCGTTTGAGCGAGTGGTGCCGGCCCTGATTGCCGCGACCATGCTGGACCAGAAGCTGGTGGCGCCGGTGACTGAGCTGGTGGCCGCCATTGGCGCTGCTGCGGTTGGCCCCTTGCTGCAGGGGCTGCGCTGTGACCCAGAAACGGCAGACAAGTACTTCTTGCCGCACCTGATGGCCATTGGCGAGGCCGCGGCCCGGGCTATGGCGGCGGCGCTGGCCCACCCCGACCCGCGGCTGCGCGCCAACGCATTGGCCGGCCTGATGCTGATGGGCGTGTCGGCGCTGGAGCCGGCGCACCGGCTGGTGGTGGCCCTGGGCCGCGACGGCGATCCGGCGGTCCGCTCGCTGGCGCGCCAGGCACTGACGCAGATCTCGCGGTCCTCGTCGCCGGCCTTTGCCGAGGTACGGCCGCTGCCGCTCAACGATTTTGCCGACGTCCTGGCCGACGAGGCCGACCTGAAAAAGGCCACCAAGCAACTGGAAAGCACTGCGCTGCTGGCCCTGGCGCGCGATGGCCGCGGGTTGGTGCGGGCCAATGCATGGCGGTCGCTGGCCTGCGGCGGGGCGCTGTCTGGCGAAGCCGCGCTGCTGGCAGGCGTAGCCGTCCGCGACAGCGAGCCGACCGTGCGCAGAGAGGCGGCTCTGGCACTGCGCCAGGTCGATGAAGCCTCCTTTGCCCACGTGCTGCCGCAGCTGCTCTTGGCCAGCCGCGACCAGGACAAAGCCGTGGCCCAGGCCGTCCGCCAGGCCATTCTCAGCCAGGGCAAGAAGGCTGTGCCCCACCTGATCGGGCAGTTTTCGGCGCGTCAGGCCGACCTGGCGGCCGCCGCTCTGCAGAGCGTGCTGCTGTTTGAAGGCGATGCCGTGGCGCAGCTGCAGCAGGCGCTGACCGCCGGCCATCCGCTGACCCGCGAATTTGCCTTGGCCGCCCTGCAAGATCTTGGCGGCGCGGCGGTAGACGTCGTCTTGGACCGCTTGGTGGACTTGTGCAATGACGGCTTTGACGGCGTGCGGCTGCGGGCGGTGCGGGCGCTGGCTGCCTTGACCCCCAAGGCCGTCAAGGCCAACCGCGAGCGCCTGCTGGCCCTGGCCAACAGCCGCGCCAACAACGACGCGAGCCTGGCTGTGCGCAACGCAGCCAGCGCCTGGGCCGCCGCCCTGGCCTCCTCAAGGGACTAATCGCCATGACCGATGCCACGGCTCCCTCTTCCGCTTTGCCCCTGCAGGGAGCGGCTTTGGCTCGCTACATCCTGGAGCACGCCCGCTCTGTGGCCGTGCTGGGGGCTCACCCCGATGCCAGCCGGCCGGCCCACTATGTGCCCGCCTACTTGACCGAAATGGGCTACCAGGTGCTGGCCGTCAATCCGCAGTGTGCCGGGCAGCAGATGTTTGGCCACCCCGCAGTGGCCTCCCTGACCGAGCTCGAAGCACCTGTTGACGTGGTCGATGTCTTTCGCCGCTCTGATCTGCTGCCCGGTCACTTGGCCGAGATCCTGGCGATGCAGCCGCTGCCGCGGTGGGTGTGGCTGCAAAAAGGCGTGAGCCATGACGAATTTGCCGCGGAGCTGCAGAGCCACGGCATCCAGGTGGTGCAGGACCGCTGCATGTTGGCGGATCACCGCGCCTTTGGTCTGCCGCCCCGCCCATGAGGCCCCCCGCTCCGGCGGCCCCGCCCAAGACGGCGCCGATACCGGCTGGGCAGCGCACCGCGCGCTTGGCGGTATTTGCCTCGGGAAATGGCAGCAATCTTCAGGCCCTTCTGGATGCCACTGCCACGGGAGAGCTGGCGGCCCAGGTAGGGCTGGTTGTAGTCAACCACTTGCATGCCAAGGCAATTGCCCGAGCCCAGGCTGCCCGGGTGCCTGTGTGCGTACTGCCGTGGTCACCGCCCCCTGGCCAGCTGGCCGCGGCAGACAGTCGCCGCGCCTGGGAGCAGCAGTTGTGCGAAGCGGTGCAGGCCGCTGGCGCTGACCTGGTGGTGCTGGCCGGCTGGGACCGCTTGCTCACCGGGCCACTGCTGCGCGCCTACCCTCAGAAGATCATCAATCTTCACCCTGCATTGCCCGGAGCGCTGCCCGGTCTGCGCGCCATAGAGCGAGCCCACCGCGCCTTTGCCCAGGGCGGCCCAGCGTGGACGGGCGCGATGGTCCACAGGGTCACGCCAGAGGTGGACGCCGGCGAGGTGATCGCCTTTGAAGCCATTGCCCTGGTGGCGGGCGAGCCGCTGGCCGAGCTGGAAGCGCGTGTCCATGCCGTGGAGCACCGGCTGCTGGTGCGCGCCGTGGCGCTGGAACTCGCCGCTGCGGGTGGTGAGGGGCCGATCCGTCAGCAGTGGTAGCGAAACCGCCGGCAAATGGGGCATGCTGCGTGCCGGCAGGTGGCGGGCTGGACCTTGGCTCCGCGGAGGCGATCATGGCGACTTGGAAGCGACGCTGGCTGACAGCGGTCGTGGTGGGCGGACTGGCGATGGCCTGGGCCGGCTGTAGCGACGACGACCAGGTGGTCGGCCTGCTGGCGGGCGGCGTCGACAGCGGCGGGCAAGACGGCTTGGCCGCTGGCGATAGTGCTGATCCCGATGGCTCCGCGGCCGCCGACGGCAGCCCAGAGCCAGACGGCGCTGGTAGCGACTCTGCCCAAAGCGACGCGCTGCCCGTCGACGACGGCGCCGACCAAGACGCCGCGGTCGATGGCGCTGGCAGCGATGGCGTCGGCGAACCCGACGGCGATGCGGCAGCGCCAGACGCGCCCGCGCCGCTGTGCCCAGGGCAGCCCGGCTGCAGCTGCGCCAGCGATGGCGACTGCCCGGCCGACAGCGCCTGCCTGGCTGGACCCAAAGGCAAGCTGTGCGCGCAGCCGTGCCTTTCTGAGGTCAAGTGCCCCGTGGACACGGCGTGCGCGGTGTGGCCAGCCGGTGACCCCAGCGATCCCGCCGATGACAAGCCGCTGTGCGTGCCCAAGGGCCCGGCGCCGTGTGACCCGGCCCAAGCGGCCACCGAGGTCTGCGACGGCGTGGACAATGACTGCAACGGCGCCACCGACGACGGCAGCCAGTGCAGCGACGGCAGCCCCTGCACCGCCGACAGCTGCGAAGCAGGCGCCTGCCTGTTTCTTCCCATTGCCGCAACCTGCACCGATGCCGACCCCTGCACCCAGCAAGAAGCCTGCAGCGGCGGCAAATGCACCGGTCCGGCCGTAGTCTGCAACGACAACAACCCCTGTACGACCGACAGCTGCGACCCCAAGCTGGGCTGCGTGGCGGCGGCCAATTCGGCCTCCTGCGACGACGGCAACGCCTGCACCGGGCCTGACGCCTGCAGCGGCGGCAGCTGCGTTGGCCCGCCGGGCCAGTGCCCGTGCACCAGCGATGCTGAGTGTAAAGGCAAGGATGACAAAGACTTGTGCAATGGTGTGCTGTACTGCGACAAGACCAGTGCCACCCCCAGCTGCAAGATCAACCCAGCCAGCGTGGTGGTCTGCGACCCCAAGGCCGACAACTTCTGCGCTGTGGCCAAGTGTGAGGCTGCCACCGGCGCCTGCGCCATGTTCGCACAGAATCAGGGCAATTCCTGCTCAGACGGCAGCGCCTGTACCCTGCAAGACAGCTGCAGCCAGGGCAAATGCAGTGGGACAGCGCTGTTGTGCGATGACGCCAACGCCTGCACCGATGACGCCTGCGACCCCGGCGCCGGCTGCACCCACAAGGCCAATGCCGCGCCTTGCAGCGACGGCGACGCCTGCACCCTTGGCGATGCCTGCACCGGTGGGGCCTGCAAGGTCACACCCAAGCTGTGCGACGACGGATTTGCCTGCAGCGCCGACAGCTGCGACAAAGCCACCGGTGCCTGCTCCTTTGCGCTGCCCCAGGACGCCACCTGCGCCGTCCAGCCTGCGCCCTATGTAGATAGCTTTGGCTGCGACGCCACCGCGACTGCCGCGCAGTGGAACCGCTCGGGCGGCGATCTGCCAGCGGCTGCCGTGCGCTGGGCCTTTGACAGCAGCCCGGTGCTACCCCAGGCCAGCCTCAGCGGCTGCTCGCTCAATGTCAACAACGGCAAGGACTTGGCCTGCGCACCCGGCCAGAACGCGCTGGAGCTGACCGCGGACTCGCCGTGGGTTGACGTGTCGGCCGTGCCGGTGGGCCAGCCGCTGCTGGTGCGCTTTGCCTCGACCGGCAGCTGGACTGCGCAGCACAGCGCGGCGATCTGGGCCAGGGTGCCCGGCGGCAGCTGGGTTCAGCAGGGCGCCGTGCCGCCGTCAGCCGCCAACGCCTGGTCGACCGTGGCGGTGCCCGTCAAGGGCGTGGTGGGGGCCAAGCTGCAGATCCGTCTGCGCCTGACCGGGCCGTGCGCTGCCGGGCAAACGGGTTGGTTTGTCGACGATTTTTCGGTCTCGGCCGATGCCTGCGCCGCGACACCTGCGCCGTGCAAGGCCAATGAGACCTGCGCAGTGGCGGCCAACGCGACCGCTGTGTGCACAGCCTGCAAGCCGGGCTTTCAGGTGGTGGCCAATCAGTGCGTCGATGTGGACGAATGCGCTACCGCCGGCAGCTGTGGCGCCAATGCCAGCTGTACCAACAGCCCCGGCAGTTTTGCCTGTGCGTGCTTGGCCGGCTACAGCGGCGACGGCAAGAATTGCACGGACATCGACGAGTGCTCGACCGCCAAGGATGACTGCGACAATTCCGCTGTCTGCGTCAACAAGCCCGGCACCTTTCAGTGCGCCTGCCCCAAGGACCAGGTCGGCGACGGCAAGGCCTGCTTCAAGAAGGGATCCAACGTCAAAGCGCCGGCGGCCAGCTGCCTGGAGATCTTAACCTTGTACCCGGGCTCCGCCGATGGCAGCTATTGGCTCGACGTTGACGGGGCCGCGGCTGCCCCCAGCACCTCGTACTACTGCGACATGAAGAGCGGGGGATGGACGCTGCTGATCTTTGACGACTTTGAGGATGGCTCTACCAAGGGCTGGTCGGCAGGCAAAGTTCAGGGCTGCGGCAAGTATGGCAAAATGCTTGGCGGCGTCGATGTATTTGGCAAGGGCGCCGCGCCCACCAAGACGGTCGCCGCACCGGTCCACACCCAGGCCAAGCTGGCGCTGAAGTACGTCCGCGTCGACAGCTGGGACGGCGAGTCCGCAGTGGTCCAGATCAACGGCAACACCGTGTTCACCAAGAAGGGCACGGCTGGGTTCATTGGCAATGAGTGCGGCAAGTGGAACTGGGACGAAGACCACTGGGACGTGGCCTGGACCGGCGTCCACACGGCAGCCCAGGCGACGGTCACTGTCACCAGCACCTTGGATCAGGGGGCCGACGATGAAGCGTTTGCCTTTGACAACGCGGTGCTGTGGGTCAAGTAGCCGGTCGAGCAGGTTCTAGTCAGCGGCCATTGAAGCGATCGGCGTGCTGCTGCGTCCAAGGAGGGCCGCGCCGGTGATCTGAAGAATGGCCTTGGATTGCCCGGCGTGGTACATGGTGGCAGTCGGGTCGTTGTCAGTGAGAGAGGCGCAGGCGATAGGGAAGGCCGATGGGTTCGCAACGGCGGCCCCGACCCCCACGCGGCTGCTGACATTTCGGGTCACATTGCGGCGCAACACGCCGAACCAGGAGCATTGCATGAAGCGTTTTCTGAAGAACCGTATGCTGTTTGCCGCCACGCTGGCTGCGCTGGCCCTGCCGGCGGTGCTGCCTTCCGTGGCCATGGCCGGCGCCCCCGCCGCCAAGAAGGGCGATGAGAAGGCCGCGCCTGCCGCCGCCCCCGCGGCCGCTCCGGCTGCTGCTCCGGCTGCAGCCGCCCTGCCCAAGCTGCAAGGTGGCGAGGCTGCCTGGGCTGGCATTGCCTCGGTGGCCGCCAAAGAGTCCAACGGTAAGGTCCAGGAAGTCAAGAAGAAGCGCGGCGATACGCCGACCGTGGCGCCCTCTCGCGATGCGGTGGTGGCGTGGTTTACCCAGCTCAACATCAAGCACGTGGCCGACGAGTCGGGCCGGCTGATCATCCCGTTCCGCGACGAGGCGACCGGCATCAACTTCAACATCTTGCTGCTGTTTCAGCAGAAGGCCAGCGGCAACACCTGGGCTGTTCGCGCCGTGATTCCATTGGCGATCCCGCTGCCGTCTGGCGACACCGGTCTGGCGCGCGCTCTGATCCTGGCCAACAACTGGAACAATGGGCACTTTCTCAACAAGATCAGCCTGATGCAGCCCGGAGACAAGCCGTTCTTCCTGCTCGACTCGACGCTGGTGTGCGAAGGCGGCCTGAATCAGGCTGATTTCTTCAATAACTTCTTGGTGTTGGTCGTCCAGGACGGCCTGGGCTTTGCCAAGAAGGGCCTGGAAGATCTGAAGTAATCGCTGGCTCGCCTCTGGGAGACAGGATGGCCAAAGGCGGGGCGTGGATCTCTGGATCTGCGCCCCGTCGGCGTTTTTGGCCCGCTTTGGGTCTGGCCCTGAGCGGGCTGAGGCGGCGCCCCCGGCAGCGGCTACTCTGGCTGCTTGGCCACGGTCTCGGTGCGCGCGCCCGGATGCTGATGGCCCTGAAAGGCCGTTCCGAGCTTGTTGGCGGCGCTGTAGGCGGGCAGCAGTCGGCGCTGGCGCTCGCGGTAGACCTTGAGAATGGCTAGGTCTTTGGCGTAGGGCCCACAGGACAGCCGGCTGCGCTCTTTGGGATCGCGGGCCAGGTCAAAAGCCCAGCATTTCTGCTCACCTAGAGCCAGTTGTACCTTCAGGCCGTCCTGGCGCAGGGCCGACACCGTGTTCTCATTACCCCACAGGAACTGATACTTGCGGCGGTTGGCGGTCTGGAAGAGCGACTCGCCCTGCAACAGCTCGTCATTGTAGGGAATGGCCATGGCGTCCAGCACGGTCGGCAGCAAGTCAATGTGGCTGGTCGGGCGGTCGATGGTCTTGGGCGGAAACAGCGCTGGCTGAACCAACAGCCCGGCGGCGCTGTAGTTTTCTTCATAGCTGGCGCGGCTGTGGGCAAAGTTGTGCTCGTGCTGGCCAAACGCCTCGCCGTGGTCGCTGGCCAGCACCAGGATGGTCGAGTCCAGCAGACCGTCATCCTCTAATTGCTTGACGATCCTTTGAATTTGCGTGTCGAGCAGGTACATGCCGTTCAGGTAGCGATCCACCCCGCGACCGCCGGTGAAGCGCCGGAATTTGGGGCCGTAGTCCAGGTACTCCCAGTGGGGCGAAAACGAATAGTAGACCGCAGCAAAAGGCGGCTTGGCTTTCTTGAGGCGCTGCAGAAAGTAAGAGACGACCTCAATTTCGTTGCGGACGGCGTTTTCTGAAGCCATGGCGGGCAGCTGCTTGAGCTCGTCATAGCCGTACATTTCGCGCAGGCCGCCGTGGTTGAGGAAGTGGCGCGGAAAGAAGAAGGAAAGCTTGCCGGGTGTCACCAGGAACCGCTCATAGCGCTCTCCCAAGAAGGTGAACAGGGTCGGCAGGTGCACTTCTTTCTGCACGCTGAACATCTTGGTCGACGGTGACGGGTAAAGCCCTGACATTTGAGCAAAGATGCTAGTAGCCGAAGAGTTGGACGGCGAGCGGTGCTGGGCCAGCCACCAGCCGCGCTTGGCAAGGTCGTCGACCAGAAACGGCATGGGCTGCAGCCCCTTGGGGGTGTCGCCCTGCAGGTAACGGCGGCCGGTGGACTCCATGACAATCCACACGATGTTCCACGGCTTGCTGGCCTTGGGCGGCAGCTGCTTGGCCACCGCTGGCTCGGCCACAAACTCCTTGGCGGTCAGTCGCAGGCCCTCGGAACCGCCGCCCAGCGGCCCAGCGCCGGTTTCCTGAGCGTCTTCGCTGATCTCACTGGCATCGGCAGCCATGGCCAAGCCAGCGCCAGCGCTGTGACGGGGAGCGCGCGGCTGGTCTGCCTGTGGGTCTGGCAGATCCTCGTCTTCGACATCGGTGAAGTGCTGGGCAAAGTCCATGGCCGTAAACACAAAGGGCGCTGCGTTGACTTCCGCAGGCAGCCGCGGCGGTGCCGCCTGGCCAAGCTGCAATGCCGCGGTCGCCAGCAGGCCAGCGCCAGACACCCCCACCGGCCAGGCTGCCCTTGGCCAGCGGCGCAGGCCCAGCAGCGCGACCAGCACCGTCAGCGCCGGCAAGGCCACGCCCACGGCGTCGCCCCACGCGGCTTGGGTCAGAACGCCGCGCATTTCTCCAGCATCCATTGTTTCCTTGAGCAGGCCCCAGGTCAGGCCAGAGTGCAGAGCGGCAATCGTGCGAAGGTGGGTCTGGCAGGCGCCGCCGATCGCCAGCAACAGCGGAAAGGCCAGCAGCAGGCCGGCGGCGCGCCGCAGCCCGGCGTGGCGGATCACCCGGGCGCCCAGCTGGCCGACCAGCAAGGCCAGCAGGGCCACGGCCAGCGCCAGGGCGGCGTCTTGCCAGGCAAGCCCCAGAGCCAGCCGCCAGGTGGGTCCTTCGCCTTCGGCCGCCTCGGTGGGCACGGCCAAGGCCAGGCGCACGCGGTGAACCGACGCAAAAAGTACAAGACCTGCCAAGAGGTTGGCAGGCAGGCTAGAGGCAGCGCGCTTGGTGGGGGCGGCGGCCGCCGCAGCTTTGGCCATGGTTCAGAGAGGAAGTCCGCTTCCGGCGGGCAATTGTAGCCATGACTGGGGCGATCTGTCACGATCAAACGCCGATCGCCTGTGACGATTGCCTGTGACGACTGCCCGTGCCGCCTGCCGATGCCGATGGCCAGAGAGACCATGCTGCCCCAAGCCGCCCTATTGACCCAGCAGCTCCGCTCGATCGCTCGCTGGTGGTGGGCCGGCCTGCTGGCCCTGCTGGTGGGCGCAGGACCTGCCTTGGCTGCGGCCCCGGCGGCACCGACCCGGGTCCTGGTTGTCAGCATCGACGGCTTGGCCTGGGATCAGCTGCAGGCCCAGTGGTCGCGGCTGCCCAACCTGCACAAGCTCGCCCAGCAAGGGGTTTTTGGGCCGCTGCAGACGGTGTTTCCATCGATGACCTGGGCTGCGCATTCGTCTTTGGCGACGGGCATGAATCCGGGGCGGCACGGTGTGCTGGGCAATCGCTTTGTCGACCGCGCTCGCGATGATCTGGTCGAGAGCTGGCAGCGGCCGCGCAGCCTGAATCGGGCCGAGGCGCTGTGGGACGTGGCCAAGAAGGCGGGCTGGTCGACGGCGGCACTGCTGTGGCCGCAAACTTCGCAGGCGGCCAACCTCGACTGGAACGTGCCCGAAGTGTACGGCCAGCGCAGCTTTGAGAGCGGGTCGGCGCGCGGCACCCTGCAAACCCTTGAAGCGACAGCCGGCTTGCCGCAGGGGCAGCTGGGGCGGTTTGGCGGCGAAGAGATGTTCCTGCTCGACTCCTGGAGCCGCGATGCCGCCGTAGGGCTGATTGAGACCCGGCAACCGCGCTTGCTGATGGCCCACTTCCTCTCTGTGGACACACTGGGCCACAGCTACGGTCCCGGCTCGGTGGCCTACCGCTGGGGCCTGGAGCTGGCCGACCGCTACTTGGGAGATCTGCTGGCCGCCTACCAGCGCACCGGTCAGGCCCAAGGGCTGGTGGTCTGCGTGGTTTCCGATCACGGTTTTCTGGAGCTGACCCGCAGCCTGAGCCCGGCGGCGTTGCTCAAAGCCGCGCCGCTGGCAGCCAAGGAACGCAAGCTGCTGCGCTGGGCGATCAACGGCCAGGCCCTGTACCTGTACGGCAAGGGGCGCGGTCACGGCGGCGAGCCTTGGCTGCCGGTCAAGGGCAAGCCCAGCGCGGTGCAGAAAGCGCTGGCCAAGATGCTTGACTGGCTGCCCACCGTGCCCGAGGTCGAGAAGGTGGTCCTGCCGGCGGACTTTCCCCAGCTGGGGCTGGGGGATGCGGCAGCGGATCCCAACCTTCCGGACTTGATCGCGCTGCTGGCCCCCGATGTGCTGGCGCGCTTTGGCGGCGGCGAGCTGCGCGGCAAGGTCCGGGCCGGCGGACACGGCTACCTGCCGACGTTTCCGCCGCTCTTTGGCGGTTTTATCTTGAGTGGTCATGGGGTTGTCAAGAAGGGGCTGGTCGCCGGGATGCGCGCGATCGACGTGGCCCCAACCCTGGCGGCGCTGGCCGGCTGGACGTGGAGCGTCGAACCCGACGGTGCGGTGCGACCTGAGGCCTTGGCCGTGGCGCCGGCGGCGGCGAAGTGACGGCGGCGTGACCAGACCCGCCGCAAGCAGCTGCTGCGGGGGCTTGCAATCGGCAGAGAGAAGCGCATTCTGAGCATGGCTATGGAGTCGCGGGCGATGCCCGGGGACCGTAATGATTGACAATAGGGAGTTGGGTTCGACCCGCGGAAGCTCAAGCCACCCGCAGGTCAGGTTGATTGCCAAGGTTGCGCAAGCGCCTTGTGAGCGAAGTCTGATCCGCGCTGTCAGTGGAAGAGCAGAACCGGGCACCGACTCCCACCTGGACCAGTGGTCCAGGGTCACCCCCGCGATTTCCTAGCCCTAGTTGTTCAGGGCGCGCCCGCCCACCCCGCTTGGCAGACTGCAAAGTTGCCGGGCCGAGTGAGGCGGGCGCGGTCGTTTTGCCGGCGGTGGTTGGGGCAACCTGGTCAGCGCCGCGCCGGGAGAGGGCTCAGCCAATGGAATTTGTTTGGCAGTATGGGTTGTTCTTTGCCAAGACCGCCACGGTGCTGGCGGCGGTGCTGGTGGTGATGGCGCGCATCGCCAGCTTGGTGATGCAGCGGCGCGGCGGCGAGCGGGCGCAGCTGCAGGTGGTCAGGCTCAACCGCCAATACCAGCGGCTGGTGCGCACGCTGCAGCGCCAGCTGCTGTCCGACAAGCAGCTGCAGGCCCTTCACAAGGCCGATGCTGCTGCCGAAAAGGCGCGGCGCAAGGAGCCGGCCAAGGACCCGACCAAGAAAGGAGAGCCGGCGCGGCACCGCGTTTTTGTCTTGGACTTCAAGGGGGATATGCGGGCCTCGCAGACGGCTGCCCTGCGCATGGAGGTCTCGGCCGTGCTGGGGGCCGCCCATCCGGGCGACGCCGTGCTGTTGCGCCTAGAGAGTCCGGGCGGCGTGGTCCACGGCTACGGCTTTGCGGCGGCGCAGGTGGAGCGGCTGCGCGATGCCGGTCTGCAGGTGACCGCGGCGGTGGACCAGGTGGCTGCCAGCGGCGGCTACATGATGGCGGCAGTGGCGCATCACATCATCGCGGCGCCGTTTGCCGTGGTCGGCTCGATTGGGGTAGTGGCGCAGATTCCTAACTTCTACAAATGGTTGCAGCGAAGAGAAGTGGACGTGGAGCTGGTCACGGCCGGCCGCCACAAGCGCACGCTGACCCTATTTGGAGAGAACACCCCGGAAGGGCGCGCGCAGATGCAGCAAGAGCTGCAAGAAGTGCATGAGCTGTTTCAGGCCGTGGTCACCAAGCACCGGCCCAAGCTTGATATGGCCGAAGTCGCCAGCGGCCGCGCCTGGTATGGGGCCAGCGCGCTGAAGCTGGGGTTGGTCGATGCCTTGGAGACCAGCGATGCGTGGCTCGCGCGCGCCATGGCCGACAGCGATGTCTACGCCCTGCGCTGGCACCACGACCACGGCCTTGGCTCGCGGCTGTCTGGCTGGGTGGCACGCACGGCGGCCCGCGCTGTAGAGTTGGGAGTGGAGAAGGCTTGGCGCCGCACCGCAGCGACGCAATTGCCAGAGCACCGCTGAGACCAGTCGCGCGGGCGGAGCACAGCAGACCTCCACGCTGGTCTGAATTCTTGGGTTGCGCTGGCGCAGACGCCGTGGGATAAAGAAAGATCGTCCCATCGGTCGCAACAGCGGCAGTTTCAAAGGCAGCGCAGAGACCTCTTGGCCTCCGCCACAATGGCGCGGACTGAGTACCGGTAGGCGCGCCGCGGGCAAGAGACAACTGAAGGGTTGGAGGGTGTTATGGCAGAATTGAGGGGTAGGTCTGTGCGACTGGTCGTGATCCTGGCCGCACTGGCGGGGCTGTTGGTGCCGGCGCTGGCGTTGGCCGGAGACTGGGAATATCTGGGCGTCATTGACGGCGTCAAGGTCTGGCGCAAAGAGTCCGCTGACACGAACTTGTTCTCTTTCAAAGGAGAAATCACCACGGACGTCCCGATTGCCAAGGTGCTGACGGTGTTCTTGGACCGCGATCAGCGCAAGTTCTGGGTCGACCGCTTTGACGACACCAAGACCCTGGATAAGCCCAGCCCGCTGCAAGAGACCTACTGGATCAAGTTCAAGCTGCCGGTCGGCATCAGCAACCGCGACTACGTGTTGAACGCCCAGGGTACCAATGACGCCGCCAACGGTGTCTTTACGGCGCGGATCAAGAGCGTTGTCCACCCCTCCAAGGGCGTGGACGACTGCTGCGTGCGCGGCGAAGTTCGCGGCACCTACTACCGCTTTGAAGCGATCAAGGGCACCGAGCAGACCAAGCTGATCGTCGAAGTCTCGACCGATCCCAAAGGCTGGCTGCCGGGCTGGCTGGTCAATACCATTCAGAAGTCCTGGCCTTCCAAGACGCTCAATGGCCTGATCAAGCGCTCTCGCAATGCCAGCGTGGTGCCGCACCCAGACTACATTGGCTGGCACGCTCGCCCGTAGAGCAAGACCTTGAAAGGCCCTGAGATCGCAGAGATCGCTCTGTCCAAGCTGGCTGTTGACGGCGAGCTGCGGGCCGCCTTTGAGGCGATCCATCGCGTCGATTGGCTCGACCAAGGCATCCGTCGCTGGCTGCGGCTGCTGGACCCCTTGGGGCCGTGGCCGGTGGTGGTGCTGGGGGCCCTGGCCGACGGCTGCTTGGCCGGCACGATTGTGGGCGTGTGGGCCCAGCACCCTATAGAGCGCTTTGACGACCTGCTGGAAAGTCCTTGCCCCCAGCAGTTTCGCGGCGGCGACCGGCCAGCGGGGGGGCTGTGGCACTTCATTGCAGTGACGACCGACCCGCAGCAGCGCCAGCTGGCGCTTGGCCGGCCGCTGCTCGGCGCCGCGCTGCAGTGGGTTCGGCAGCAGCCCGGGGCGCAGATGCGCACGCTGTCGCCCGCGGTGGGGCTGGCCGACGCTTTGCATGCCTTGCAGCTGCCTGGCGATTTCCGTCAGACCGTGACCAAGGTAGTGCGCAGCTTGGCGCGCCGCGATGGCGCTGGGCACCTGCCGATCCTGGGCCTGCACCCGGCCTCTGGGGCCAAGCTAGACAAGATCCTGTGGAGCTCAAGGTCCGATGAAAAGCGCAGCTGTGGCGTGACGTTGCGCTTTGCCTACCCGCTGGACGATGCCGAGCGCCTGACCCAGCAGCAGTGCTATCGGCAGTGGCTGGTGCAGCGGGCTGAGCAGATCGCCGCGGGGCAAGCCGACGCTGCGGCGCTGCCAGAGCGCTGGTGGGTGCCCGACTGTCAGGATGAGCGGGTTCTAGGTAATCTACTAATTTCCTAGCATATTGGCCAGAGAGGCGCCTAGCGGCTCGGACCTTTCGCCGCCGGCACCACCATCACCGGGCACTTGGCCTGGCGCACCACCTTGTCTGTGGTCGAGCCCAGCAGCATCAGCGCAAGTCCCGTGCGGCCGTGGGCGCCCATGGCAATCAGGTCGATCGGGTGTTGCTCGGCATAGCGCAGAATCTCTGTGGAGCTCTGGCCGACGGCGGTAGCCACCTCGACGGTGACGTTGGTGCCTTGGCGCTGTGCATCCGCAAGCTGCTCCAGAGAGGCCTTGGTCTTGGCTTCGATTTCATTGAGGACTTCTGGTCCTGCCGTGACAAAGCCGTCAGGCAGCACGTAGCCCGGCACCGGGTAGACGTTGAGCAGGGTGACCTTGGCGTTGTAGCGCCCGGCCAGCTCCATTGCCCACTGCAGGGCATGGTGCGCCGGATCAGAGAAGTCGATAGGAACCAAGATGCTGCGCAAGCTATGCATAGAACCCTCCACCGGTGTGAGCCGCACTGGGAAGGTAGGCGGGGGGCTGCGCCGGCTCAACCTACTGGCGGTCGTTCTTGTCACAGGCGTGTAGCAGGGCGCTGCGGCCGGGCATGGCTGCCGCGGGCTGGCTGCGACCGCGCCATTCCGCTACCCTGACGCGCGGCTGGAGAGGCAGAGATGGCAGAACGCAGCACAATCTGGTGGCCATTGGCAGTGCTGGCCCTGTGGGGCTGTGCGGCGCCGCAGCAAATCACCACCGTAGACAGCGCAGCCGCGGCCGAGGCAGACGGCGCGGATGCTCTGGACGGCGCGCTGGACGTCAAGGCGGGGGAGGACGCGCAAGCTGGCCCGTCGGAGGCAGATTCTGCTGGGCCAGCCGGCGACACTGCGGCGCTTGACCTGGGCCCTTCAACCGCAGATGCGCCACCGCCGCCCGCTTCTTGGCAGCCGTGCCGCGCCGCAGTGGCCGAGGGCCCGTGGTGGCGAGCCTCGGTGGGCTACGAGATCTTTGTGCGCAGCTTTGCCGACAGCAACGGCGACGGCGTGGGCGATCTCAAGGGAATCATCCAGCGCTTTGACCACCTCAATGACGGCAAGCCGGGGGGCGACGATCTAGGCATCGACCTGCTGTGGCTGATGCCGATCCACCCCTCGCCCAGCTACCACGGCTATGACGTCACCGACTATGAAGGCGTGCGCGCCCAGTATGGCACCGCGGGCGAATTTGAGGCGCTGACCCAGCTCGCCCACAGCCGCGGTGTCAAAGTCGTGCTCGACCTGGTGGTCAACCACAGCTCCAGCCAGCATCCGTGGTTCTTGGACGCCAAGGGCGGCGGCGCCAAAGACGGCTGGTACGTGTGGCGCACCACTGCGGCAGAAGCGGCGTGGAAGCAGCCGTGGGCGGGCGGCGGCAAGGTCTGGCACGCCAATGCAAAGCGCTGGTACTACGGCGTGTTCTCTCAGGGCATGCCCGACCTGAACCTGCAGAATCCGCTGGTTGGCCAGGCCATCTACAGCGCGGCCGATGTGTGGCTGCAGCGCGGCGCCGACGGTTTTCGCCTGGATGCCGTGCGCTATCTGGTGGAGACCGGCGCTGGCCCTGGTCAGCAGGACACCGCAGCTACCCTGGCTTGGTGGAAAGGGTTTTCTGACCACGTGGCCCAGAAATCCCCGCAAGCGCTACTGGTGGCCGAGGCTTGGGCTTCGGGGGCGATCACCGCCAAGTACCACCAGCAGGGCGGATTGGCGATGACCTTTGACTTTGACTTGCAGTCCAGCCTGGTTAGCGCGGCGCAGGGCGGCCTTGGCGACAGTGTGCGCACGGTGACCTGCCAGCACGACAGCCTGCTGGGCGCGGCGGCGGCTACAGCTGGGCGCGGTACCTTTCTGTCCAACCACGACCAAATCCGCTGGACCCAGGCGATTGAGGACCCGGCGCTGCGCAAGGTTGCTGCCGCGTTGCTGTTTTTTGTGCCCGGCACGCCGTTTCTATACTACGGCGAGGAGATCGCTGCAGCCAACGGTCCCTCAAAAGACGACATCGACAAGCGCTTGCCCCTGGCCTGGGACGCCAGCCCGAGCGGTGGCTTTACCAGTGGAACGCCGTGGGCCGCCATGACCGATCATGACACTGCCAACGTCGCCTCTCAGCTGGCCGATCCGCAGTCGCAGCTGCGCTGGGTGCAAAAGCTGGCTGGGCTGCGGCGACAACACCCGGTGCTGCAGCGCGGCAACCTGGGCTGGCTGCAAGCGCCCGACGGCTGGCTGATCGGTGCCCGCCAGCTGGCCGGCCAGACCGTGGTCGGGATCTTTCGCTTGGACACCCTGGGGGCGGCCGCGGTGCCCAGCCTAGACGAGCTGGGGCCGCTGACCCAAGCGACCGACTGGCTGACCGGTGCCGCGCTGCCGGTCGCCCATGGCCGGGTACAGCTGCCGCCGATGCCACAGCCAGCGGTGATGTGGCTGGCGGTCCAATAATCCCTTGAAAGCTTGCAACTCTCTAGACAGCAGGTGGGTATGAGCCAGATCGCCGAAGCGCGGTTGCCGATTGACGCGTTGCTGGCGCAACTAGCGGCGCAGTTGGCTGTGCACGGCGCGGCGGTGGTGACGGCCGAACCGGGCGCTGGCAAGACCACCCGGGTGCCGGTGGAACTGCTGCAACGTCAAGCATTTGCTGGAGAAATGTGGGTGGTGCAGCCGCGGCGGATGGCGGCGGTGCTGGCGGCGCGGCACGTGGCGGCAGGGCTTGGGCAGCGCCCGGGGCAGGACATTGGCTACAGCGTGCGCTTTGACGAGGCGGTGGGGCCCCAGACCCGGGTGCGCTACGTCACTGACGGCCTGCTGCTGCGCCGCTTGGTGGGGGACCCTCTGCTAACTGGCATTGGCGCTGTGGTTTTTGACGAATTTCATGAGCGGCGCTTGGCGATGGACGTCGGGCTGTCGGCGGTGCGGCGGCTGCGCCAGACGGTGCGTCCGGACCTCAAGGTGCTGGTCATGTCGGCTACGCTAGAGGTGCCGGCCCTGGCGCAGTGGCTGGGCGACGCGCCGGTGCTGCAGGCAGAGGGCAGGGTGTTTCCGGTGGCCGTGGACTACCTGTCTACCCAGGGCGCGGAAGTGCACGATCTGGTGGTGGCGGGGCTGCGGCGGTTGCTGGCCGAGGGGCTGGACGGCGATGCGCTGGTGTTTCTGCCCGGCGCCTGGGAGATTCGCAAGTGCCAGGATCTACTTAGGTCATTGGCCAGCCAGCACGATCTGGCGGTGCTGCCGCTGCACGGCGGCCTGACGCTGCGCGAGCAGGAGGCGGCCCTGGAGCCCCTGCCGCGGCGCAAGGTGATCCTGGCCACCAACATCGCCGAGACCTCGCTGACGCTGCCCGGGGTGGTGGCCGTCCTGGATAGCGGGCTGGCGCGGGTCGCTGGCTATGCGCCGTGGAGCGGCTTGCCCACCCTGCAGACCCAGAAAATCGCCAAAGCTTCTGCGACACAGCGCATGGGGCGCGCCGGGCGGGTGCGGCCTGGCCGCTGCCTGAGGCTCTACAGCCAGTTTGACCACGATGCCCGGCCGGGCTTTGACAAGCCAGAGCTCGCCCGCGCCGATCTTACCGAAGTGCGCCTGCAGATGGCGCTGCTGGGGCTTGACGGCGCCCAGGCCGACCAGTGGCTGACCCCGCCGGACCCGGCGGCGCTGCGCCAGGCCGAAGGGCTGCTGGAGCGTCTAGGAGCGCTGGGCCCGGCCGGCGAGCTGACACCGCTGGGCAAAGAGATGCTGCGCTGGCCGTTGCCGCCGCGGCTGGCCCGGCTGGTCATCGAGGCGCAGCGTCAGGGCATTGGACTGCTTGGTTGCCAGGTGGCGGCGCTGCTTGGCGAGCGCGAGCTGCGCACCGGCTCGCCCAGCTCTGCCCAGCCCGCCCACGGCGACTCGGACCTGTGGGCGCTGCTGCAGGACGTGGCGGCAGTGCGCGGCGGCGAGCCGGCGCGTCAGCGCGGCTTGGATGGGGTGACCCTCAAACAACTGCAGATGGCTACGGAACAATTGCAGCGGTTGTTGCCGCGCGGCAGCGCCAGCAGCGTCGATGAAGAGACCGCCTTGAGCCTGGCGGTGGTGGCCGGTTTTGGCGACCGGCTGGCGCGGCGACGGCAAGCTGGGGCCCCGGAGCTGGAGATGCCGGGGGGATCCAAGGTGGTGCTGGGGCCGCGCTCGCAGGTCACCCACGCCGAGTTTGCCGTGGTGCTGGATGCCGAGGAGCGCAGGGATCAGCGCGGGTTGCAGACGCAGGTGCGCCTGGCCCACGGCGTGGATCCGGCCCTGCTGCTAGAGGCGCTGCCGGACCGGGTGGTCCACCAGGTCGAGCTGGTGGTCGACAAGAACCGGGTGCTGCGGGTAGAGCGGTTGGTCCTGGACGGCCTGGAGCTAGACCGCACCCAGCGGCCGGCGCAGCCCGGGCCAGAGGTGGCGGCGCTGTTGGTGGCGGCCTTGCAGGCCCGCGGGCTGCAGACCCTGGCAGACCCAGAAGAATTGGCCCAGCTCAAGGAGCGGGTGGCATTTGCGCGCACCACGGGAGGTGCCGCGGCCCTGCCAGCCCTGGACGACGCCGCGGTGCAGGCGGTGCTGATGGACCTGGCGCAGGTGTGTACCCGGGCTGACGAATTGGCCCAGGCGGACCTGCTGGGAGCCTTGCGCCTCTACCTCGACCGCTGCGGTGCCAGCGACGGCAGCCGCAGTGGCCTGGCGCTGCTGGACAAGATTGCTCCGGAGTTCATGCAGTTGCCGGGTGGGCGCCGGCTGCGGATCCACTACGAAGCCGACCGTCCGCCGTGGACGGAGTCGCGCCTCCAGGACTTTTTTGGGCTTGCCGACGGTCCCAAGGTAGCCCAGGGCAAGGTGCCAGTGGTGCTGCAGCTGCTGGCGCCCAACCAGCGTCCGGTCCAAGTCACCACGGATCTCGCGGGCTTTTGGGCCCGACACTACCCCGACATCAAGAAAGAGCTGTGCCGGCGCTATCCCAGGCACAGCTGGCCAGACAACCCGTTGACCGCGGCCCCCCCTGCGCCGCACCGGACCCGCGGATGACGCCAAACCCTGAACTGCTGGGCCACCTGGCCGGGCTGCTGACCACCGGAGCGTTTGTGCCGCAGGTGATCCACGTCTTGCGCACCCGCCAGACCCGCGATATCTCATTGGCCACCTTTGTGCTTTTTGTGCTGGGGGTCGCACTTTGGCTGGTCTATGGCCTGCTGGTCCAGGCTTGGCCGGTGGTGGTCGCCAATGCCGTGACTCTGCTGCTGGCCCTGGTCATCCTGGGCGCCAAGCTGCGCTACGGCTGAGGCACAAGGGGCGGCCCGTGCTATGCTGACGCTCTGGAGGAAACGATGAGTCGCAATGCGGACAGTGGGGATCGGCGGCACGTGACGGTGGTGGAGGTCGGCCCGCGCGACGGCTTGCAGAATGAGCGGGTGCGCGTGGCCACACCCACCAAGATCGCCTTTATTGAAGCGCTGGCCGACGCCGGGCTGCGGCGCATTGAAGTGACCAGCTTTGTCCACCCGCGCTCGATTCCGCAGCTTCAAGACGCCGAGGCGGTGCTGGCAGGGCTGCCCGCCCGCGACGGCGTGACCTACTCGGCGCTGGTGCCCAACGGCCGCGGGCTGGAGAGGGCGATTGCCGCCGGCGTCAAAGAGATCGCTGTTTTTACGGCAGCTTCCGACACGTTTGTCCGCCACAACATCCACATGGGCCTGCGCGAGTCGCTGGACCACTTTGTGCCGGTGGTGGCAGAGGCGCGCCGCCACGGCATGCGGGTGCGAGGCTACGTTTCTACTGTGTTTGGCTGCCCCTATGAGGGCGCGGTGCTGCCAGAGCAGGGCATAGCCGTGGCCAAAGAGCTGCTGGCGCTGGGCTGTGACGAGCTGTCGATGGGCGACACCATTGGCGTGGCGACCCCTGGCGACGTGGCCCGGTGGCTAGAGGCGGCGCGGTCGGCCGGCCTGCCGATTGAGGATATTGCCCTGCATTTTCATGACACCCGCGGCACTGCCCTGGTCAACGTGCTGGTGGGCCTGCAGCACGGCGTGCGCATTTTTGACAGCACGGCTGGCGGCCTGGGCGGCTGCCCCTACGCGCCCGGAGCCAGCGGCAATTTGGCGACCGAGGACCTGCTGTACGCCCTGCACGGCCTGGGCTACGACACGGGCGTTGACCTGGCCAAAGTGGTGGCAGCCAGCAGTCTTATCGCGACCCAACTGGATCACATGCTGCCCAGCCGCTACTACCAGGCGGCCCGCGTCCAGGCCTGCTTGCCGGTCTAGGGGCTGTGACGACGCAATTCGATCGAGTGGACTCTTGGCCGCAGCGGCGAGTCGGCTGTCAAGCTGCGATCTTGCGACCCAGCCAGCAAGCAAGGGAGCGTGGGGACTGAACTAATTGTTCTGCCCCAGATCCCAGGTCGTCGCCAAAGCTACTGGTTGGCGACCCAGCTGAAGTAGCGGTCGTAGTCCCAAGTCAGGCCGGTGCCGGTCAAGTCCAAGCTGTTGTTGTAGAAGCCCGTCCACAGCCGAAACATGTAATAGCTGCTGCTGTAGTTGAACGCGCCGGACTTGAGCACCAGCGTCGAAGCCAGGTTGGCGGGAAAAGACACCACCTGGCAAGCCGAGCCGGCGATGTTGGAGGTGCTGGTCCACACCGCCGCGCCGTTGAGCGCCAGCGTAGCGCCGTTGGTAGTGCTGCGCGAGGCGTAGCGAAAGCAGACGTTGCGGCTGATGGGCGCGCCCGTTGGGTTCTTGAGGAAGGCCACCAGGTACAGCCGCGACTGATCGGTGGAGGTGACCGTGTTGGTGACGCCGCGGTGGATTTGCACGTTGCCAAATTTGTCGGCCCAGAGGATCGAGGAAACCACGTTGCGCAGAGCGCTGTTGTCTTTGTAGGGCACATCCTGGGCGTTGGCGTAGTAGGTGCCCTGCAGGTTCTGGCCGCCCATCGAGTCAATGTACTCGCCGTACAGCATCGGCCGCGAGCCCGGTGGAAAGAACAGCGAGGAGCCCATGGCCGCGGTCAGGCCGCCGGCGACCTCAAGCTGGCCGTCAATGACCATGTCGCCCTTGACCTGGACTTTGGTAGAAGACAGCGTCTGGATGTGGACCGACCAGTTGAACTTGCCGTCGTACACAAAGGGCGGCTGGCCCGGCGGAACCTGCAGGGTGGCGGTGTCTCGCACGGTAATCGCCCAATTTCCCTTGGGATTCTTGCCCACCCAGTCTTTGTTCAAGTCGCCGGCCACCAACGGCGTGGTGTCGTTGAACTTCAGGCTGAGGCTGGTACCCGTTTTGCCACCTTTGTACAGCACGTAGGGGGTGGAGATCCCAGGAGCATTCAACTCGATCGCCACTTTGGATAGATCGGAGTTCAGCAGGTCGACCTGTATCCAGATGGCTTGGGCGATGCCGACGTCGGTCACGCTGACAGAGTCGATGGTGCCTGCGGCAAAACCGTCTTTGATTTGAAGGTCTTTGGTGCCAGAGAAGCTGCTGGTAAACTGGTTCCACAGCAGGTTGTTGGAGACTTCGTTGAGCATGTCTGGGCCGATGCCGGCGCTTGCGCAGTCCCAGCTACCGTCGGCCTTGACGCCTTTGACCACAAGGCCGGTGCCGCAGGAGCTACCGAGGGCCGGAAATACCGGCTTTTCCAGCAGGTCCGTGTATTTGCCGGTGGTGGCGACCTTGGCCAGGACCGGCAGGTTGGCAAGGTCGGTGTAGCTGCCGGTGCCGGCTACTTTGGCCAGAGACTGGACCACAACAAAATCACCCATGTCAGCGACTTTGGCATAGCCCTGCAGGACTTGGGGATTCAGGGCTGACGCGTTGATGCAGCCGGTGCAGGCCACGGTGTCGGCGACGGCTGCGCGATGCGCAAACAGCACGCTGCTCAGCGGCTGGCGCGGCAGCTCTGGCTCGGCGGCAACGCTGATGCCCAGCCAAGCAGAGGACAGTGACCATCCGCCGGCGGGCAGGGGCTGTGCAGAGCCCAGCAGGTAGGCAAATTGGCCGCCCTTGACTTGAACCTGCACCGATTTCTCGCTCCACAGCAGCTGGCCACCGGTCGAGGCGGTGTAGATACCAAAGGATAGAAAGTAGTTGCCGTCTGCAGCGGGTCCACCACTGGGCGACAGGATGACCCCGGTCGCCGCCAGGGTCTGGGGGACGGCGGCTGCGGCAGTCTGGGGCCAATAGGTCAGCAAGGCCAGCGCAAGAGATAGAAAGACTTGCCCAAAACGGCGATGCATCGGCAACTCCCAGAGCGCTGCCCGCCAAGATGGTGAGCGCATATACCTCCATGGTAGCGCACCCCGCGGCCGTCCACCAGCCAAACAAATCAGCGCTCCCGGCGTGCTGAGGGCGGCGCCGTTGGCAGGTCCGCTGGCGTAGTTTGGCTGGCCGGCCTATGATTGGCCACCAAGGCTAGCCGTCCAGGAGGTCGCATCCGGGGCTCATGACGCATAAATCCGTGCGCTCCCATCTGACCATTACCCAGCAGGCGGGGCGATTGCGCACGCTGACGCTGAGCACCACCTTTTGCTGGGGAACATTTACAGCGATCAACTGGATCAAGGACCGGCCGACAAGCGCGGCGGTGGACCTGGTTGCGGGGCTGCTGACGCTGTCGATCTGGCTATATGCCCAGCGCGACCCGGCCCGTCGCCATGTGGCTTCCGGATACGCGCTGCTGACCGTATCGGCGGTGGCCCTGGCCATGGCCTCGATCCTGGCCGGCCAGAGCACAAGCAGCGCGCTGTGGTTCATGACGCTGCTGCCGTTGATGGCGGGCTACGCCCTTGACGCGCGGGCCACTCTGTTCTGGGCAGGCCTTGCGGCGGCGTTGATTCCGGCGCTCAGCCTTATGGAAAAGATCTATTGGGTTGACAGTCAGTTTCAGCCCGACAAGGCCGACTGGCTGTTCGGCCGGGTGATGCTGGTGCTGCTGGTGATGGCGTTTGCCCACACATCGACCCGGTCATTTGAGAAGCAGTTGCAGGCGCTGACCGCTGGCGAAAAGCAGCTGGAACGGGCGCGCGATCAAGCCCTGGCGGCGGCTATGGCCAAGTCGGCGTTTGTGGCCAACATGAGCCACGAGGTGCGCACGCCGCTCAACGGCATCCTGGGCATCGCGCAGCTGCTGGGTCGCACCGAGCTGAGTGCAGAACAGCGCGAGCTGGTAGACACCCTGGAGCGCAGCGGCCAAAACCTGCTGGGCGTGGTCAATCAGATCCTGGACTTCTCTAAGCTTGAGGCCGGCAAGATCTCTCTGCATCCGGCGCCCATTGAAGTGGCGCGGCTGCTGGACGAGGTAGTGGGGCTGTTTCGCGTCCAAGCTCAGGTCAAGGGCCTGAAGCTGACCGCAGTGACGGCGCCGGACTGCCCGGAGTCGGTCCTGGTCGACGGCCATCATCTGCGTCAAATCCTGCACAATCTGGTGGGAAATGCGCTGAAGTTTACCGACCAGGGCGAAGTGGAAGTCAGCGCCAGCCCTCTGCCCAATGGCGTTTCCCTTGTTGTGCGAGACACCGGTCCAGGGCTAGAGCCCTCGCAAATCACAGAGCTGTTCCAACCCTTCAGTCAGGTGGACCATTCGACCACCCGCCGCCACGGCGGTACCGGTCTGGGCCTGGCGATCAGTCGCCAGCTGGCCGAGGCGATGGGCGGCACCCTCTCTGTGGACAGCAACCCTGGGGTAGGCACGGTGTTTTGCGTGTCGCTGCCAGCACCGCCGGCGCAGCTGGTGGCGTCGCCCAACCGCCAGCCCTCTGGGGCGTGGCTGCGCCCGGGCGGCCTGCGAATTCTGGTTGCCGAAGACAACCGGGTCAACTGGCTGGTGATGGACCGGATCTTGCGCCACCTGGGGCAGCGATCGGAGCACGTGGACACCGGCAAGGCCGCCCTGGAGGCGGTGCGCGAGCAGTTTTTTGACATTGTCTTCATGGATGTCCAGATGCCGGACATGGACGGCCTGGAGGCCACGCGCTGCATACGCAACGACCTGCCCGCCGATCGCCAACCCTGGATCGTGGCCTTGACCGCCAGTGTGCTGGCCGAGCAGCGCGCAGCGTGTGAAGCTGCAGGGATGGACGACTACTTGAGCAAGCCCCTGCAGATCGACTCGGTCGCCGCGGCCCTGCGCCGCCACATCACTGCAACACCTGCTGGCACCGCTGAGCTCTGATCGCCGCCGCGGTGCCAGGGCCAGCTGTACCTTTGACCTCTGCCGATTGACTCAGGAAGGGCCATGCTCGTTCACGCTGCTGCGATTGCCCTTTCGGCCTTCTTGCTGTTTCTGGTCCAGCCGATCATCGCCCGCCAGATTCTGCCGTGGTTTGGCGGCTCGGCGCTGGTCTGGTCCACCAGCTTGGTGTTCTTTCAGCTCGGGCTGCTGGGCGGCTACTTCTACGCCGATGCGCTGGTGCGCAAGTGCTCGCCGCGCCGGCAGCTGACCATCCACGCAACCCTGCTGTGTGCCAGCCTGCTGACTCTGCCGATCCTGCCGGATGCTGCGAGCCGTCCGGTCGATGCCAGCAATCCGGCGGGCAAGGTCCTGTGGCTGCTGCTGACGACCATTGGCTTGCCGTACCTGATGCTGTCGACCACCGGACCGCTGGTGCAGGCGTGGTTTGCCCGGCGCTGGCAGGGGCAGCAGGTGTACCGGCTCTACGCCCTGTCCAACTTGGCATCGATGGTGGCCCTGCTGGGCTATCCGGTGGCGCTGGAGCCCTTTGCGACCACCCAGCAGCAATCGGTTGGCTGGTCCGTGGCCTATGTGCTGTTTGCCGCTTTGGCGGTGCTGGCCGGGTGGCGGTCTCAGGGCCAGGCGCAGGGCCAGTCGCAGGGCCAGTCGCAGGATCTGCCGCCGGCCGCCGAGCCGCTGGTCGAGGATCCGCAAAAACCTCAGGAGCAATCTGGTGTTGAGCAAGGGTCCCCCCCTGAGGAGCCGCAGTTGCCCTTGGCGGCGCCGGGGTGGCGGCAGCAGGCCGAGTGGCTGACCCTGGCCAGCATGGGCACTGTTCTGCTGCTGTCGCTGAGTACTCACATCACCCAGAACATCGCCTCGATCCCGTTTCTGTGGGTGCTGCCGCTGGCCACGTATCTGCTGGCGTTTATCCTGTGCTTTGACGGCCGCGGCTGGTATTGGCGGCGCATCTACCCGCCGCTGGCCGCCGTGCTGGCGCTGCTGATGCTGGTGGGGCTGACGTATCGCATCGGCCCCGACTGGTTGCCAGAGCGGCGGCTGATGCACCTCAACCACGCTCTGCCGTTGTATGTGGTTGGCCTGTTCGCCCAGTGCATGTTCCTTTCCGGAGAGCTGGTCGCGCGCAAGCCTCATCCCAGCTCTCTGACCAGGTTCTACCTGTCGGTGTCGCTGGGGGGGGCGATCGGCGGCTTGGCGGTGGGCCTGGGGGCTCCGCTGCTGCTGGATGCCTACTGGGAGATCCCGATGGCCCTGACCGCGCTGGCGGGTTTGGTGGCCTGGCTGTCGCCGCAGGGCTGGCAACGGGCTGTTGGGGCTGTGGCGGCGGTTGCCTGCGTGTGTTTTGGCTTTGACTACGCCGTGCACCTGCATCGCGACACCGTAGAGCTGTCGCGCAGCGCCTACGGAACGCTTCGGGTCAAGGCCAGTGGCGAGCCGCAAGACCCCAAGGCGCAGATGCGGCTGTTGCACGGGGTGATCCTGCACGGTCAGCAGTACCGGGTCCCAGAGAAGCGCCGCTTGGCTACTACCTACTACGGCGAAACCTCTGGCATTGGCCGGGCCATCCTGATGCTGCGCGAACAAGCTGCCCCGGGCACGCCGCAGCGTTTGGGCCTGGTGGGGCTGGGCACCGGCACGCTGGCGACCTACGGCCGGCCCGGCGACGTCTGCCACATCTACGAACTCAGCCCGGCCGTACTGGACGTCGCGCGGCGGCACTTCACCTATCTCAGTGACTGCCAAGCCAAAGTAGAAGTGGTGCTGGGCGACGCCCGGCTGCAAATGGAGCGCGAAGCCCCGCAGCGCTTTGACGTGCTGGCCATTGACGCGTTTTCCAGCGACTCGGTTCCGGCGCACCTGCTGACCCGCGAGGCGCTGGCTGTGTACCTGCGGCACTTGCGCCCGGGGGGTGTCATCGCCTTTCACGTCAGCAACCGCTACTTGGACCTGGCCCAGGTGGTGCGGCAGCTGGCCGATCAAGCAGGCGTGTTGTCTTGGGAAATCACCGACCAGCCCAAAGACAGCGACCGGCTGACCCGCTCTGACTGGGTGTGGGTCACCGCCAATCGGCCGCTGGTCCAGGCTCTGCAGCTCGCCAAGGTGGGCGCGCCAGTGCCCAACAAAGGCCCGCTGCGGGTGTGGAGCGACGACTACTACAACCTGCTGCAGGTCTGGAAGTAGTCCAGTTGGCGTCTTGGCTTATTGGACCCAGTACGCTTCTTCCAGGCTGTCTTCGCGCTCTGGCAGGCCGCGCAGCAGCCGCGGGCAGTGGTTGCGCAGCACCTCATAGCTGACGCGGTTGGCGTACTTGCACACCTGGTGGATCGAAGAGTACGTCAAGAACTGCGCGGTATGCTTTGGAGAATTCGGCGCGGAGCGGCGGTGGTGGACGTTGGCGACCATGTCGTGCAGCAGAGCCCCCAGGGCGGCGTCGCCAGCGCCGTTGGTGTTGTGGATGATGCTGGGGCCACCGTGGTACGGGTTGATGTGAGAGAACACCTTGCGCGGCTCTGGGCAAGAGCGGCGCGGCATCGCTCGGCTGTACTCGTAGCGATTGTACTCTGCGATACTCTTGGACATGATCGGATCGCGGGTCTCGCGCACATAGGCTTGGTCGACCCAGCCAGACAGGTACAGACCGTGCTTGTCGCGGGTCAGCAAGACCAGGTCTACCCAGTCCAGCGCTCGGCTGCTGGCCAGCAGTGGGTCCTCTTCTCCTGTCAGCGCGCGCAGTTCTCCGTAGTTGCCTGCCAGGATGGCGATCTCAATGCCTTGCAGCAGCTCAATCAGCGCATGGCGCTGCTCGCGCACCAGCCACTCGGTGCCAAGGGACAGCACGACCGGCACCCGATGGGCGTTGGCGATGGCGATCGCCCGGCGCGTCGCAGCGTGAATGGGCGCATGCGGGTCGCGCAGCAGGTAGGCTGTCAGCACCAAGGCCGAGGCCCCGGCGATGAGCTCGGCGGGCACCGTGTCGGGCGACAAATCATCCATGATGCCGCGGCTGATGCCAAAGCTGCGCTCGCGGTCGTCGCTGACAAAGCAGAAGGCCCGCCCCATCGGGCCTTCTACCGGCTGCAGGTGGGCCAGGTTGACCCGCGAGCTGGTGTTGCGGATGTAGTGAAAGGCATAGTCGCCCACGCAAATCGTGCGGTTGATGGTGCCAATCAGGTAAGACAAGTCGTCGGCCAGCACCGAGTAGTTGTGCAGGGTGTTGCCGACCGAGCCGCCAGCGTACTCGCCAACGATGCGCCCGCTGGCCTTGAGGTCGGCGTACACGCGATCGACCACCGCCGTATCCAGCACTTCAGATCCGCCCTTGGGGATGCCCAGTGCCGCCAATTCTTCTTCTGTTACGCGAGCCTCAATGTCGACGAGCAGCTGGTCGATGCCGACGACGTACAGGTGAGCTTCTTCACTTTCTTCGTGCAGCGACTCTGGCCCTCGGTCAGATACTGGAAAATAGTATTTGGTTTTGCGGCGGCCCGGAAAGCGCATTGGCGGTCTCGGTGGCCGCGGTGGCGACCTGTGGCGCATACGGTCGATCTTTTCGGCGCTGGGTGCAAATCGGCGCCAGCCAGAGTCTATGGGGGCCCGCAGCGGTGGCGGGTCGCCAGCTGGCGAGAGAGGAGTTGCTTGGGCGCGCGGCGCAGCACCTGGCCGGCAAAGGCACAGACGCAAGCGCGGTCTCCCTGGGCATCGCACACCATGGCGGCGGTGCGCAGGGCCGGCAGCGAGTCCGGTTTGCGCTGTAGCGCCGCAGCCGTGCTGTCGCGAGCGGCGGGCAGGTTGCCCAGGGCCAACAGCGCGGTGGCCTGGACCACCCGCGGCATCGCCGCCCAAGGAGCGGCGGCGACCATGCGCTCGGCCTCGGCCAGGGCACCAGCGGCCAGCGCCGGGTCCGCCTGCCACAGCGTCACGTCGCTGGCCAGGTCGGCCGGATGGACCGTGCGATAGCCGTCGCGCTGGGCGATCTGCGGATTGGCGCTTTGCTGCACGCCGATGGCCGCGCGGTCATCCAGCCAGGTCAGCACCCAGCCGGGCTTGCTCTGCAGGTCGCGCAGCCGCTGGTCGTTGTAGAGGACGGCGAAGCCACAATGAAACTCGTCCAGCAGCTTGCCCAGGTCGCCGGGCGACTGGTCAAAGATCCGCGTCACAAAGGCCACGCCGTACAGGGCCATCGCCCGGCCGTCGATCAGCACCGGGTGGCGGCGCTCAAGGGCCCACAGCAGGTAGCCGCCGTCAAAAAAGTCGTTGTACATCAGCCCATTTAGCGGGGTGCGCCGCAGGTAGTCTGCAGCCCCCTCGGGGAATTCGCCGGGGGCGATGCCCAGGCCCAGCGGCCGCGCGTGGTGGTGGGCCGCGGCCACCCCCGCCGCAGCCAGGGCCGCTGTCAGCACGGCTGCGCCCAAGCGGCTGGCCAGGGACCGCGAGGCCTCTAGCAGGCCGGCGCCGCCAGCCATGGCCAGTGGTGCCAACGCCAGCGCCGCCATCGGCACAAAGCGCACGGTTCGGAGGCCGATCAGCAAAAAGCCCAAGCCCATCAGCCAGTGGGCGGCTGTCAGCTGCTGGCGCACGCGGGGCAGGGCCGCGGCCAGCACCGCCAGGGCCGTCAGCAACGCCAAGGCCAGCCCCCAGCCGCTGCGGGCAGGCGCCCAGCCATCGCGCCACAGCGGAGCCCACTCCATCAAGATCGCCGGAACGCGGTCGTCGCCCAAGTGCAGAAAGCCGGCCGCTAGCCGGTCGATGGGGGCCGGGGCCACCAGCAGGGCCGCCGCACCGCCAGCTGCCTGCGCCCAGCGGGTTTTGACGGCAAGCTGCGCCGCAGGATCCGGGCGCCACCGATGGTCGATCGCCGCGCCCACGGCCGCAGCCAGCAACGCCAGCCAGCCAAGCAGCGCACTAGAATGAAGATTCTGCCAGAGAGCCAGCAGCGGCACCGCCAGCCAGGCGCGCTGGGCCGCCTTCTGCGGCGACTCGCCCTGCTGAGCTAGCGCCAAGTGCAGCACTGCGGCCAGCAGCGGCAAGGTCAGTGTCTGCGGCCGCGGCGCCACCCGGAACACCGTGGCAGCCGTCAGCAAAGCCGCAACGGCCGCCACCGCCAGCAGCCCTGAGCCGCGGTGTGTCTTGCCCAGCCGGTAGGTCCAAGCGCCGACCGCCAGGCCCGCAGCGGCGCAGAACGCCAAGATGTTGCCGCCGTGGCCAAAGGCGCCGTACAGCCCGGCCATCAGCAGGTCGGCCAGCCAGTCGACAAACAGCCAGGGCTGGCCGGCAAAGGTGTGAGAGAACGGGTCAACCCGCGGAATCTCGGCGTGTCGAGCGATCCACGCACCCGTCTCCAGGTGCCAGAAATAGTCAGGGTCGTAGATGGGGGTGGCGCGGGCCAGCGCGGTGCCCAAGCCGGCCAGCACGGAAATCGCAATCAGCAACCAAGGTTTGGCGCGGACGCTCTCAGGCGCGTCGCTCTCCTCTGCCACCGACCTTGGTCTTGGTTCTGCCATGCTCTCAACCAGTCGGAGCCGCTAGTCCGGCGGCGCGCTGGGCAACTGTGGGCTGGCAGGCCGCAGCGGTCAAGGCGCCCTGGCTTCCAGCAGGTACTGGTAGGGCAGCAGGGACTCCAGCAGGCGCTGCTGGGTCAGGCCGGCGGCGCTCAGCTCAGCGGCGGCCTGGGCCGGTGGAACGCGCATTTTCTCGGGCGGACCCACCGGAATTTCGCCCAGGCGGAAGTCGACCACAACCAGCCGCCCGCCCGGCTTGAGCGCCGCTCGCAGCTTGGCCAGGTACGCCGGGCGGTTTGGCAGGTGGTGGTAGGTGTCGACAATCAGAATCAGGTCCACTGGTTCAGGCAGGACCGGGGCGTCGGCGCCCAGCAGCACCGGCGCGAGGTTGGTCAGCCCTTCCTTGGCCGCGCGCTCGCCCAAGTAGCGGATCAGGTTGGGCTCGATGTCGGCGGCGTAGACCTTGCCCTGGGGCAGCTGCCGCGCTAGACGCACGGCGAAGTAGCCGGTGCCTGCGCCCAGGTCCAGGACCGCCGCCGCGGGCGCCAGCGCCAGTTCTTTGAGCACGTCTGCGGGTTTTTGCCAGGCGTCGCGGCTGGGGTCGTCAAATACCTTGGCCCAGCGCTCTGGGTCGTCAAAGCGGTGGTGGATGCCGTCTGCCTGGTGCGGGTGGCGGGCCGGCGCGGCGGCGCCGGGGCCAGGGTCGGGGCTTTCGCCGTGGCCGTGGCCATGTCCTGCGCTGTGGGCGTGTCCTGCGCTGTGGGCGTGGCCCTTTCCTGAGCCGGGTTCAGCGGCGGCGTGGTGCGGTGTTGAGGCCGCAGCCGGAGGATGGTCGTGGCACGAGTGGGCGGCGCCACAAGCGGTCACCAGGGCCAGAGCGGGCAGGGCAAGCAGAGCGGGCAGCAGCCTCATAGGGGCCTCACCTTGGGAAAGCGGGGCCATCGGTGGCCGCAGCGGTGTGAGAGCCAGCGCGCCGGCCAGGGGTGCAGTCACGGCACGTCAAAAGAGGCCACCTTGACGAACACCCGGCCGATGCCGTTGACGACTTCAAGCTCAAACGTGCCCTGGCTTTGCGCAGGCAGAAACGCGACTTTGCGGACCTTGCCCACCGTGACGGCATCTACGGCCCACTGCGGGGTGGTCTGCAGCACCGGTCCGCTGCCAAGCTTGAACACGCCGCGCTCCAGCAGTTCTGGCTCTTGGCCGCCTTCGCCCCGGTACAGCCGATAGACTGGCGTCAGGTTGAACAGATCGGCAAAGCCGTTGTCCAAAAAGCGGAACTCGTAGCGCCGCAGCACTTCGCCGTCCAGGTTTTCCCAGCCGCCGTAGAGGTCGCTGGTGCTCTGCGGCAGCCAGCCCTGGACTGCGGCCTCGGGCTCGGCGTCTTGGGCAGAGGCCGCGTCTGGACTGTCTTGGGTGCCGGCTGCGTCGGCGGAGTCGGCGGCATCGGCGCTGGCCTGCGTTTCGTCGCCGTCGCAACTGGCGGTCAGTCCGCACAGCGCCACCAGCAGGCCACTGCAAAGGACGTTGCGCAGCGGGGTCACGGTCGGGCCAGCAGCGTCAGCTCGGTGCCGACCCGATCCGCCATGGCAAGGCAGGTGTTGAGATCGGGGTGGCGCAGCATCAAGAATCCGTCAGAAATCAAGGTTTGTAGCCAGTTGCGTCGCTGGGCGCCCACCGGAAGCAGGTTGTCCCACACCAGGTACTGGCCAAACTCGCGGCGCAACTGCTCCAGGCCCTGGATGTGAACGATGCGCCCTTCGCCCTGGGCCCGCTTGAAGATGGTGGCGACGTTGTAGCGGCGCTCGATCCGCGCAGCCATCTCGCCGTGGCAGACAATGCGCGCCCACTCTACAAAACTGTCAAAATCGCAGGCATAGTTCATCTGATCGACCTGACGCGCCCCCGGGGGCCGGCCGCCGATCTCGCCAAACACCACTTCGCCGTCGTCTTTGAGGTACCACTCCATGTGGGTAAAACCGTCTTGGAATCCCAGAGCTTTGATCACCGCGTAGCCCATCTCGACGCCCTTGGCCAGCGCCGCCTGCTGAGGATGGCGCAGGGCGATGACCTGGGGGCTGATCCACTCATTGGTGCGGGCCACCAGTGGCCGCGGGCGGTACCACGCGATGTTGTAGTACTGGATCTCGCCGTGGCTGGTCAGGGTGTCAAAGGTGAATTCCTGCGCATCCACAAACTCTTCGACGCTGACCTCTCTGACCGACCGCAGCTGCGGCAGCACCTTCTCCAGCCGCGCGGCATTCTCTACGCGGTGGGTGTTGGCGCTACCCGCGCCGTCAATCGGCTTGATGATCAAGGGGTAGCCAATGCGCTCGACGGCGGCACGGATCTCAGCCTCGCTGGTGGCGCGGCTGTGGCGCGGTGTGCGGATGCCGGCGGCGTCCAGGCGCTGCTTCATCACTTCCTTGTCGCGGAAGGGCAGCGTTTGCTCTACGGTCATACCGGGCACGCCCAGGGCTTGGCGCAGCCGTGCGCCCAGGACCATCCAGAATTCGCCCAGCACCTCTACCCGGTCGACCTGGCGGCGGCCGACCCAGCGGCGCACTCTCTCGACCACGTCCAATTCGTCAAAGAGATTTGGCACCTGCAGATAGCCAGTCAGGTGGCGGCGAGCCATGGTTGGCAGCGCCCCAGCGGTCTGGTCGCCAATGCCCCACACCCGAGCGCCGACTTGAGACAGTCCGCGCACAAACTCTGGCATCTCACTGGGGTATCCGGGCGAAACAAACAAGACGTCCATGGCCACCTCGTGCCCGCAGCGTAGACGAGGAGGGCGTGGCGCACAAGCCGGCTCGGGGGGCGTCCATCGCCGCGCTTGTTGGGCCATAGCCGTGTGAATGCGCCCCGGCTGCGCGAAATGGCTCGCAGGGAGGAGCCTGCCGCGACCCTGCGCCAGCGGCGCTCAATTCATCTGCGTCGTCCTTGCTCGATCTCTAGGTATTGACTGTAAGTTCAGGAATTTTCCCCACCATGGCGCTGGCGAGACCAGTAACACCTGAGCCTGTGGATGGCCCTAGGTGAGGCGTTGGGTTGCGCCAGGTTGCCGTGGCGAGCGGCGTTTTCCGCTTGGCCTCAAGGCTTGCGCTGCGGCGGCTGGACCAGTAGGGTATTGCCAAGTCTGCCATCCGGTGGACAACCGGGCTCTTTGCCCTTCCCTATCCCTACAGCTGATCCCTTGACCTGGCATGCGCTTTGGCGCTGCTAGTCAGGGCCAATCCAGCGCCGCAGGTCGACGATGAGCGCCCACCGCCCCTTTGCCCCCAGCACCAACACCATGGCCAGAGAGGGCGTCGAAGTCGGCCCTCAGCACCAGATCGGCGAGCGCCAGGGCGCGCTGCCGGGGCCCTTGACGATCATCAGCGCCGGCATGCACGGCAATGAGCCGGCGGGCGTCCTGGCTCTGCAGCGGATTCTGGCCCACCTGCAGGCCACCGATGCACCGATCCGCGGTCGTTTTGTGGCGCTGGCCGGCAACATCTCTGCGCTGCGCTGCGGTCTGCGCTACATCGACCGCGACCTGAATCGCCAGTGGGACCGCGGCAGCCTGGACCGGCTGCAGAGCGAAGGCCTGCGCGGCTATGCCGAAGACATCGAGCAACAAGAGCTGCTGCAGGACTTTGAGACCCTGACCCGCCACCACCTGGGCACGGTCAACCTTTTGGATCTGCACACTATGTCGGCCAAGGGCGTGCCGTTTATTGTCACCTGTGACAGCCAAGACAGCCGCACCCTGGCCAACCAGTTGCTGCTGCCGGGCATTGCTGGTCTGGAAAAAGCCATTCCCGGCACAACGCTGGAGCACTTTCTGGCCCAGGGCTACCGTGCCGTGGCGGTGGAAGGCGGCCAGCACCGCGACCCGCGCGCCGTGGACCTGCTGGAGGCGGTGTCGTGGCGCATGCTGGTGGTGACGGGGATTCTGGACCAAAGCCAGGTGCCCGACCTGGCCGCCAAAGAGCAGCTGCTGCTAGCAGAAGCCGCGGGCAGCCCTCAGCATGTGGTGGTCCGCTATCGCCACGGCGTCGCGCCAGAAGACGGCTTTGAGATGCTGCCGGGTTTTCGCAACCTGCAGGCCGTGCGCGCCGGTCAGGTGCTGGCCCGCGATCGCAGTGGCGAAGTGGTGGCACCGCAAGACGGTTTCATTCTGCTGCCTCTGTACCAGAAGTCCGGCAATGACGGCTTCTTTATCGGCAGCTGAAGCGGGCAGGCGACCGGTAGAGGGGCGGAATTGGCCGACTCTCCGCTGAGCGCCTGCACTGACTCGCCGCACCGATTTTCGGCGTTGGGTGGCCTGGCAAATTCCTAGGCTAATCGCGCATCTACGGCGCTGCCGTGGGCGAGCCAGCCACAGGCAAGCCCGCGGCCTCCGGCGCTCGCCGCACCACCACCCGATAGGGCTGCTGGCTGGGCCGCGGCCGATCCGATTCTACCAGCACTTTGTAAGCACCAGGCGCAAGCGCCAGCGGCAAGCGCGCCATCTGGCTGGGCAGCGGTGCCGCCACTTTGGCCAGCACCATGCCGTGCAAGTCAGCGATTGCGCAAGAAAAGCCCGGTTCCCCGTCTCCCTGGCACTGCAGCTCTACGCCAAGGGGGCCTGGCTGGCCGCGCAGATCCAGGCCAAAGGCGTCGCGGTCGCCCGAAGGCAGCAGCACGCCGCGGCGCTGCCAGCCCCCTTCGGCCAGCCCGGGCTCGGCCGCCACGGGCTGCATACCGCCTTGGCTGTTCCACAAGCTGGGGGACTCGCGCTCGTCTCCGCCTTCCCGCTCCCAGCCTGCCGCAGGCCACAGCTTCAGCGTCAGGCGGTAGGCTTCGGTGCGGGCAAAATGGCCCTCCTTGTCGGCCTGGATGCCCAGCAGCACCCGCCCATCGACCGCAATGGCGCCCCCCAGGCGGGCGGGGCGGCCGGGAGCCGCTAGCAAGAGTGGAGAATCGGGCCCAGGACCAGTCAGCAGCCGCAGCACAACGCCTGTCGGCGCGTCCAGCTGGGCTGAAAGAGCTTGGTCTGCAGGCAATTGCACAGCAAACCAGTCGGTATCGCCCGGTGTGTCAATCAGGCCGGCGTGCTGATTGGCAGCGGCGGCATCCACGGCCAGGACCTGGGCAATATCTGGCGCGTCATTGGGTTCGCGCTCGCTGGGCAGCCGGTCGCGGCAGTCGGCCTGGCGCGCACAGCCCGGCGGCAGATAGGTTTGAATGGCCAAGGCGTAGGGGGCATCGACGCTTTGACCTGAGATCGCCCGCAGTTGTAGCAGGGTCCCCGCCGGCATCCGCGCCGGATCCAAGTTGGGGACCATCACCGGCTGACCCTTGCCCGCCCGCCGGCTCAGCAATAGCTTCTTGCTTGTTGGATCAAGAAGTTGTAGCTCAATGTCGACGTCGGGAACCCCAGTGGCAGACAGCACCAGCGCGTCTCCGGCTGGGGCGGCCTGCAGGTCGAGCACCCACAAGTCGTTGTCCTGCAAGGGGGCCAGCGTTCCTTGCGCCGGGCTGTCCAGCCGGACACGCAGCAAGTCGATGCGCGCCGTGTCGTTGGGCTCAATCTCTTCGCCCGGGGCTGGTTCGCGGATAAACGCCGCCAGGGTGTAGGGCCCGCCGTCGCTGCCGCGGCAGCTGACGCGCACCAGCGAGCCGCCGGCCGCTGCGCCCACACTTGGAAGGGCCGCGCGAATACCTTTGGTGGCTTTGGCTTTGCGCAGCACGGTGCGGCCGGTGTCATCGCGGAGCTCAAGCTCGGCGCACAGCGGGGCATCGCGCAGCTCCAGCTGCATCACCTGGTTGGCGGCCAGCGCCGGCAGCCGGTACCAGTCTTCATCAAGCAAAGGCAGCAGTTTTGCCGCTTTGGCCTTCTTGCCTGGCTTGGTGGGGGCGGCGGCAGCGGGCTCGGCCGGCTCGGCGCGCTGTAGCGAACCGGCGACCAGGGCGTTGGCCAGCAGCGCCTGGGCTTGGGCCGCCGCGTCATTGGGCTCGGCTTCGGCCACCGGCGTAATGCGGGCCACGCTGCCCTTGGCGGAATCGACGGACTGCGGAGCCGTGGAGCCCGCGTCTGGAAAGAGCTGCTGCTGGGTCAGCGGGCGCTCGGCGTCGCGGCGGCAGGCGGTTGTCGCCGCCATGGCGCAGCAGGCCACCAGCCACAGAGCCTTCAGCTGCTGCGGCACAGCACTGCCGGTCCGAGTCACCGCCCAAGGGTGCTCTCGGCCAGCCCCGTCAGGGCCATGCCAGGTTGCCCCTAATTGCCGTCGCACCGCTTGATCACTTCGGCCGTAATGTCCAAAGCCTCGTTGACATAGACCGCGACCTGGCGGCTGAGCACCAAGCTGAGGCCGCGCTCTTTGGCAATCGCGTCGATCTTGGCCTTGATGTTGTCTTCAATCGGCTTGAGCAGCTCGCCTTCCTTGGCCGCCAGTTCGTCGACGATTTTGCGCTTGCGCTTGTCGAAATCCTTGGCGTCTACCTCGAGCTTGCGGACTTGCTCTTGAAAAGCCATGGCCTTTTGCTTGAGCTCTTCGGTCGGCTTGCCGCCCGTCTCCTGGGCAGCCTTCTCGATTTCTTCGCGGGCCGCCAGCAGGCTCTTTTCGCGCTTGGCCAGATCGGTCTCGCGGGCGACCACCTGGGCTTCTTTCTCTTTGCGCAGCGTCTCAAACTTCTTCTGCGCGGCCTTGCCAGCCACGGAGGTCTTGAGGATCTTTTGCAGATCGACGATGCCGACCTTGACCTCTGCCAGCGCCGGCACGGCCAGCATCAGCCCCAGCGAAACCGTCGACAGCCACAACAGCAGGCGGCGGGACAGGGCAAAGTTGTTCATCATCATGGCAAATCTCCTGGCAGGCAGAGCGGCGACCACGTCAACCGGGGTGCGGAGGGTAGCGGGCGGGCAGGGCAAGGGTCAAGTAGGGCAGGCGGGAGCCACGCTCGGTCCCCGGCTCCCAACAACTCCGCAGGGGGCCATCTCATTCACTGCGGGACCCACTTTGCTCGCCCTCTGCCGCGGCCAGGGGCCTGACGTGTCACTGGGTTGTCAACCTCCATTGACAAACGCCCGGGCCGTGGCCAGTCTGGGCTCGACCGCAGCGGAGGACCGAACATGGCGTCAAGAATTGCCAAACTGTGCGCAGAAGTCGCTTGCTTTCTAGCGGTGGTGACCCCATTGGGCGCAGCCCATGCCGCCGAGCCGGCTATTCCTACCGGCCTGACCCAGCATCGCATTGCCGGTCAGGTGTTGGTGGGGGCCACGGCCGACGGCAAGCTGGTGGTCTACGACTTGACCGACCCGCAGACCCCGCAAAAGCGCTTTGAGAAGCAGCTAGAAGGGCAGATCCTTGACCTGCGGATTGCCGATGGCGTGGTGTTTGCTGTCATCGGTCGCCACGAGGTGCAGGCCTTTGCCTTGAGCGGCGCTCGCCTGGACTCCTACCGGCCAGCGGCAGCGGTCGACCTGGCGGCCGGAGCCACGCCGGCGACGCCCGAAGCCCGCACGGCCAAGATGGTGGTCGGCCGGGTCGGCAATGTTCGCGAGGGGCGCCTGCTGATTGAGCTCGACAGCACAGGTGGGGTCCGCCCCGGCGACCGCCTGCTGGTGCGCTCGCAGCAACGCGAGGTCAGGCTCAACCTGTTCAGCGACCGCGAAGAAGAAGTCGTCTCCAACGCCGCCATCGCCGTCATCGAAGTGCGCCAAGTTCAAGGAAACAAGGCGATCGCCGACCTGAGCCGCGGCGAGCTGGCTGACGTTGGCGACACGGTCGAGCCGACCCAAAGGCCGGCCAATCCCGCGCCATGGCTGGCCGAGCGCGTAGGGCACACCGCTTGGGTGCGGGCGACGGTGCGGCCGATGTTCAACTTTGGCAAGGTCAACGTGGCATCTCTGACCGACTTTGCCGGCGGCTGGTACTGGAACTGGCTGCATCTGCAGGCGCGGCTGTCGCCGTTTGGGGCGTCGATGCCGCAGACGGTGCACCTGACCAACTTCCACGTGCTGGCGGGCTATCAGAACGACGTGGCCGAGTTCGCGGTAGGCGGCGGCTATTTCTTCAATCGCTTCCAGGCCCGCAGTGAGTACCAGTGCGACGACGGCGGCATCGTGGCCCTCAAAGACGAGCCGGCCAGCGGCTCTAGCGCCGGCGGGGTCAAGGAGCCGCCGCGCTTTACCTGTCGCCAGGCCGGGCCGTCGGTGGTCCAGCAGCTGCGGCTGGGCAGCGTCGATGGCGTCAACCTGCGCCTGACCAATAGCTTGGCCATTGACTCCGGCAAGTTTCGCTTTGGCTACCTGGAGGGCAGCGTCGACTTTCCCGTGGCCCGCGCCATCAATCTCTACGCGGCGGGCGGCGGCTCGGCCGGCGTCAAGTTTGGCGAGATCGGCACGCGCACCTATTTCCGCGGCGTGGGCGGGCGCGACTCCTTGATCCTGACCACCGGCATCGGCGGATCGACCATGCGCACCGACGAGCTGTTTGGCGGCACCGCCAAGAGCTATGACAACGGCATCGGCGGCACCTACAGCTACATGGAAGACGAGGAGAAGTCGGTCGGCGGGCTACACATCGCCGTCGGCCTGGAGCTGCGCTTGTAGCAGCTTGGCAGAGAGCGGCCGCGGCTTGGGGCGAAGCGCTGGCAGCTATGCGATCGACCGGGGGCCACGGCCAGGCTGCTAGACCCTCAAGCTTGGATGGAACGAGCGCTACTCCGCAGGCTGGCGCAGGCCCAGCGCCACCAGCATGCCAATCATGGTCAGGGCGGCTCCGGTCCAAAATGGCCAGCGCGGGCCGACCTCAAACAGAATCCCTGCCATGGCCGGCCCAATCACCCGGCCCAGCGCCGAAGCCGACTGCCCCAGGCCCAGCGCCGACCCCTGCTGGTCCGAGTCGACCGAGCGCGACAGCAGGCCGGTGATCGACGGCGTGGTCATGCCCGAGCCCAGGGCCAGCAGCATGGCCGTGGCAATCAGCAGCGAAAAACTGTGCAGCTCGCCGGTCAGCGGCTGGGTCACCATGCCAATCGTGATGAGCGCGGAGCCGGCAATGACCAGCTTGGCCTCGCCAAAGCGCCGCACCAGCCGGCCAATGAGCCCGCCCTGGACCACCGCCATGGTCAGGCCGACCGAGAGGAACACCCAGGTGGTCAGCGCCGCGGCACGCTTGTGGCCTTCTGCCGCCGTTGCCGGGTCAAGGGCCTGCGGGACCCAGAAGCGCTCGACAAACAGGGCCAGCACCTGCTCCATCAGCGCGAAGCCCGTGGTGATCACAAAAGACATCGCCATCAGGCGCTTGAGCGTCGGTTGGGCCAGGATCTTCTTGCGGGCCGCCGCGCGACCGGCGTGGGCACTGGCGGAGCCGATCTTGCGGGTCTCTGGCAGCAGGAAATAGGCCGAGACCCAGTTGGCGGCGGCCAGTGCTGATGCTGCAAAAGCGGGCACTGCCAGGCCAAACTGGCCCAACGCGCCGCCCAATGCCGGTCCGATCACAAAGCCCAGGCCAAAGGCCATGCCGATCATACCCATGCCCTTGGCGCGGTCCTGGGGGCCGGTGCTGTCGGCAATCACGGCCTGGGCAGCGCCGATGTTGGCATTGCCAAAACCGGCCAGCATGCGCGCGGCAAACAGCATCCACAGGCTGTCCGCCAGGCCAAACAGCAAAAAGCCCACACAGGACACGGCCACCGATATGAGCACGACGGGGCGGCGGCCGATGCGGTCCGACAGGCGGCCCCAAAACGGCATGAAGATGAACTGCATGGCCGAATAGGAGGCGCCGATCAGCGTGATGAGCGCAGGGCGAGCGCCAAAGGACTCGGCATAGTAGGTCTGCACCGGGATGATCAGGCCAAAGCCCAAGAGATCCAAGAAGACCGTAAAGAAGACAATGGCTAGTGTGGCTTTGGAAGACGGTGCAGCTGCGGATGCGGGTGCGGCGGGATCTTGGGCTTGGGGTACAGTCATGCGGGCAATGCTCCGGCGGCGGTCAGGCGAGCGAGCGCGGCGGCGAAATCGTCGTGGATAAGCAAGATCAGCAGATCGCCGGGTCGCAACCAGGCCAGGGCGTCTTCCACAGCGGCAGCTTCGTCTTGGCACACCGCGATTTGCTGAGGGGAGACGCCGCGCTCCAGCAGTTGCTGCCGAAGCAGGTCGGTGACTTCGCCGATCTCGCGGCCGCGCAGGTAGTGCAGCGATTCCTTGAGCACGTAGCGGTCGGCGGCGAGCTCAAAGGCCGTGTCGGCCAGGGTGCGGATGGCTGCATCGCTGCGGTCGCCGCCCTGGCCCAGGGTGATCAGCCGGCGCTTGGCCGGTAGGGCCCGGGCCAGCTGAACCATTCGGCGCACGCCGTCTGGATTGTGAGCAAAGTCCAGAAGAACTGTGGCGCCGCCCAGGACCAGGTGGTTGGCGCGGCCCGGATTGTCGGTGGCGGAGGGGTGAAACGAGCGCAGCCCCTGGCGGATCGCTTCCCAGGGCAGCCCCAGCGCGTGGCCAGCCAGCAGGGCCGCCAGCGCATTCTCTACGTTGTGCACGGCATGGCCGCCAAAGCAGATCGGCACCTCGCTCAGCGGCAGTACCTGCACCTGCAGCCCGCCTCTTTGCCACCACAGCGCCCCGCGCTTGCTAAAGGCAAAGGCATCGCCGTGGCTGAACAATTCCGCCTGCAATTCCGCGGTCGGGTCGATGCAGAAGCGCGCCAGCGCCAGGCCACTGCGGTCCAGGCCCAGGCGCGTCACGGCGGCCATCAGCGGGGCGCAGTCGCGGTTGACTACCAGGGTGCCGCCGGGAAAAAGGCCTTTAGCGACAGTGAGCTTGGCCTCGGCCATGGCGTCAACACTGTCAATGCCCCACTCGCCCAGGTGGTCATCGCTGGCGTTGGTCACCACCGCCACGTCGGCGTCGGTCACCGCCAGGCCGCGGCGCAGCAGCCCGCCGCGTGCCGTCTCTAGCACCGCGCACTCGACCCGGGCATCGCGGAGCACCTTGCGCGCGGCCCCGGGGCCGGTCCAGTCGCCGCTTTCGACCAGCTGCTCGTCGATGCTCCAGCCATCGGTGGTGGTGTTGCCCACGCGCATCCCGGCGCAGCGTGCCATGCGGGCCAGCAGCCGCGAGGTAGTCGTCTTGCCGTTGGTCCCGGTGATCAGCGCAGTTGGAATCTGGCCAAACCGGTCGGGATTGAGCTGGTGCGGCTCGGGGAGGTCGCGAGCGGGCCAGCTAAGGCAGCCGGCGCCACTGCCCAGGCTCACGACCTGTTCATCCCACAGCAAGCGGATCCCGTGGTCGCCGGCCCAGGCCTGCAGCCGCAGCAGGTCCGGGTTGACTTCCGCAGCCAGCCTCAGCTTCAGCTTGGCAGTGGCGCGCGGCAGCGAGCCCAGTCCGCGGGGCTGGACCGCCCACTCCAGCAGGTCCACCGCGGTGTTCAGCCGGTCGGTATCGGCGGCGATGGCTAGCGTGGCGCCGTTGCCGTGGTGCCGCACCACCAGCTGCAGAGGCCACTGCAAAGCATGGCTAATCCGCTCCAGCCTGGCCCTAGCGCGCAGCAGCGGATCGACGCGGCGCGCCCCAGCCGCAGCCGCCAGCTCGGCCGGCTCAAAGGTCACTTCGACCGCGGCGCCAGCGCTGTCCAGCAGCAAGTTGGGCCCAGTCAGGCGGCGGGCTTCTAGCACCAGCATCGGCTAGTCCGCCTCTTCGCCCTTGGCGATGCGCACGCCGCGCTCGTCGCGGACCAGACCGTGCAGTTGGGGAGCCTCTTCTTCCTCGGTAGCGCCAAAGTCACTGCCCGCCACCTCGGGCGCTGCACCCCCGCGCTGCTGGTGGTGGTAGATGATCTGCTTCCACGAGCGGCTGATCTTGTCGCAGAACGCCAGCAGCAGGTCGCCGGGCTGGCAGATATTCAAAGCCTTTTCAAAGGCCTCTACTTCACCTGGCTCGACGAGGATCGCATGCTCAGCCACGCCGGCCGCCAGCAGGGCCCGGCGCAGCAAGGTTGGCACTTCGTCGGCGTCGCGGCCGCGCAAGTGGTCATCTCGCCTGCAGATGAACAGGTCAAAGTGCGGCGCTGCAATGGTGGCCATGCCGGTGATGTCTTCGTTGCGGCGGTCGCCCGGAGCTGCCAGCACGCACACCCGCTTGCCCTTGGGGCCCAGCTGACCGCCCGCCACCAGCCGGTCGACCAGGGTGCACATGGCCTCGACCGCAGCCGGGTTGTGGCCGTAGTCCATGATGACGCGAAAGCCCAGGCCATCAAAGATGTTCATCCGCCCCGGGGCCTGAAAGTAGGTGGTGTCAAAGGTGCGCAGGCCGTGGCGGATGTCGTCGAGTTTGACCCCCATGGCGTGGGCCATCGCCGCCGCAAACATGGCGTTTTGCACGTTGTGCAGGGCCTTGCCTTCCAGCGTCGCTGGCACCAAGTGGGTCCACAGCAGCGGAATGTGGGCGCCGCGGTCGTAGATGGCGATCATCTGGCCGTTGATGCCGTCTTCTAGCGCCACCGCCTTGCCGCCGGCGCGGATATGTTCGCGCACCAAGGTGTTGCGTGGGTTGGTGGTCACATACCAGATGTGCTTGGCCTGGCTGAAGTCGGCCATGCCCAGGCACAGCGGGTCGTCGGCGTTGAGCACCACCGCGTCGCGGGCCACCTCGATGGGAATGCGCTTGACCTCGGCCAGCTGGTCGACGGTTTCAATGCCGCCCAAGCCCAGGTGATCAGCCGACACGTTCAGGCAGCAAGCGACATCCGGCGCCCGATAGCCCAGGCCCGACCGCAGCATTCCGCCGCGGGCCGTCTCCAGCACCGCCACGCTCACCGCCGGGTCGCGCAGCACCATCTGCGCCGACTGGGGCCCGGTCATGTCTCCCTCGACCGTGCGCCTGCCGTCGATATACACGCCGTCGGTGGTGGTCATCCCGACGATTTCGCCCTTCATTTTGAAAATGTGGCCAAGCATGCGGGTGGTGGTGGTCTTGCCGTTGGTGCCGGTGATAGAGGCAATCGGGATGCGGCTGGGCGCGCCGGGCGGAAACAGCATGTCAATGACTTTGCCGGCCACATCGCGGGGTTTCCCCTCGCTGGGGGCCACGTGCATGCGAAAACCGGGGGCCGCATTGACTTCGCAGATGCCGCCGCCGACTTCGCGGAAGCTGCGGGTGATGTCCGACGTTAGGAAGTCGACGCCAATCACGTCCAAGCCGATGGCCTGGGCCACGCGCACGGCCATCTCGGCGTTGTCGGGGTGGACCTGGTCGGTCAGGTCAATGGCTGTGCCGCCGGTAGACAGGTTGCCGGTCGAGCGCAGGTAGACCAGCTGATCCACAGCGGGAATCGAGTCTTTGGCAAGGCCGCAGGCGCTGAGCAGCCGCTCTGCCTGGTGATCCAGCTCCAGGCGGGTCAGCACCTTCTCGTGGCCCACGCCGCGGCGCGGGTCCAAGTTGGTGAGTTCTACCAGCTGCTCTACGGTATGCACGCCGTCGCCGGTGACGTGGCCGGGCACCCGCTTGGCTACCGCCACCAGCTCGCCATTGACAACCAGCATGCGGTGGTCGTCGCCGACGATGAACGACTCGACCAGCACGGCCCGGCTGTGCTCGCGAGCCTTGTCAAAGGCGATCTCGACGTGCGCGCCGTCAGGCAGGTTGACCGAGACCCCGCGGCCGTGGTTGGCGTTGAGCGGCTTGACTACCACCGGATAGCCGATGCGCCGGGCGGCGCGCAGCGCGTCTTCTTTGCTGTACACCATCTCCTGTCTGGGCGCCGGCAAGCCAAGATCTCCAAGGATCTTGTTGGTTTCCTGCTTGTCTCCGGCCAGCTCTACCGCGATGTGGCGGGTCTCGCTGGTCACCGTGGCTTGAATACGCTTCTGCCACTTGCCGTAGCCAAACTGCACCAGCGAATAGTCATTCAGGCGCAACCACGGAATGTCGCGGCTTTCGGCGGCATGGACAAGGCTCAGGGTCGAGGGGCCCAGGGCGCGCCTCTGTACTTGGCGGATCAAGTCGGTGAGTTCGGAGGCAAAGTCAAAGGATCCGTCGCGTGCGATCTCAGGCACAAGCTCTGCCGGCACCAGGTGATGGAGCAAGCGCAGGCCCAGATCGACCGCCGCCTGGCCAGCGCGGGCATCCTCGTACTCAAAGACCACATGGTATTCGCCGATCTTTCCTGAGCCGCGGGTCTTGCCAAAAGACACCGACGCGCCGGCCAGGTTCTGCAGCTCTAGGACCAGGTGCTCCAGGACATGGCCGAGCCAAGTGCCCTCGCCGTCGGCCTTTAGGCGTTGCACAAAGCCGCCGCGCACGCCGGGCGAGCAGGTGTGCTCTTCCAAGCTGGGCAGGGCGGCCAGCAGGCCATCGACAAAGCCGGGCAGCCGCGCCGAGGGCCACTCCTCCAGCTTGGCCAGCTGCAGGGTCAGGCGGATGCACGGAAAGTGCGCGTAGAGATTTGGGCCTTGGTAGACGCGGGTTTCCAGAACCTTCATCGGCGACGACTCCGGGCAGTGGCAAGGGGGAGGGGGGCGAGGGGGGCAGGCCGGCTGGGACCTGGCGAGGCTGCTGACCAATCCGCGAGCCTAGCACGGCGGTCCGCCGGTTGGCGAATCGGCGGCCGCCTCTGCAGGGGGCTGCCCTGGGAGCTGGTCCGCTGCCCGGTTCGATCCAATAGTGTTGAGCAGTTGGCCCAAGGCGGTTGCTCGGCTCAGCCGAGTTCCTACGGCAGCGCCGCCGGCCCATCGGCCAGAGTCCGCTCGGCGGCCAGGCCCCAGCGCCGGCGGGCGGCCTCTACCAGCACCTTGGCATCCGTTTGCCAAGCGCTGCCGTCCCAGGCGCGCAACGTGCCGTCCCAGCTGGCCGTCCACAAGCGGGCCGGCGGCTGCGGGTCAAAAACAACGGAGGCGATGCGCTCTTCATGGCCACCCAGCCGGGCTAGCAAGGCGCCGTCGCTGGCGCGCACGACCAGGGCCTCGCCGTTGGTCAGGCCGATGGCCAGGGCTTGGCCGTCGGAGGCAAGGTCCGCAGGTCGGCCGTCCAATGGCCTGGACCACTCAGCCCCAGTGGTGGCTCTCTTTTCCAACAGGCCGTCCAGGGCCAGGACCACGCGGCCGTCTTGCCCCGCTGTGCACACGCGGGCTCCGGGGCGCAGCGCCAGCCGAGCCAGTGCCGCGCCGCGCACGGCAGCGACCTCGCCGCTGCGGCCATCGACCACGCAAGGGACCGCCGCCGGCGAGCCGTCGCCGCCGTCCAGGTCGATCCAGTCGGCCTGTGCGGGGCCAATTAGCCGAGGCTCCGCGGAGTTGACAAAGCCTTGGGTCGACCCGCCGCCGGCCCACAGCCCGCCAACGATGGTCGCCGCCAGCCAACCTTCCTGGCCGCGGGCCACCAGGCGCCGCACCGGCTGGGGCACGGGCCACTGGCCGAGGCGCTGGCCGCTGGTGCCATCCAGGGCCAGCACTGCTTGCTGATCCATCGCAGCTGTCCACACCAGGTTGCGCTTGGCGTCGCAGGCCACGGCCTTGACGACCAGCGACTGCCACCGCGATTGCCACAGCGGTCGGCCGCTGGCCGGGTCGATCTTCTCCACGTCACCAGTGCCTTGGCCCACCACCAGCCCGTCAGGCAACAGGCAGGCGCTGGTGGCACTGCGGCGTTCTTGGATGGCCAGCCTTGCGCCGGCGCGCAGAGGCGGCAACCGCCACTGCCGGGCGTGCGAGCCGCCGGTCATCAGATCGCGCTCGCCGCCCAGGGTCAGGGCGCCGTGGCCTTGGCCGGGCAGGCTGGCCAAAGGCTCCAGGGTTTGCCCATCAAGCAAGCGAACTTCCCCTCGATCGCCGCGCAGGGCAAGCCAGCCGTCCACCTCAAGGACATCGCGGATCAGGCTGGCCATAGGGCGGGAGAGGGCGGCTTCCGCCGCGGCTCGGGCGGGGGCGGTCGACAGGTCTTGCTGTCCACCGCTGAGGGTCGCTGCTGCCAAGGGGCCATCCAGGCGCAGCAGATGTCCTTTAGAGCTGCCGATGTACAGCACTCCGTCGGCAGTGACGTGCAGGGCCGTCGCCACCGCCAGCGGTGGCCGCAGCGCGGTCTGGGCGACCACAGTGGCCGTTCCTGCCCGCAGGCGGCGCACCGAGCCGTCGCCGCAAGCCAACCACCAGCTGTCTTGCGGGCCCATGGCGACGACTTCTACGTGACCGCCAGCGTCGCCCGAGCCGCACACTGGCCACAACTGCTGCGTTGCCGAAGCCAAATCCGTCACGGCCAGCCTGGCTCCCATGGGCTGGGCGACGGCGCCGAAGCCCAAGGTCAGGGGGCGCCGGCCTCCGCCCTGTACCGGCCGGCCCACGGCGGTTCCGTCACGGCGGCGAAGCACCACCACCGTATCGCTGGAGGTTTGCACAACAAGGCGGCCCCCAGCTGACGACGCCGCACTGGGCAAGACGGCCGACTGCACCCCCAGGCTCTTGCGCCAGCGGGGTGCCAGCGCGCCAGCCGTCCACAGGGACGCCGTGCCGTCGCCAAAGCACAAGAATTCGCCGCCGTCTTCGGCCACGGCGACCTCTCGACAGCCGCTGCCAGACCACTCTGACGCCAGAGCGACCCTGGGCCCAGCCCCTACCATGGCCAGCACACCGCGAGCGGCTGCGGCATCGCTCTCTGCCATGGTCGACCCAAACTGCAGCGCCGCTGCCGCCGCTATCTCGGCCTCCGGTGCTGCTCCGGCCCTGGCGTGGACCACGGACTGCCCAGCCCACAAGGCGGCTCGGGCCCGCTGCGAGCTTTGCAGCGCTGATCGGGCCAGGTCGCGCTCCAGCACTACCCTAGCGGCCGCGACACCCACCACCACCGCGACCATGGCCGTCGCAGCGGCGGCAATGGCCAGCGGCAGGCGCAAGGTCTTGATCGCCCGCGCCGCCAGCTCGCGGCGGCTATAGGCATAGGCGCTGACCTGGCGTCCTTCGAGCCAGCGCTGCAGGTCCGCAGCCAGCGCGCGCGCGTCTGGGTAGCGTTGGTCTGGATGGGCAGCGGTGGCCCGGCGGGCAATCGCCACCAGCTCACCAGGCAGGGCTGCGCCGGCCCCAGGGCTGGCAGTGGCTGCCGGCAGCGGCGAGTGCCCTGCCCGTAGCTCGGCCAGCAGCCCAGGCACGCCCTTGTGATGCCAGGGGATCTCTCCGCTCAGGGTCTGCCACAGAATCACGCCCAGACTCCACACGTCGGTTCGCTGATCCAGAGGCTCGCCGCGCGCAGCTTCAGGCGACAGGTAGCGGGGAGTCCCCAAGACAGACCCAGCCAGGGTGGCGTTGGGCGACTGGCCCAGCTCCGCCTCAGCGGGGAAGTTTGGCCGGTCGCGGCCAACGCCTCCGTCGGCGGCCAGCTCAGCGGCCAGGCCCCAGTCCAGCACCTGCGTCTCGCCCCAGTCGCTGACCAGGATGTTGTCAGGCTTGAGGTCGCGGTGGGCAATGCCAAGGGCGTGGGCATGGGCCATGCCTTCACTGGCCGCCAGCACATGCCGCAGCAAGCGCAGCCGCGCGGCAAGATCGGCGCTGCGGGCGATCGCCTCCGTCAAGGTCGTGCCGCGTACCAGCCGCATCGCATACCACGGCACGGTCAGGTCGGCATCGTAGACCGCGACGATGCTTGGGTGATCCAGCCTGGCCAGCAGCTGGGCCTCGCGCCGCAGCCGGTCGGCCGAGGCGGGCGTCAGCGCCTGCTTGACCGCAAGCTCGCGCTGCAGCACTGGATCGTGCCCCAGCAACACCCGCCCCATGCCGCCGCTGCCCAGCAAGGGGCCGACCTGGTAGCGGCCTTCGGCGCTGGCGTGGCGCTGGCCGTCGGTGCCGGGCCCGTCCGCGGCTCCGGCTGGCAAATTCCACTGCGGAGCGCTCCAATTTGGCGAGCTGTTGGCTTGGTTTCTGTCGCTCAAAGCGCATCCTCAACGAGGTCCAGCGGGTGCAGCAGCAGCTCAATGTGGCCGGTGCCTGTCATCCGCACCAAGTCGGGGCGCAGGCGGCCATCGCGCAGGGACCGCCGCAGTCTGACCAGCGCCACGTCCAGCCGGTTGCGCAGTGTGGTGGCGTCCTGGTCTTTGCCCCACACCTCCTCTGCCAGCAGCTGCCAGCGCACCGGCCCGCCCAGCGCCACCAGCTCGCTGACAATGCGCGCCGGAATACCGTCTAGGATGGCCCGCAGCGCACCCTCGCAGTACAGATGGACGGTGTCGAAGCGGGCCACAATCACCAGCGGCGCCGCTGACGACCCGGGCACCAGGGTATGGCCTGGCCCAGAGCGCTCGAGCGGTACCGCGACCACCCGGTAGCTCAGCTGGCCCACAGCGATCGCGTCGCCGACCAGCACGGGCCGCGACGCCGTGGAATCACTTGTGCGCACAGACCATTGCTCGCCATCGCCCCACACCCACGCCGCAGCGTCGGCCTGCAAGCCCGGCAGCACTTTGCCGCGGTCACCGCCGTACAAAGAGCAGGCGCCGCGCAGGGTAATCCGAGCCATGCCTGGACCTTCCAGACCCAGTGCGCTGCCGGGCAGGGCAACGTGGAGCACGCGCAGACCGATCTCGTCGGCCAGCCACACCTCAAGACCGGGCTCCAAAGTGACCTCGGCGACGGGCCGGCCCGCCACATGCAGGCGGCCGCGCAGGCCCAGCAGGCGCAATTCATCAGACCGCAGGCTCACTGCGGCGTGGGCTTCTGAGACGCGCGGGTCGTCAATGCGCCAAGCCGCCTACCACAGCCGGCCGATCAGATCGCCGTGGCCCAGAGAAAGCTCCTCCCCCTGCCAGGACAATACGGTGACGTGTGGGCGCATGCGCAGTCCGCCCACGGCCCCGGAAAGGTGGAGGGGACCGCCGCCATCCTACCAGCAGCCTGCGCCTGAGGCGACCGCTCCGGCCACCAAGGCCGCAGCGCCGCGGCAACAGCTGGCCGGGTCAACGCCGCGCGGTGTCGCCAACGATAATGTGCCCCACAAACTTGACGATCACGTCCAGGCGCTGGCCAGACGCCGCCACCTGCTCTAGCGTCAGCTGCTCAGTCTCCACCCGGATCGGCAACTTCTCGCCACCCACGTCGACGCCGGGGCCCAGGTTGGCCAGGGCCTTGCGCGCCTCGCCTTCAATGGTCGCACGCGGAATCAGCAGCTTGCTCTGGATTGCCGTGACCAGGGCCGAGCGCCGCAGCGCCGCGCCCAGGTCGACCAGCGTGTCATCGCTTTGCACATCCAGATTCAGGTTGGCCAGGCCTATGCCGGCGGCAGTGAGCTCTGGCACGCCCCACAGCACCACTTCGCCTTGGACCTGGCGGGTAATCGGGATGAACAGCAGCTTGTCTCGCAATTCACCCGTGATCTGAGCCCGTACCAGCAGGGCCCCCCGCGAGGTCGACAGCTTGACCTTGCCCACCTGCATCCAGCCCTGCGCCGTCTCGATCTTGCCCAGCTGATCGACCGAGGCCTGCACCTGGCCGGCCAGACTGTCCAGCGAGAGGCCCATGGGCAGCAGCAAGAAAGTCTTTGGCTGTTCCAGGTTTTCGGTGACTGCCACCGGTGGCCGCGGCCGCCGCACCGCCGCCGAAGCCGCCTCGCGCGAGCAGGGCTGCTCGACCGTGGGCATCGCCTGGACGGCCGCGCCCAGCCGCAGAGCGGTAGGATCGACCGCCGGCTGGGCCAGCCAGACCGACAGCGGCCGCAGCTTGAGACAGGCATCCTTTGGCAGAACAAGTGGTTGGCTCAGGGTCTCCAGCAGCGGGGTCAGGAAATCGCCGGTTGGCACGCTCAGCGCCCTCAGCCTTTCCACCGCCTCTTGGCCGGCGACGCTCTGCAGCTTGTTGGCCACGGCATCGACCAACATGGCCAGCGGGCCGCCAATCGTGCTGCGATCGATCAACACGCGGGCATCGGGGTCGCGCAGCCTCAAAGACCCGCCACTGTCGAGCTGCGGCAAGGCGCACACGCTGACCTGCGCCTTCAGATCGCGCTCAAGCCGCTGGCCCAAAGCAGCTACAGCGCCCTTGCCGGCAAAGGGCAGGGTAAAGCACAGCCGCCCGCGATCGTCGCTCTTGGCCAGCACGCGGCCGTCGCGCTGCAGCTGCCAGGTGGCCGCCAGCATGCCCATTTGCTCCTGCCCGGCCTGGGCTTTGGCGGTCTGCTGCTCTACCAGCCGCGCCAGCGAGTCGTGGCTGAGCCTTGCGACAGCGGCAATGGAAGACGGCTCGCCAGCCGGCCGCACCGGGGTGCGATCTTCAAGATCCGGGTCCGGAGTGCGCAGATGTACCGCACAACCACTGGCGAATTCGGCCAGCAGCACGGCCCCCACCAGGGTGCGCCGCGGGCGGCTGGCAGCAAGCTTTGGCGGGCCCGGGGCCCACGCAGGATCAGAAATGGCCATGGGTGCAAAGCTCCGGGGCAGACGGCCGCTGCCAAAGGCCAGAATGCGCGGGAACGCCGGCCGCTTCAAGGCGCTGTGTGCCATGGTCACCTGAGCCATGGCGGGTCACAGAAAAACTTGCGGTCACGCTGAGAATTCGCTTGCGCCCCGGACCCGGCGTGGTACTCTTCAGTTCCGCCTGCATGAACAGTGTGTGATGCAGGTGGTGTGGAAAATAGGGCGCCTTCGCGGCGTTCAGGGAACGGTATCTGTACTATGGGAAATAAGCTTTTTGTCGGTGGCCTCAGCTGGGACACCAATGACGCGACCTTGCGCGCCGCGTTTGCTTCTTGCGGTGACGTGGCTGACGCCAAAGTCATCAGCGACCGCGAGACCGGCCGTTCGCGCGGCTTCGGCTTCGTGACGATGTCTGACGACGCCGGTGCGCGCGAGGCGATCAGCCGCCTCGACGGCCAGCTCATCGACGGACGCGCGGTCAAGGTCAGCGAAGCCCAAGAGCGCGCTCCGCGCTCCGGTGGCGGCGGTGGCGGCGGCGGCGGCGGTGGCTACGGCGGCGGCGGCGGCGGTGGCTACGGCGACCGCGGTGGCGGCGGCGGTGGTCGCAGCGGCGGCGGCGGCGGTGGCTACGGCGACCGCGGTGGCGGCGGTGGCTACGGCGGTGGCCGTCGTTAATTCCGCAGAGGCGCGGGCTCCCCACCCAGAATAAACTTCTGAGGGGCGCTCTCGCACCGGCGCAATGAACAGCTGAAGGCCCGTACGACTTTGCGGTCGTGCGGGCCTTCGGTCTTTTTGCGGTACCTAGTACCCAAGGCCGTTCATTCGATCCGGGTTACACCCGGTTCTTGTTCACGGGCCTTGGCTACTACTGCTGGGTCTCTTTCCGTACCCCAAACCACGTCCGTTCCGGAACCCGGAACGAACTTGGGGTTTGGGGTACTAGGGCCCTCGGCCAGAGCTACGGCTGGGCCCCTGCCAGCCAGTCGGCGATGCCTAGGCGGTGGCCCGCAGCACTACCTGGGTCAGCTCCGATGGGGCCGCTAGCCGCATCGGTGGGCCCCAGTAGCCGGTGCCGCGGCTGACGTAGATCTGCGTGTCTTGGTGCCAGTGCAGGCCGGCTACGTAGGGCTGCACCAAAGCAACCACCCAATAGAACGGCCAGATCTGCCCGCCGTGGGTGTGGCCAGATAGCTGCAGCCCCACGCCGGCGGCGGCCGCTTGGTGAATCGACTTGGGCTGGTGGGCCAGCAGCACCAATTCGCGCTGGCGATCGCGGTCGCGCAGAGCTTGATCCAGGTCGTGGCGGTGGCCGGGCGTGCCCAGGCGGTGGGCGCTCCAGTCGTCAACGCCGGCCAAGTCCAGCACATCCTGGCCGCTGCCAATGGTCACCCGCTCGTTGCGCAGCACCTTGACGCCCAGGCGCTGCCACTCGGCGATCCACTGGTCGGCGCCTGAGAAGTACTCGTGGTTGCCGGTGACCAGGAAGATCCCGTGCTTGGCCTTTACCTGGGCAAATGGCGCCACGTGATCGCGCAGCGAGGCCACCGAGCCATCGACCAGATCGCCCGTCAGGGCCACCAGATCGGGCTGCAGCAAGTTGATGTCGTCGACCAGGGCTTGCACCCAGTCGCGGCGAATCGTGGGGCCAACGTGAAGATCGGTCACCTGCACGATCGTCAAGCCGTCCATCGACTTGGGCAACTTCTTGAGGATGACCTCTACCCGCCGCACGGGCGGTCGGCGAAAGGCAAAGTGGAAGGCGGTGGCTCCTGCGAGCAGTGCCCCTCCGGCCGCCGCGCCGCCGAGCAGCCGCGCCAGGAATAGCCGGCGATCCTCGTCTACTGCCACCCCGCGCAGAGCCGCCAGCCGGCCGTGACCCCAGCCCAGGGTGCCTGCCGCCGCCGCGCCTAGAAGCAACAGAAACATCAGGCCCATCCACACAAAGCTGACCCAGGCCCAGCCGCGCAGCCAGTCGATGTCCAGCAGTCGCACGGCCAAAAAGCCAACTGGCATGCTGACGCCAAGAGCTATCAGCAGCCCCGCGGCCAGCTTGCGCCACGGCGCCGGCAGCTGGGTGGCCACCACCAGGCGCTTGAACAACAGCCAGTGGGTGACGCCAACCAGCAGCAGCAGTACGGTGCCAAAGGCAAGCATGGTCCAGAGAGGTCTTTGCATGGGCGCGGCTGGGCTCCAGGCCACCTACTGTGCGGGCGGCCGAGACAAGGCTGTCATGGGAATGGGGGGCAAGCTCTTAGATCACCGAACGCAAGCCAGGCAGGCAGGACCCCAGACCTGTGAACAAGAATCGCCTGCAACCCGCAGCGAATTGAAGATCTTGGGTGCTAGTCGGTGCGCTATCCGCCAAAGGGATCGCCGCAGGGCTTGCCGGCGATCGTCGAGCCGATCTTGCAGTACAGGTACTCGCCCAGCAGCTTGCCATCCAGGCCGCTGGACACCCCAAGGGCAATCAGGTTAGGGGTGCCGGCGTTGATTTTGACACTGACCCGCAAGAAGTCGCCAGAGTTGTTGCCAAAAGCTCCGCTTGGCAGCGCGCGTTCGAGCACAAAGATCGCGTCTTTGCTCTTGAGCTCGGCGGCATCGGTGCAGAAGTACCAGCCGTCAATGCGCTGGTCGGTGATCTTGCCGGCATCGTTCTCAAACAAGTGGTTGACCAGGGTGTTGCCGTCAAATTGCAGGGTCTCTTTGTAGCCCTTGCCCAGCACGGTGGTGGGGTCTTCGGTCTTGAAGTCGATAAAACGCCAAGCACCTTGCAGGTTTTCATAGCCACCGCGGCAGGTGTTGCAAGAGAAGGTCTTGCCGCCGCCCTGCCAGCCGCTCCACGGCAGCTTTTTGCCATAGACGCCGTCGTCAAACTTGTCGCAGCTGGGGTCGCGCGCTACGTCGGTGTTGGAGCCGGTCAAGACAAACAGGTCGCTGACGGCGGCATCGGGTCCTGCGTCCGCAGAGTCGGCAGCGGCGGCGTCTTGGCCCACTGCCGCCGCCTGGGGCGCGGGATCGCTGCAGCCGGTCCCCAGACTGGCCAACCCCACGGCGCAGGCCCAGCTGACGAGTCCACGGGCGATCTTGGCCAGGGCGGCGGCGCCGCTGGCGGGCTCAGCCATTGACGGTCACATTGTCATAGAGTCGGCGGAATTCTGCCCAGTCGAGCTCAAACACACCGCCCGCGGTGGCGTTGCTGGTGTCGCCGACGGCGGCTGCGTCACTGGATCGGCGGCGCACGCTCCACGGATTGCGCATGGTGACCACGCGCTTGGTCTTGTCTCCTTCCTTGACCTCGCGCACGCCCATCACCGTGTAGGCGTGCCAGCCGTAGACGCCGGCCTTGGGGTCCTTGTAGCGCTCGTCGTCTTTGCCGCCACTGCCCGCTACCATTGGCTTTTTCTGGTCAGAGGCCGCTTTCATCTTGGCCCACAGCGGATCGGCTTCACCCGGCCCCGAGGTGGTCTGCTGGCGCGAAGGCTCGCCGGTCAGCGCCGTCAGCACATCGCCGGCATAGCCGCCATTGCCGATCTCTTCGTAGCTGCCCTTCCAGGAGGCGTAGGCCTTCTCTAGGATCGACGGCCACATCTCCATGTATTCTTTGCCATTGACCTTTTCGGTCGACTTGATGTAGGCCGGAGCATCCAGGTTGTGCGGCAGGTCGCCGTCCACGGTCTCGGTGTGGGCGGTCTTGCGGCCGCTGTAGTCGAGCTCCCAGAAGCGCACGGTGTAGGTACCGTCGTTGTTGTCTTTGATCGCCTGCTTGATCGCGTCAGGGCGAGCCCCGGCCACGCCCGCCAGCGCTGCTGCCAGGTAGCAGTCGCCAATGGCGCCTTGCTTGACGTCCAGGGCCTGAATGCCATCTGGTCCGTAGAGCTGGGCGCCGCGGTCGTTCTTCTTGTAGTCGTAGGGCTTGGCGGCCTTGGTCGCCGGGTCCAGGGTCAGGCCCGGATCGGCCAGGTCGCGCTTCTGCGCCGGCGCCTGCGGCTTGGGCTGCTGGGCTGCCTGCGGCTTGGGCTTTTGCGGCGCCTGCGGCTTGGGCCGTTGGTCTTGGGGCTTGGGCTGATTGTCCTGCGGATTTTTGTTTTTCTTGTCTTTTTTCTTGTGAGCTGCTTGTGGCATGAGGGCCTCCCAAACCGGCTGTGCCGACGATTACTGAGCGGGTTTCTGGTTCTTCCAGGTGTTGCCGCCGCCATCGGTGACCGAGGTCACGGTCTTCCAGCTGGCGGGCACCTTGCAATTCTTCAGTGTGATTTGCGCAGGAATTTCGGGGCCGTTGACCAGCGTGCCCTGGTCGACGTCGCACAGTTCCAGCACGAGTTTGGGCTGGCGGCTGCGCGTGCCAGAGGCCTTGAGGCAGCAGCCATCTTGGCCAAGGTTGCCTTTGAAAGTGCTGCCCTTGATCGACGCATCCACACCTTCAGCGACGCGCAGCGCCCCGGCGATCTCGGCGCGGTTGTCTTCTACCCGGCAGCGCAGCAGCTCGGCCTTCATCGCCATGTCGAGCATGATGGCGCCGCCCTGGCGGCCGCTGTTGCCGGTCAGGCGGCAGCCTTCCATCTGCAGAAAGCCGGCGCGGGCGTACACCCCGCCGCCGCCCAGCATGCCCGCTTGATTGCCAGAGAAAATGCAGCCTGACACAGAGACTGTTCCGCGGCCAAACACCGCTAGCCCGCCACCCGCTTCGGCAACGCCGCCGGCCAACGTCACGTCCTGCAGGCGCACGGCCAGCCCGTCTTCGTCGATTCGCAGCACTGGGCCGCGGCCGCTACCGCGGATGACGACGGCTTCGGCGCCCGCCGCGCCCGCCAGGGTTACCGACTTGTCGATGGTCAAGTCGCCGGCGTGCTCTCCGGCTTCTAACGATAGGTGTGCGCCTTTGGTGCAGGCGGCCAGGGCCTGCGCCAGGTGGTCGGCACCAGCCTTGACCAGGATCACCACCCCCATCGACTTGGACTGAGCTGGGGTCGACACGAAACGCTCCTTGCGGTGGCTGCCTGGCCGGCCAGAGACGGGCTTGCGCTGCGGCTCTGCCCTGGCCTGGCTGGCCGGCAGTACCCAAGGCAAGGACCCCAGGCTCAACAACCCAGCAAGCTGCATGACCATGTGGCCGCCAAAGCGGCGTCGGTCCATGGTGCGGGGCAGGGGGTCAGGGGGCAACCGGTCGGTCATGACAAACCGCGGTGAGAGGGATTCTCGCACAGCAAGATAGCATTGCGGCACCCCCCGACGCCACGCAGCTGGGCTGGGCAGCCCTGCGGCTGGGGCCTAGCCGCCCCACGGTCTACTTGAGGTTCATGCCGCCCGGGTAGCCGTAGGCGGTCGCGTTGCCGTAGCCGTAGACCATCAGGCCAAACGCCCCGCCGGCCTTGCTGGCGACCGTGTGGGTGCCTTTCTGGGTCTCAAAGTACCCGAGCTCGTAGCTGCCATCGCCAAAGCCGGCAAAGGCTGAGTCGGGTAGCGCGACCTTGTCGAGCAGGATCTCCACGCCCTTGGGCCGCACCACGCTGATCCAGTTCTTGCCGTAGCCATCGGCCGTCTGGAACAGATACTCCTCGCGGTACTGGGACTTGGGCGGGACGACCATCATGGTGGGGTCGCCGGTAAAGTCCTCTGTCTGGCCGCGGCTGACAATGAACTGAACCACCTGAATCTTGCCGGTGGCCTTGAGCTGGAATGACTGCTCTGTCTGCAGGATCAGGTAGTTGCCGGCCTTGGCCAGCTTCTTGCCGTTGAGATCGGTCGGCGGAATCGTGGTCAGGTCGATGTTGTCTTCGCCGGCCACCACGTACCACAGGTCCTTTTCTGTGCCGCGCGGCTTGGTCTTGGCGCACAGTGCTTCGGTGCCCCAGGCCTCCAGCGGCATCATCTGCTCTTCGATGTGCTCGGCGCAGCAAGAATCCTTGGCCTGCGGGTCGTTGGGGTTGTTCTGAGACGGGCCCTCATTGCCGATGACGGCCTCCTCGTGGCCGCAGAACACCGCCACCGCTTTGTCGGCGTGGATTTTGGTGCCCGTCAGGTCGCTGATGCCAGTCAGCTTCATCTCTGCCAGGTGTTCCAGGTTCAGCACGTCAAACTGCTTGAGCTTGAAGGTATAGGTCTTGCCGGGGGCCAGCGAAGCCGGGGTCGAGCCGTCTTGGGGCACGCCGTATTTGGGGTTGGCGGCGATCTTGTCGGTCGGGGTGATCTCTACCGTGGTCTCGCCCGCCTGGCTGGCCACCACCGTAAAATAGCCATTTTGGCTGGGCATCTTGGGCCCAAAGTTGATCTCTGGCCGCGAGCTCAGCGCCACCACGTAGTAGTCCTTGCCGTGGGTGTTGACCGGCAGCAGCAGCGATCCGTCATTGCTGGCCGCGCCCTGGGCGTCAAAGGGGTTGAACTGGAAGGCGACCACCGGCTGGGTCGAGTTGATGCGGATGGCCTTGCGAGAGATGGCCGAGCCGTCGACATTCATGACCGGCATCTTGAATTCCTTGGTGCCGCCGGCTTTGACTGTGAAATCACTGTACTTGAGAGGGTAGGGGCCAGACGGCGCCTTGCACTCGGTGTTCTTGCCGCCGCAGGTGGAGACGGGCTCGCACAGGGTCGCGCCGCAGCTGGACGCAATGGTCACGGTGATTTCCGCGTCAAATTGCCCGGGGTTGCTGATGACCACGCTGTGCGGCAGAAAGTCCGGGGTGACATTGCCGGGGGTAAAGGCGGCAGAGAAGGTGTCGTGCGAAGAGTCCAGGTCGGCGGCCCAGTACTCGCAGCCCACGTTGTTGCTGATCTTGAGGTTGGTCTCGCACAGGCTGACGCACTTGCCGCCAAAGCAGAACGAGCCAGGCTTGCACTTGGCCGGGGCCGCAAAGCCAGAGCCGTCGGCCTTGCATTCCTGAATGTTGTCTTTGTCTAAGCAGGTGCCAAAGCCTGGGGTGCACACGACCTGCTTGCACTCGCCCTGCACGCACTGCTGCTTGGAAGGGCACTTCTCGACCACAAAGGCCTTGCCATTGTCGGCGCATTTCTTGACGGCGGTGGGACCGTCGCAGCCTTCTACTTTGCCGGCAGTGCAATTGGTCGGGGTGCCGCACTTTCCGTCAACGCAGGTCTCGCCTTCCAAGCACTTCTCAGAGAACTGCCACTGGCCCTCTATGCAGGCCTTGACCACGGTCTCGTTAAAGCAGGAGGTGCTGCCTTCGACGGTGCAGTTGAACGTGGTATCATCGACAAACTGGCTGTCGCTGCTGCCATTGCCGTCCAAGGCCGCGTCGCTGTTGGAGACGGCATCGGATTTGCCTGTGTCGATCTTGACGTCACCAAACTGGATGTCGCTGGCGCCGCTGGCGTCACTGGCGCTGCCGTTGCCGGCGGCGGTGGGCTCGCTGCAGGCGCTGGCCAAGATCAGGGCGGCACCGAGCAGGAGCGGGGTCAGTCGGTTCATCGGAGCCTCGGGAGAAGGGCAGGGCGCCCAGGTGCGACGGGCAGCAGGTCACGGCGCCGTTGCGACGCTACAGTATCCCTGCGGCGCGCCTGCGTATCAACAGGCAATGGCCGCTGCGGCCAAAGAGGACTCGGGCGCGCCAGAAGGGGCGAGGTTTCTGTGAAGGCTCACAGGTTCTGCACAAGCACTGGGCCGGGCTACGCGTCATGCTGGCGGTCATGAGGTCCCCGCGCTGGTTTGATGATTGCCCGCCTGCCCCCCTGGTCCGCCCCCGGGTGCGGCGATCCATCGTGGCGCGGGGGCGGCTGGCCGTGGCGCTTGGGGTCGCCAGCCTTGCCTGGATCGTGGCGCCCGCGCCGGCGCGTGCCGTGACCTTTGACCAGGCCTTGCTGTCGGCGGCACGCGCGCCGCAGCTGCGCGGCCTGCAGCAGGCGGCGGAAGTTCGGGCGCGGCAGGACAAGCAACTGCCTAGCATGTCTGGTAATCCTGAGTTTGCGGCCGCCCTTGGGCCCGGCGGGCCGACCCTGGGACCGTCAGTGCAGCTCAACGCAGCTCAGTCTTGGAACCTGGGCGACCTGGGGCCCAGCCGGGCCCGCGCGGCGGCGGCCGAGCGCGACCTCTTGGGGGCCGAGCTGCGGCTGGAGCTGCTGCGCACCCAGCTGCTGGCGGCCCAGGCGTGGATCGGGCTCAGGGTCGCCGCCCAGGCCCGGGCCCTGGCCGATCAAGAGGCGCAGCTGGCGACCGATCTGGCCGATGCGGTGACCCGGTCGGCGGCCCGCGGCACCGCCCTGCAAGCCGACGCGGCGGAAGCTCTGGCCTGGGCGGCCGAGGCCCGGCTGGCGGCGCTGAGCCTGGAGGGCCGGGTGCGCGAGGCGGCGGCTGAATTGGCCACCCAGGCGGTGCTGCAGCCGCGCCCGGTCCCCACGGCTGAGGGCGCCTGGCCAAGCCCCCAGCTGCCCAGCGCGGCGGCCTGGCGCGCCCAGGTGCAAGCCGTGGCGACAGCGCCGGCCGCGGTGCAGTGGCGGTTGCTGGCCCAGGCCGACCGGCTGCGCGGTGCCGAAGCGGAGGCGGCCCAGGCTTCTTCCCTCAGCCTTGGCGGCCAGTTCCAACGCGATTCCGACGGCACCTGGGCGGTTTTTGCCACAGCCGGCCTGCGCTGGTCGGCCTTTGACCGGGGCCAGCGCGCCAAGGCTGTGGCGGCCGAAGCGGTAGAGAAGAACCTGGGCCAGGCCCTGCAGGCGGAGCACCAGGCTGCGGTGGAGCTGGATGTCGCCGAGCACGAGGTGGAGTACACCAGGGAAACGCTGGCCATGCTAGAGAAATCGCTGATCCCCGCTCTACAGTCGCTGGTGGCGGCGCGCCAGGAGGCCTACCGCCGCGGTACCGGCTCGCTTGTCGACCTGCTGCGGGCGCGCCGCGGGCTGCTGGAGGCGCAGCGGCGCCACGCCGGCGCCAGTGGAGATCGCGCCTGGGCCGAGGTCAAGGCTTGGATGTTGTTGGCTACGTTGCGCCAGGAGGCCCGCCCATGAGGCATGTGAACTCGCGGCGGTGGGGCTTGGCAGGGTGGCTGATCGCCGCGGCGACCGGCTGTGGCAAGCCCGCCGCCCCGGTGGACGAGGGGGCGGCGGCCGCAGCAGTGGCCCCGGCAACCCAGGCCAGCGCAGCCACGCGCTGGCACGCGGCGACGGAGGCTGGCGACGTGGCCCTCTTGGACGTGCCGGCGGTGGTGCGGCTGCCAGCCACCTCGGCGGCGCTGGTGGCGATCCCGGCGCGGGCCCAGGTGATGGGGCTGCTGGTCCGCGTCGGCGACGAGGTCCGCGCTGGTCAGGTCCTGGCCGAGGTCAGGCTGCCCGAGCTGGTGGTGGCGGCCGCCCAATTGCGCAGCGCCGAGGAGAGGATCGGCGCCCACAAGCGCTGGGCGGCTGAGCTGCGCGAGCTGCGCCGAGACGGCCTGGCCAAGAGCGCCGAAGTCTTTGAGGCCGAGGCCCGCCTGGCGGATCTGCAGGCCGAGAGGATGCTGGCCGAGGCGGCGATTCGCGCTGCCGGGCTGCAGGGGGGCGACGCCAGCGCGCTGGCCTCTGGGCAGCCATGGCCGGTCAAGGCCCAGCGCCAGGGCCAAGTGGTTGGCATTGAAGTGGTGCTTGGGCAGCTGGTAGAGAACGGCGCGCCGCTGCTGCGCCTGCAGTCGGCTGGCGAGGTGAGGATCGAGGTCCGGGCTCTACAAGCACTGCCGGCGCAGGCGCAATTGGAGTTTGTTGCCCAAGATGGCCGGGTGCTGGAGCTGGCCGCCGACCCGACCGCGGTCTCTACCGACCCCGCCGATGGCGCATGGCTGGGCTGGTATGGCCTGCGCCAACCGCAGCTGCTGGCCCAGGGTCTACGCGGGCGAGTTCGGCTGAAGCGGCTGGCTGGCGGGGCCGTGCAGGTCCCGGCGCGCGCCTTGATCCACGCCGAAGGGGCCGGAACGACCCAGGCTTCCGTCATCGTGCGGACCCCGGCCGGGGTTCGACTCCAGAAGGTCGAAGTGGTGGCCCTGGCGGGACCGATGGCCATTGTCCGCGGCATTGAGGTCGGCAGTGTGGTGGCGGCAGAAGCAGACCGCGTTGCACTGCCCGACGCCGCCGCCGGCCCCTCTGCCAGCGCTGGCACCGGCCCGGCCGCGACTCCTGCAACGACCCCGGCCCCGGCGACTGCCGCGGCGGAACGGTAGGCGGCCATGGAGTCGCTGGTCCGCCTCTCTTTGCACCACCGCGGCGTGGTGCTGGCCATCGCCGCAGTGCTGTTGGCTTTTGCCGGCTGGATTGGCGTGGGGCTCAAACTAGATGCGCTGCCAGACATCACCAGCAACCAGGTGTTGGTGCTGACCCGCGCCCCCGGTCTGACGCCCGAAGAGGTAGAGAGGCTGGTCACCAGGCCCATAGAGACGGCGCTGGGTGGGGTACCCGGCTTGCACGGTCAGCGCTCGATCTCGCGCTATGGCATCTGCGCCGTGACGGCGATTTTTGAAGAAGATGTCGACCCTTATCGCGCTCGCCAGGTGGTGCAAGAGCGCCTGGCCCTGCTGGCCAACGCCCTGCCGCCCGGGGTCGATGCCCCGGAATTGGGCCCGCTGACCGGCGGCTTGGGAGAGATTTACCACTTTGCCGTGACTTCGCCAGAGCGTACCGAGGCAGAGCTCTTGGAGATCGTGCAGCTGACCATTGCACCCATTCTCCGTTCAGTGCCGGGAATCGTCGAGGTCAACACCTGGGGTGGCCAGCAGCGCACCTTGGATGTGGTGGCCCGGCCAGCGGATTTGGCGCGCCACGGCTTGACCCTGGCAGACCTGGGCGAAGCGGCCAGCCGCGCCATCGGCAGCGCTGCGGGAGCCAGTGTGCCCGCCGGCGGCGCTCAGGTGCTGCTGCGCGGGGTGTCCTGGCCCCGGCATCCCGCCGAGCTGGCCCAGGCCATTGTGCGCTCCCAGCCCGGCCAGCCGGCCGTGCGCATCGCCGACGTGGCCGACGTCCGCGAAGGTGCAGAGCCGCGCATTGGCACGGCCACCTGGTCTGGCCGCGGCGAGACCGTGTACGTCATGGCGCAGATGCTTAGGGATGCCAATGCCTTGCAGGTGGTTCAGGCCTTGCACAGCCGCATGCCCGAGGTCAAGCGCGCGGTGCCACCCGATGTGTCGCTGTCTACCATCTACGACCGCAGCGATCTGGTGGGCCGCACCTTGCGCACCGTGGGCGCCAACTTGCTGGAGGGCGGCGCGCTGGTCATCGCCGTGCTGTTCCTGCTGCTTGGCAGTCTGCGCGCGGGCTTGCTGGTAGCCGCGGTCATTCCCCTTTCGATGATCGGCGCCTCGGCGATGATGGTCTACACCGGGGTCGCCGGCAATCTCATGAGCTTGGGCGCGCTGGACTTTGGCCTGCTGGTCGATGGCGCGGTGGTGATGGTCGAGGGGCTGTTTCACGCCCTGCGCCCCGATCACAAACAAGACGAGCACGAGCCGCTCTTTATGCGCATGGAGAAGGTGGCGACCCAGCTGGCGCGGCCGGTGTTCTACTCGGTCCTGGTGATTGTCTTGGTCTACGTGCCGATCCTCAGCCTGCAGGGAGTGGACGGCAAAATGTTTCGGCCCATGGCGCTAACGGTCATCTTTGCGCTGGCGACCTCTTTGGCGCTGGCCATGACGCTGGTGCCGGCTGTGGCGTCTTGGGTGCTGCGGCTCAAAGACGTGCCAGTGAAGCCACCGCTGCTGATTCGCGCTGCGGAATTCGTCTACGCGCCGGTGCTGCGTGCGGCCCTGGGCCATCCGTGGGCCATCACCGGTGCGGCCGGCGTGCTGCTGACCGTCGGCGGCGTGCTGTTTCTGCGCGCAGGGACGGCGTTTGTGCCGCAGCTGGACGAAGGCGACCTGGTGGTGCAGACCACCCGGGCTCCAGAGATCTCGATTGAAGCTGCCCGCGACGACGCGCTGAAGATGGAGAAGCTGTTTCTGCAATTGCCCGAGGTCCTGCAGGTGGTGTCTCGCGTGGGCAGCCCGGCGGTGGCCACGGACATCATGGGGCTGGAGCAGGCTGACGTGTTTGTGCGCCTCAAGCCGCGCGACCAGTGGCGGCCCGGTCTGGACCGCGACGGGCTCATCGCCCAGCTGGAGAAGCTGGTGGCCGACCACGACCAGGGCAACGAGGCCAGCTTTACCCAGCCAATCCAGATGCGCTTCAACGAGTTGATTGGCGGGTCGGTCACCGATGTGGACGCTTCGATCTATGGCGAAGACTTGACGACGCTGCGCCGGCTGGCTGACCAATTGGCCAAGCAGATCCAGCGCATTCCCGGTGCCGTGGACGTGCGGGTGCTGGCGCCGCCGGGGGTGGGCCTGTTGGAAGTGCGCCCCAAGGCTCTGGAAGCCGCGCAGCACGGGTTGTCGCCGCGCGATGTTCTGCAGGCGGTCGAAGCCGTGCGAACGGGGGTGGCCGTGGGCACGACCTATGACGGCCCGGTCCGGATCCCGGTCAAGTTGCGCATTGCCAGCCCGCCTTCGGCTTTTACGATGGCCTCGATGGTGTTGCCAACGCCCCACGGTCAGCTGGTGCAGCTGCAGCAGGTGGCCGAAGTGCAGGCCCGCGACACTCCCGGGGCCGTTCAGCGCGAAGCCGGCCAGCGGCGGCTGGTGGTGGGCTTCAACGTCCGCGGCGGCGATCTGGGCACAGTGGTCGAGGCGGCCCAAGCGGCGGTTGAAAAAGAAAAAGGTATGCCCAACGGCTATCGCCTGCAGTGGGGCGGCCAGTATGAGACCATGCAGGCGGCGCGGGCGCGGATGGCGATTGTCATTCCGGTGACGCTGGCCGGCATTTTGGCGGTGCTGCTGTGGACGTTTGGCCGGTTGGTGCCGGCGCTGCTGATTCTGCTCAACGTGCCGTTTGCCGGCGTGGGCGGCGTGGTGGCCTTGGCGGTGCGCGACCTGCCGATTTCCATGTCGGCGGCGGTGGGCTTTATTGCGCTGTCTGGCATTGCGGTGCTCAACGGCGTGGTGCTGATGACCACCATGCTGGACCTGCGGGCCGAGGGGCGCTCTTGGCTGGTGGTCGCAGAGCAGGCGGCCAGGCAGCGCCTGAGACCGGTGCTGATGACCGCCCTGGTCGCCATGCTTGGGTTTGTGCCGATGACCATGGCCACAGGGGCGGGGGCCGAGGTGCAGCGGCCGCTGGCCACCGTGGTCGTTGGCGGCTTGGTGACCTCGACGCTGCTGACCCTGGTGGTGCTGCCGGCACTGGTCGGTTGGTATGGCCGGCGGGTAGCGCGCTTACACGCTGCGGCGCAGTTGCTCGAGTCCTTGCAGGAATCCGTGCAAGCATCGGTGCAAGAATAAGGGGGCCCAGATGAGGATCCTGTTGGTCGAGGATGAGAGCAAGCTGGCCCGCAGCCTGGCGCGCGGCTTGCAGGAAGAGGGCCACACCGTAGACTGCTGCGAGCGCGGCCAAGACGGCTTTGAACAAGCCGAAGCCACCCCGTATGACGTTGTGGTGCTGGACTGGATGTTGCCTGACATGGATGGCCTGGCGATCCTGCGGCAGTGGCGCTCGCGCGGCCTGCAGGTGCCGGTGCTGATGCTGACGGCCCGCGGCTCAGTCAGCGAGCGGGTCCTGGGGCTGCGCGCCGGAGCCGACGACTACCTGGTCAAGCCGTTTGCCTTTGACGAGCTGCTGGCCCGCCTGGATGCCCTGCAACGGCGCTGTGGCTTGTCGCAAGCGGTGCGGCAGGTTGGCGATGTGGTGCTGGACACGCGCAAGCGCGCCCTGGCCCGCGACGGCAGGGAGGTCGCCCTTAGCGCCCGTGAGTATTCCCTGGCGCTGCAACTGTTTGAGCACGCTGGCGAAGTGCTGACCCGCACCGAGCTGCTCAGCCGCGTGTGGGGCAGCCAGTTTGACGGCGAGCCCAACGTGGTGGACGTTTACATCGGCTACCTGCGCAAAAAGCTGGCCGATACCGGTACCACCAGCGCCCAGGTCCGCACCGTGCGCGGCATTGGCTATCGACTGGAAGTTCAAGGCGACAGCCAGACATGAAGCTCTCTACCCGGCTGATTTTGGCGGGCGCCGTGCTGCCGGTGCTGGCGCTGCTGGCCACCCTGGCCGCCGTGGGGCTGGCCATGGACCGGCTGCTGCTGGCCGAGCTGGATCGCTCGCTGATGGCTCAGGCGGCGGTCGAGTCGGTGTCGCTGTTTGACCGCCTGACGGGGCCGCACCTGCACAGCCAGGACTCGCCGCTGCGCAACCGGGTCGCTACTATCAGCGCCCTGTACGATGCGCAAGGTGCGCTGCAGGTGGCCAGCCCAGACCGCAGCTCGGTGCCCCAGCGGCTGCTGGCCGTGGTGCCGACGGACTCGCCGCGCTTGCACACCGAAAATGTCGAACACACAGGTGAATTCCGCGTGCTGGAGCTGGCCATCTCTGGCCCTGACGGCCGGCCGTGGGCGCTGCGCTTGGCGGTATCGCTGGAGCGCCACCACGCCACCCGCATCGCCTTCTTCAAAGCGGCTGCGCTTGTGGGGCTGCTGATGGCCCTGGGGCTGTCCGCTGCGCAGCTGTGGCAAGCGCGCCTGTTGCACCGCCGGGTCGAGGCCCTGGCAGCGCACATGCGGCGGCTGAGGTCCGGCAACCTGGAGTCGACCCCGGACCCGGACCGCAACCGCGACATGCTGGGCGAGCTGCGCGACCTGGCTGCCGATGCCACGCTGCGCCTGCGCGCCGCTCGTGACGATCAGCACCGCCTGGTGGCCGATGCAGCCCACGAGCTGCGAACGCCGCTGGCCGTCCTGCGGACCGATATCGACGTGACACTGCGCCGCGAGCGCACCCCAGAAGAGCTGCGAGAGACCCTGGTGCGGGTGCGCGAAGAGACCGACCGGCTTGGCAGCCTGGCGCGGCGGCTGCTGGACCTCGCCTCCGTGCGCGCAGAGGTGCGCGAGCACCAGCCCATCGACGTGGTGCCGCTGGTCAGCGGGGCGCTGGAGCCTTGGGTCGTGACCGCCGCCGAGAGACACCTGACCCTGCGCGCCCACCTGCCCGCCCAGCTGAACACCCGCTGCGATCCCTCTGGCCTGCGCCAGGTGCTGGACAATTTACTGGCCAACGCGTTTGATTTTGCGCCGCCGCACACCGAGGTAGAGGTGCGCCTGGCCGTTGAGGGCAGTCAATTTGTGCTGCAGGTGCGCGACCACGGGCCGGGCGTGCCGCCAGCTGACCGCGAAGCTGTGTTTGCGCCCTTTCACCGTCTGAATCACCAGCGGCAGGGCAGTGGCCTGGGGCTGGCCATTGTCCGCGAGGTCGCCGAGCAGCACGGCGGCAAGGCCTGGATCGAGGGGGCCAGCGGCGGCGGAGCGGTGGTGTCCGTACTATTTGACCTGGGCTGAAGGCCGACTGCTGGCGTTTGGCGGGGCTGAAGCCCCGGCGCAGACCCGCAGCCAGGCGCAGCCCGCCGCAAGGAGGCAGTCTCTCGCCCCCAAAGCTGAGGCTAGCGCCAAGCTGCAAGCTCCCAATAGCAAAGCGGTTGCCTGGTGAGCCGCCGTCCCCGGCGACTACGCCTTGGGCAAGCTGGCTTCTTCGACGTAGATTTCGCCGCCGGTCTCCTTGAACGCCGCCGCCATCTCCTGCATCCCAGCCTCGGCCGCCGCGGCGTCCATGGCGGCGGAAGCGTCGCGGACGTCTTGGGTCAGCTTCATCGAGCAGAAGTGCGGGCCGCACATCGAGCAGAAGTGGGCGACCTTGGCCGCGGCGGCCGGCATGTCTTGGTCGTGCAGCTCAATGGCGGTGACGGGGTCCAGAGACAGGTTGAACTGGTCCTGCCAGCGGAATTCGAAGCGCGCCTTGCTCAACAGGTCGTCGCGCTGCTGGGCGCCCGGATGGCCCTTGGCCAGGTCGGCGGCGTGGGCGGCGATCTTGTAGGCAATGACGCCGTCTTTGACGTCCTTACGGTTGGGCAGCCCCAGGTGCTCTTTGGGCGTGACGTAGCAGAGCATCGCCGTGCCGTACCAGCCGATCATCGCAGCGCCAATCGCGCTGGTGATGTGGTCGTAGCCCGGGGCAATGTCGGTGACCAGTGGCCCCAGGGTATAGAAGGGGGCTTCGTGGCACAGCTCGAGCTGTAGATCCATGTTCTCTTTAATCTTGTGCAGGGGCACGTGGCCGGGGCCTTCGATCATCACCTGGCAGTCATAGTTCCAGGCGACCTTGGTCAGCTCGCCCAGGGTCTTGAGCTCGCCAAACTGGGCAGCGTCATTGGCGTCGGCGATGGAGCCGGGGCGCAAGCCGTCGCCCAGCGAAAAGCTGACGTCGTAGCGGGCCAGCAGCTTGCAGATTTCCTCAAATCCTTCGTACAGAAAGTTCTCTTTGTGGTGGTGCAGACACCACTTGGCCAGGATCGAGCCGCCGCGGCTGACAATGCCCGTCACCCGGTTCATGGTCAGCGGCACGTAGGGCAGGCGCACGCCGGCGTGGATGGTAAAGTAGTCCACCCCTTGCTCGCACTGCTCTTCCAGCACTTCTAGGAACATCTTGAGGTTGAGGTCCTCTACCTTGCCCTTGACTCGCTCTAGCGCCTGATAGATGGGCACCGTGCCAATGGGCACTGGGCTGTTGCGCAGGATCCACTCGCGGGTCTGGTGGATGTCCTTGCCGGTCGAAAGGTCCATCACCGTGTCGGCGCCCCAGCGGATCGACCAGCGCAGCTTGTCTACCTCTTCCTGGATATCACTGCGGATCGCCGAGTTGCCGATGTTGGCGTTGATCTTGACCAGAAAATTGCGGCCGATGATGACGGGCTCAAGCTCGGGGTGGTTGATGTTGGCCGGGATGATGGCGCGGCCGGCGGCAATTTCCTGGCGCACAAACTCTTCGCTGCGGCCCTCTCGGATGGCCACAAAGCGCATTTCTTCGGTGATGATGCCCTGGCGCGCAAACCACAGCTGGGTGGGGCGGGCAATGCCCTGGCGCTTGGCGATCCACTCGGCGCGGCGCTTGGGCAGGCCGGCGTGGATGTCGCAGCCTTGGGGGCCGGTGGTGTCGTAGACGTCGCAGAACGTGCCGTCGCTGATGGCGATGCGCCGTACCGGGACCTGCAGATCGCCCACTTCGATCTTCTGCGAAGACGGAAAGCAGCTGTTCAAGTCGGGCAACGGCGCGGCCGGAGAGACTTCGGTCAGCGAGGTGTCCGCCTCCGCGTAGTTGGCAAGGCTGGTCTGGGCAAGGGGGACGTCGTGGGGCATCAGCAGAACTCCGGGCGCGGCGGCAGCCGCGGAAGGGGCAGGGTAGCACGCAGGCAGCCGCCTAGAAAGGCCCCCTTGGGGATCCTGAGGCAATGTTTAATCATGGATAGCACTAGCATTTTTGACTGCGCTTGTGCCGGCGGCCTGGGCACGGCAAACTGCGGCCACAGCCGGCGCCCACCCGCGCACGGCCTTGGAGGGTTCCGATGGCCGACAACGACGGCGACAGCCTCAAGCCTGCAGCAAGCGCCGCGAAAGGCACCAGCCAGAACAGCACCAGCCAGGACAGCTCCGGCCAGAACAGCGCCAACCAGACCGACGAGGACTACGATCCGACCGATCAGATCACGCCGCTGCGCCGGGTCGAGGTCGTCGGCTCGTCGATTGTGGCCATGCACCGCGAGTTTCCAGAACCCAAGCACGAGACCCGCGGCAAGCGCGAAGGCGTAGCGCTGGTGCTCAAGCCGTGGTCGCCGGCCGGACGCCAGCGTCAGATGCATACCATGAGCGATCTCAATGACATGGCCCGGCCGCCCCTGGCTTCAGAGGTCGCCAAAGTACGCAACCGCCACCTCTCCACCCTTCAGGCCGAGGCGGCGCGCGCCGGTGCTGACAAGCCAAAAGACAGCTAGAGCTCTGAAAATGCGGGGAGGTTGCGCTGGGCTCTGGGGCCCCTGAGTGCCTACGCGACCGGCGGCTGGTGGCGCGCAGCTTGGCGCTCGGCGCGGCGCCGCTGGTCCTCTAGCTCAGCCTGCATCATTCGCCGGCCCATCACAAAGCCGACCACCACGCCGGCCAGCAGCATCGCGGGGATATAGAACAAGTGGGCGCTGGTCATGGGCTAGGCTCCGCGGTCAAGGCGATCTTGCAGGCTGGCGATTTCGCGTTCTAGCTTGCCCTGGCGCAGGGCCATCCGCACCGCGAAGCCGCCAAGCAGTCCCCACATGACCAAATAGGCGAGGATCATCAGGTCGCCGCCGGGGACGCTTTCCTCTTTGTACTTGCTGAGGTCGCGCGGCGTTTCCCCACCGGCTGGGGCCGCAACGGCAGAGCCTTCGGCAGGCAATGCCACGTCAGCCGCCGCCGGGCTGGCGGCCAGCAACTGCCACACCAGTGCTGCGGAGGCAGCGAATTGCACCGGCAGGCGCACCTTGCCAGGCTGATACGGTTGAGCCATTACGCGGCCTCCTTGCGGTTGCGGCGCAGCTCGCGCGCAGACAACTCCAAGCGAAGTAGTTGGATCTGGCCCTCGCTGCGCAGCGTGCGGTAGCGCAGCGCCGCTAGGCTAAAGCACATGGCCAGCACGGCGGCTACCGAGCCCCAGAAGGCAATTCTCATGTCACTGCTGGAGATGCCGCCCCCCTGCAGGACCTGCGGGTGGGTGCCGCCCCACTTCTGCACCGCGATGTGGATCAGGTAAGCCATGGGCGCTGCCAACACCGCCAAGCTGTTGGCGATTTTGCGGCCCTGTGCGCTGTCTCCGGCAATGTCCCGCAGGATCATCACCGCCAGAGCCACCAGCGAGACCAGCAAAGTCAGGGTCAGGCGCGGCTCCCACGTCCACCAGGTGCCCCAGGACTTGCGCGCCCACAGGGGACCCGAAGTCAGCACCGCCAAGGCGCAAACCAAGCCGACCTCCGTCAGAGCGCGGCCGGCGGCGTCGATGGGCTCAGAGGGCGACATCAGGTCAATGGCGGCGCAGGCCGAAGCCCCGACCAAGCACAGCAGCATGCCAAAGGCAGTGCCTACGTGGAAGTAGAAGATCTTTTGGACGATGCCCAGGTTGGTGTCCGCTGGGGTGACAAACATGACCCACGCCAGCACACCAACGACCAGCGCGGTAGAAAACCCCAGCGCCAGGTTGAGATTGCGCACACTGCCCACGGCGGGCGGCGCCGCAGAGCTGGGCAGGGGGGCGCCGGTGGCGCTGCTTGGAGAAACTGTAAGCATGTTGCCGTTGTGGGCTAGAGGGTCAGACAATGGCGCGGCCAAACAGCCACGGCGAGAGTACCACGACCACCGCGTCAAAGGCCACCATCAGCTCCAGCCAGCCGTCGATGGCTTGCTGGGGCGATTGACCCATGGCCAGCGCCGTAACCTTGACGCCGCCCAGCAGCAGCGGCGCCAGCAGCGGATACAGGACCAGCGGCAGCAGGGCCTCGCGCAGGCGCACTTGGACCAGCAGAGCCGCTGCCAGCGTGCCCAGCACCGCCTGACCAATGAGGCCCAGCGCCAGGCTCAGCAGAATCCAGCCTGTGCCGTGCAGCCGCGCGTCAAAGAACACCAGCACCACCGGCAGCAAGAAGCAGGTCACCACCCCAGAGAAGGCCAGCTGCAGCAGAGCTTTGGACCAGAACAGCGGCGCCGTGCCGGCATGGGTCCGCGACACCAGGTCCAGCGTCCCGGCTTCTTCTTCGGCGGCAAACAGGCGCAGCAGGCCCACCGTGCCGGTGAACAGCAGCGTTACCCACAGCACGCCGGGCACCTGCTCCTCGGCAGCGCGGCCCTCGCGCAGGAATCCAAACGCGAATACCACCACGCACAGCAGCGCAAACAGCAGCATAAAGCCAAGGACTTCGCGCGAGCGGGCGGCAATGCGCAAGTCCTTGTGAAGCAACAGCCAGGTCAGCCGCAAAGCGGTCATGGGCGAGCCTCGCTGACGTGGCCGCGCCGCACCTGCAGCCATTGGTCGGGCCTGGGAATGCAGGCAAAGTCATGGGTGGCCACGACCACCGCGGCGCCGTTCCTGCGCGCCTCGTCCAGCAAGCCCGCCAGCAAGGCCTGCCCGGCGGCGTCCAGGCCGGTCGAGGGCTCGTCCAGCAGCCACACGTCGGCGCCGGTCAGCAGCAGCCGCGCCAGGGCGGTCCGCTGCAGCATGCCGCGCGAAAAGCCACGCACGGCGCGGTGTTGGTCGGCCCGGGCCAGACCAACGCGGTCCAGGCTGGCGCTGACCTGGGCCAAGCTTGGCGGGGAGCCATGCAAAGAGGCCAGCAAGCGTACGTTTTCTGTGGCTGTCAGGTCGAGATAGGCGCCGGGCTTGTGACCCACCCGCGCCAGCCGCCGCGCCATGTCGGCCGGGTGGATGTCGGCAACGGCCACGCCGGCCAGCTTGACTTCGCCGCGGTCTGGGGTCCGCAGACCGGCCAGCAGGTCCAGCAGCGTCGACTTGCCGGCGCCGTTGTCTCCCCACAGCACGGTCAGGGTGCCGGCAGCAAATTGTACCTGCACATCCACCAGGATGAAGCGATCGCCGACGCTCCAGGCTAGGTCGGTGGCCTGCAGCAACGCCGCAGGGCTAGCCGCCATGGGCTTCCTCTGGCCTCTTGCGCAACAGCCACCACAGCGCCAGGGCGCCCAGGCTCACCGCAGCCGAGGTCAGGACCCGGCGCGGCGCCGCGGCGGGGGCCGGCAAGTCAGCCAGTTCTAACGCTACCACTTCATTGGGGCCAATAGGCTGAGCCAGGGCAAGGCCAACCAGCCGCTCGTCCCCCTGCTCATAGCGCAGGCTGCGTGCCGCGCGATCGGTCGTCAGACGGGTGCGGCCGGGCACAGAGCTGGCCACCACAATGGTGGCAAAGGTCTGCTTGCCCGCGCCGCGCAGCCCCAGTCGCAGGGTAGAGTCAGAGTAGCCGAGCATGTACCGCGCCCGCACGGTGGCTTCGGCGCCCGGTGCCAGCGTGCCTACCACGGCCAGTCCGCCCAGCTTGCGCTCAACCTTGACGTCGCCGGTGACTTCGGCCTCTACCGATTGGGCCGCCGCCGGGATACTGCCGCGGTCCAGCACTGCGCCGCCGATCAGCGGAGCCGGCACGGGCAGCAGAAACCCGGCAGCCGTCAGGTCGATCGACCGGCTTTCCGTATTGGTCAGGCGGTATTCTACGCTGGTGCTGATGCGGTCTTCATCGACCGACAGCTGGACCTGCGCTTCGATGCGCACAGCCGGAACGGCGAGTCCGGCCGGGCTGGCCAACGCCGGCACTGACGCTCCGCCGGCAGCGGCGATACTCAGCAAGGTCAAAGAAATCAAGGATCGCTTCATCGGTGGCCCCCCGCAGTCCTGGCCGGGGCGCCGTGGGTCGCCGCGTGATCTGCGGCCGCCAGGTCGCGTTTGTGCGCGTCCAGCAGGGCCAAGACCGCGATGGCCTCACCCTCATATCGCACACGCAGCCGATTGTAATCATGGGTATCAAGCTTGCCGGTGTCATAGTCAAACTGGATTTCGCGCAGGTGATTGAGCAGGCGCCGCCTCTCATCTTCCAGCCGTGCCAGCTCTTTTTGGTCCGGGTCGGGGCGCTCGGCCTTGGCCGTCGCCTTGGGGGCGCGCAATTGCGCCAAGAACAGGGCGCGCACCGCATAAAGCGTCGCCAGGATACCGGCCAACGCCGCCACCAGCACAGACAAGTTGGCCAACCACCCTTTCACCGCGTGCCTCCGCGTCGCCACAGCCGCGACCACAAGCTGCCCTGTTCTTTGCTGTCTTGATGGAGGGCGATGGCCAGAGCTTGGGCAAAGCTTCTGACATCGCCAAAGCGCTGGGCCGGATCGCGGGCCAGGGCTTGGTGCACCACCGCAATGGCGCTCGGCGGCAGATCGGGCCGCAGCGAGGCCAGCGACTGCTGCGGAATCGCCTGCGTCGAGCGCAAGGCTTCCAGCACTTCGGCGGCGCGGGTGGCGCCCGCCCCCAGGACGCGGCTGCCCGCCAGCAGCTCGTAGGCGATGCAGGCCAGCGAATACTGATCGGCGCGACCGTCGACCACGTCGCCCCGTGCCTGCTCGGGCGCCATGTAGGCCGGCGTGCCAGCGGGGTTGTCCTTGTCCCAGCCGACGCGAAACCGATCCGCCTTGTCATTCAATTGGGTCGCAGCGCCCAGATCGTAGGTCAGCAACTGCATGGCGCCGTTGATGTTGTCGCTGACCGCTGCGTTGGCCGGGGTGACATCGCGGTGCACCCAGCCCAGCGCGTGCAGCTCTGCCAAGCCGTCGGCCCACTGCCCAATCACTTCGGCTACGCGATCGGAAGTCATGCGCTTGCCTGCGGCGTTGAGCCCAGCCAGCGCCTGTTGCAGCGTCATCCCTTCTGCGTACTGCATGGCAATGTACGGACGGCCGTCGGCCATGGTGCCGCAGCGGTAGACATCGACGTAGCACGGCGAGCGCATCCGACCCAGCAGCTCGGCCTCGCGCTGCAGGGCCTGGCTGGCCTTCTTGACGTCGCGCTCAGGCAGCTTCAAGTAGAGGTAGCTCAACGCCTTGACGGCCACCTGGCGGCGACCTACCGAGCGCTGCTGAGCCAGGAACACGTCGGCGTGGCTGCCGGACCCCAGCGCGCGCAGCAACTCAAAATCGCCATCGACTACCTGGCCAAGAGCGGCTTGCAGGTCGACGCGCGACGATCGGCGCACAGGGGCATCTACAGGAGGGACGGGGACTGCCAAGGGATCGACGCCGCTCCCTCGACTGCGGGGAGTCTGGCAAGTGTGCCACAAGGGCCCCTTGCAGCCAACTTGCGGTTGCACCCCGGCGCGCGCACCTGCGATGCTTGGCGCGGAGGTGAGCGGTGGGCAAACTCAATGGCTTGGCAGGGGCGGCAGTCGCGTCGGCGATGGTGGTGGCGGCGGTGGTGGCAGGGCTGGCCCCTGGCTGTAGCAACGCGGTCGCTCCCAAAGCGGAGGCTCCGCAGAGCTACAGCGACATTGCTGTAAACACAGGGGATGTTGGCGGCCTGCCTGAGCCGGCGGATCTGGCGATCGACGCTTCGCAAGCCGGAGCCAGCTGGCAAGGGCAATACCAAGCGGCGGTGCGGGTCCAGGGGCCGTGGAGCGGCAAGCTGGTGGTTGTGCTGCCCGATCTCACAGATCCCCCCGGCCACTATCGAGAATTGCTGCGCGAGTTTGCCCGAGCCGGCCACCACGTCTTGGCCCTGCCCGCCGCGGCGGCGCCGGCCGTGTCGGAGCTGTGCGGCGCCAATTCGGCCTGCTATGACGCCGTGCGCAGCGAGCTGTGGGACGGCTTGGACCACAGCCCCAAGCTGACGCTGACCCAGGCCGATGGCGTGATCGCGCGGCTGGTCAGCGGTCTGCAGGGCCTAGAAAAGGTTTACCCGGGGCAGAATTGGGGTACGTACTACAGCGCCGCCGTGCCGACCTGGGCCAAGATTCGCTTGGTGGGCCATGGCGAAGGCGCCAGCCAGGCAGCGTGGGCGGCGGGCAAGCAGCTGGTAGAGCGGGTTGTCCTGTTGGCCGGACCGGTCGACGGCCAGGGCGACGATCTGCCCGCCTGGGTCAACAACGGCCACCTCACGCCTACGGCCCAGTGGTACGGCCTGTGCCACACGGCTGACCCGCAGTGGGCGCGGATTGCCAAGGGTTGGACGGCGCTGGGGCTGGGAGCCGGACCGCTCAGCTGGCCCAGCATTGACCAGGGGGCCGTGTTGGGCGTGCCGTTCTTGACCACCGCTGCCGCCTCCGCACAGCCGCGCAAGGCCATCGCGGTGGACGAAGCGCTGGCGCGCGACAGCCAGAACCGGCCTGTTCTCAGGCAGACTTGGCGCAATCTCATTGGGCCGTAGGCGGCCAAGGGGCTGACGGCTGCTTGGCGACGCGCTGGCGAACCCGGCCAGCGACTGCGGTGTCGCCTTGGCCCTGGCATGCCGCGCGACGGCTGGGCCAGAGCTCGCAGCGGACCAGCGTGCAGCTCCGCGGCGGGTGGCGATCCGCCGCGGAGCTGCTGCTGTGGCGACTACTTGCCGGCGCGACCGCCTGCGGCGGGGGCAGCGGGGGCGGCCGGAGCCGTCGGAGCGGCTGGAGCTGGCGCAGCGCCCGCGCGACCGGTTGGCGCAGCGGCGGGCGCGGCCGGAGCGGCATCCGCGCCAGCGCGACCAGCCGGAGCGGCCTCTTTCTTGGCGCCCTTGGCGGCTTCTTTGGCGGCTTTCTTGGCAGCCTTTTCAGCTTCCTTGGCGGCCTTTTTCTCAGCCTTTGCTTTCTCTTTGGAGGCCTTTGCGGCTTCCTTGGCGGCCTTCTTCTCTGCCTTGGCTGCTTCTTTGGCGGCTTTGGCTGCGGCCTTGTCGACGGCCGGAGCAGCCTCTGGCTTCTTGGCCTCTGCCGCCGGAGCCGCGGCGCCAGCGCGACCAGCGGCGGCCGGAGCGGCCTCCGCCTTTGGCGCTTCAGCGGCCGGAGCTGCGGCGCCGCCCGCGCGACCCTGCGCAAAGGCGGGTGCTGCTAGACCCAGAGCGAGAACGGCCACCATCACGGACTTGAACACCTTCATGCGAATGTCTCCCAAGGCGGCCAGAAGAAAATGCCTGGCGCTGCCGCCCGCGCCAGGGCCAAGGTTGTTGCCGACTGCTTCAAACTCGAAGCTCGCTCCGGGTTACCTGTGAACCAGAACCGGACGCAACCCAGAGCCAATTAACGGTCTTGGGCACCCTAACGCGTCAGCTGCTGGTTTGTTCATCGCTTCCAGGGGATCACGGCTGGCTGACTGCCAGACCGGCGCCGCCTGGGTAGCCGTAGGACACGTCATCGTCATAACCGTACACCACCAGGCCGCCTTTCTGCGACAGCTGCAGGCGGTGCGGCCCGGCCGGGATCGGCAACCTGGCGACCAGCCACATGGTGCCAGGGACGGCGGTGAACAGGTTGACCTGCAGCGGCGCGCCGTCGAGCTTGGCGGTCGAGCCGGCCATCATCACGATGTTGATGTAATTAGTCACGTACTTGTCTGGCACTAGAAACAGGTAGTCGTCCAGGTATTGCGACGAAGCCACGCCCAGGATGAGAGACGGGTCGCCAATCGGCGCGCACATCGAAGACACCCCGGCGGATTCGCACTTGGCGTTGACGCTCCACTTGCTTAGGCACTGGGCGGCGCTGGTGCAGGTGGCCTGCTCGTAGGGCATGGTGGCGTAAGAAGAAGCCATGTACTGGCCCACCAACACCGGCTTGGTCGCCGTCAAAACAAAGTCCTTGTCCGTGGCAAACTCCATCCACGCGCCCTTGTTCAGCGTGGGCGGATTGACGCCGATGTTGGGGACAATCTGGAAAGTGGTGTTGTCTTGGACGGCCAGCACCCGCCAGCTGTCTTTCTCTTTGCCGCGGGGCTGCAGTCGACTGCCCACATAGGTCGTGCCCAGGGTATCTACCGGGAACATCTGCTCTTCCAGGTGGTCGGCGCAGCAAGAGGACTGGCAGCCGCTGTCGCTGGAGCAGGTCTGGCCAAAGCCGCTGTTGGTGGAGCCAGCGCAGTACTTGACCGAGCTGCCGGCCTTGGGAATGCAGCTGCCGGTGTCGGGCGAGTTGGAGGCCTCAGAGCCGCCAAAGACGACCACGGGCTTGTCTGCCTCTACATAACTGCCGGTGAGGTCAGCGCCTTCTTGGTTGGTCTCCAGGTTGAGGACCTGGCCCTGCTTGAGCTTGTAACTGCCCACCTGCCCGGCGTTGAGGGCGGGTACTCCGGGGCCGGCCAGGGTCTTGGCGGTGACCTTGACGCCCACGGTGGTATCGCCGGGCATGGTGGCCACCACCGTCAGATAGCTGCGGAACAGCGTGCCCAGCTGGCGGCGCGACAGCACGTAGTACTGCTTGCCCAGCGCGTTGGTAGGCAGCAGCAGCGAGGCATCGTTGGAGAAAACCTGATAGTTCTCAAGAGGGTTGAACTGGTAGGCTACGATGGGCTGGGTGGCCTGGATGCGGAACACTTTGTCATTGATGTTGGTGCCGTCCTGGTCCTGGGTGGCGATCTTCCAAGTCGGGTCGGGAAGCTTGATGACCTGCAGGCCTTTGCTGGCCACCGTCCAAGAGGACGACTTGTAGGTCGCCGAGCCCTTTTCGCCAAACGACGCGGTGACTGTGGCCGGGGCTGGGGCGGAGTTGGACACCACCACGGCAAATTGCTTGTGCTGGGCGTCGTAAACCTTGCCACCGGAGCTGTCGATGGCGTTGTCCAGGTCGACCGCCCAGAAATCGCAGCCGACATAGGTGTTGGACTTGATGTCGCCTTCGCACGGGTTGACGCACAGGCCGCCAAGGCAGGTCAAGCCCTTGGCAGCGCAGTCCTCTACCACGTCCAGCCCAGAGCCGTCGTTGGTGCAGGCCATCGCCTTGTCGCCGTTGCAGGTCTTGGTGCCGGGGGCGCAGATCGCGCACTTCTTGTTGATGCAAGAGGCGGCGCCGCTGCAGGTGTCTACGGTGGAAGCGGCGTTGCCGTCACTGCTGCACTTGAGCACTTCCATCGACTTGCCGCCGGCCGGGGCCGGGGCGCAGAACGTGCTGTCGGGCTGGCACTTGCGGCACTTGCCGTCTACGCAAGAGGGGGTTTCGTCTGGGCATTTGGTGGTCGCCAGGGTGCCATCGGCCTGGCAGGTGGCCAGGAAGTCACCGTCGCAGCTGGTGGTTCCCGGCGTGCAGGTCGTGCTCTTGCAGGCGAAATTGACGCAGTCTTCGCCGGCCTTGCAGTTGAATTCTGTTAGACATTCAACGCATTGCTTGATGGATACTGCGCACAGCGTCTTGCCCGGGTAGTTCTTGCAGGCCGAGCCGGTGGTGCACGCCGGGCCGTCATAGCCGTCTTCTCCGGCGGCGTCTGCTGGGTCCGCGGCGTCGCTGCCATTGGGGTCCGTGGAGCCGGTAGCGTCACTGGCCGGGCCGACATCGGCGTCTTTGGCGGTGACCTTGACGTCCACCCCTTCTTCGCTGTCTGGCAGCCAAGTGCCGTTTTGGTTCACGCCGCTGTTGGAGGCATTGCTGCACTGCCAACTGAGGATGGCCACTATCAAAACCTGACAAATCGTTGCGGCGCGGCGCAGCGGAATGCGGGGGGCGCTGGAGGTGCGGCAGAGTGCGAATGTGGGCATGTGTTGGGCTTTCCTTGCGGCAATGGTCGCATCAGTGTAGCTGGCCCCGCGCGCCAGCGAAACAGCAAATCTGCAGGGGCTGCAGGTGGGCCCCAGGGGGTCGATCGCGCTTGGCGTGGGCTGACAAAGTCGTGACGGCTCGCTACACTCCTACCCCCTGCGCGCCGCCGTCCCCGCAGCTGGAGTCCCATGGCCGACCACGTCGCCCCTTCCGCCCCCGTCAACTTCCGCACCGGTCCCGGTCGCTATCACCACTGGTCGATTGCGGTTCAAGGGGGCGTAGCCGTGGCGACCCTGGCTGTCGACCGCGACAGTCCGCTGCGCCCCGGCTATGAGCTCAAGCTCAACAGCTACGACCTGGGCGTCGACATCGAGCTCGCCGACGTGCTGCGGCGGCTGCGCTTTGAACACCCGCAAGTCCGCTGCGTGCTGGCCACCTCTGGCATCGCCAAGATGTTCTGTGCCGGTGCCAACATCAAGATGCTGGCCCAGAGTGCCCACGGATTCAAGGTCAATTTCTGCAAGTTTACCAACGAGACGCGCTGCGAGATCGAAGAAGCGACCGAGCTGTCGCAGCAGCGCTGGGTGGCGGCGCTCAACGGCACGGCGGCGGGCGGCGGCTACGAACTGGCCGAGTCTTGCGCCGAGATCTACTTGATTGACGATGGCTTCTCTGCAGTGTCGCTGCCCGAAGTGCCGCTGCTGGGGGTCCTGCCGGGCACCGGTGGGCTGACCCGCCTGGTCGACAAGCGCAAGGTCCGCCGCGACATCGCCGACCTGTTCTGCACCAAGGCAGAAGGCTTTCGCCTGCGCGACGCCCAGAAGATGCGCCTGGTCGATGGCGGCTGGCCCAAGTCCAAGTGGCAGGCCGAGATCGACAAGCGTGCCGCCGCCGTGGTGGCCCAGGCCGGTGGCGTCGGCAGCGAAGTGGGCATTGCTCTTAGCGATCTGCAGCGCCAGGAGACGGCAGAGGGCGACACCACGGTCTATACTTGGCAGCATGTAGAGCTGCGGGCCAATCAGGTCACGCGCCAGGCCGAGCTGACCATCCTGGCTCCACCGCTGCCGCCGCCCGCCGACCACGCCGCGCTGCACAGCCAGGGCGACGGCTCTTGGGCCCTGCGGGCCTTTCGCGAGATGGATGAGGCTCTGCTAGAGTTGCGCTTCAATTTCAACCAGGTTGGTCTGGTGCTGCTCAAGACCAAGGGCGATCCGGCGCAGGTCCTGGCCTGGGACACCGCCCTTTCCGCCCTGCGGGCCGAGGGATCGTGGCTGGCCCGCGAGATCCAGCTGCACCAGGCGCGGGTGCTGCGGCGCCTGGACAACATGGCCAAGAGCCTTTACGCGGTGGTGGTACCCGGCTCTTGTTTTGCCGGCGTGCTGGCCGAGATCCTGTGGTCGGCGGATCGCGCCTACATGCTGGCCGACCCCGATGGCGCCAACCAGATCGCCCTGCACCCGGTCAATCGCGGTGCCTTTCCCAGCCTCAATGGCTCAACGCGGCTGCAGGTGCGCTTCTACGGCGAGCCCGACTCGCTGCAGCGCGCCGTGCAGATCCACGGGGCGGTGGGCGCGGAAGACGCCGAGAGGTGGGGCCTGGTGACCCGCGCGCCTGACGACATCGACTGGGACGACGAAGTGCGCATCGCCATTGAAGAGCGCGTGTCCTTGTCGCCGGATGCGCTGACGGGCATGGAGCAGAATCTGCGCTTTGCCGGGGCAGAGACCTGCGACACCAAGCTGTTTGGCCGGCTGACCGCTTGGCAGAACTGGATCTTTCAGCGGCCCAACGCGGTGGGAGAGCGCGGTGCGCTGGTCATGTACGGCGACCCGCGGGCCCCGGTGTTTGACTATACCAGGACCTGATCTCCGCGTTGCCCCGGTCGCAACGGCGGTGGTGGGCCGTGAAAGCTGTTGCCTTTGAGCTGGTTTTGGATCTGCGCTGCAGGTCTACAGCCAGGGCTCGACCATCCGCCCGAGCAGCGTGGTGTTGCGATGGGTGCGCAGCCACGCCAGGTCGATCGGCTTGCCCAGGCGCCGCGCCAGCACCGAGTCGTACAGGTGGGCCACCCAGGCATCGGGGTGAGGGCTGCGGCCCAGCAAGCCCTTGGGATCGGCCGCCACGTAGTCGGCGCAAACTTCAGGCGGCAGCGGATAGAACGCCAGCGGCGGATGGACTTCCAGATCGTGGCGCTCGCAGTTGCCGGTTGCTTCTTCTAGCAACCGCGGCCCCAGCTCGTAGAGCCTGCTGGCGCGCTGCGGCGGCATTTCAGCAGCCATGCGAAGCAGCTGGGCGATCAGCGGGTGGCGAGGCATCGCCCCCAGCACGGCGTTGTTGCAGGCGATGTCGTACCAGTCTTGGACGGCCTCAAACCGCTCTCCGGCACCGGGGCGCAGCGTCAGGGCGTGGCGCAGGGCCAGCAGACCGCCAGCCTTGGCCCAGCGCAGCGGATTCTTGGAGCGGTACAGCCCGGCCGGCAGCGCTATCCTCTCTGTGCCCACAAACGCTCTGGCTGCGCGCAGAGGCCCAAGGCTGCGTAAACACAGGGCATCGGCATCCAGGTAGACGCCGCCCTGAGCCCACAGGATGCGCAAGCGCCACAGATCGGCCTTGGCTGCCGGGGCCGTGAGCTCTCTCTCCAGGGCATCCAGGCGGGCGGACACCCCGGCGCGGGTCAGGCGATCCAGCTCGGCGCTGGCGTGGTCGTCTTGGTGCAGGGTCTCGCGGTCGCACAGCTCGACCCTGCCGGTGGCCAGCAGCACGGCGATCCGCTGGTCCCGCTGCAGGGCGTCGCGCTGGCTCCACAGCCGCACCTTAGAAAACTCCCCGACATCCAAGGCCATTTGGATGGCCAGCCAGCCCAGATCGCTCAGCCGCCCGCCGATCCACACAAAATGGGCAACCGGCGGTATGGTGAGCTGTGGCGAGGACATGGGCTAACCTTTGCTTAGAAGTTCAGGTACTTCGTCAATGCGAATGTCCTTGGGAACCTCGTAGCCGCGCGCGCCGCGAAAGGCTCCCAGGCTGCACAGGGCGGTGTGCTGCCACAGCCACGGCCACACGTGATCACTGCCCAGCCGCCACGCGTCGCCCGGGCGCTTGGGGTTGGTGACCGGCGGCGGGTTCAGGCGCAGGTGCTCCTGGGCAGCCTCGTAGGCGTGCTCGTACATGCCGTAGACGATGTCAGGGGCCACCCGAGTGCGGGCGCGGGCAGCGGCGCTGGCGCCCATGGTCTGGCGGCGCAGCGGATCGGCCAGCAGGCTGAGCATGGTCTGACCCAAGGCCTCGATCTCGCCCTTGCCGGGCTGCAGCAGCACGCTGTCGTGGCCGTCTTGACACTGGTAGGCGACGCCCATCTTGTCATCCAGCGCGACCACTGGCACGCCGCACCACAGAGCCTCGCTGATGACCTGGCCGTAGGTCTCAGACAGGCTGGCGTAGGCAAACAGGTCGCCGTGGCCGTGGTAGTCGCGCATGGCCTTGTGGGCCTTTTCGCCAGCAAAGTCACAGCGATGTGCCACGCCCAACTTGTTGGCCAGGGCGATCAGCTCGTCGTGTTCCTGGCCATCGCCGACCAGGGTCAAAGACGCCTGGGGCTGCGCCGGCAGCACCACTGTGGCAAAGGCGCGGATCAGCTTGTCAATGTCTTTTTCGCGGGCGTGGCGGCCAACGGTGATCAAGCGGTAGCCCTTGGCGAATTCGCTGCGGTAGGGGTCGGGGCCCAGCGGGCGGTCGAACATCGCCACGTCAATGGGCCGCGGAATCACGTGCAGGGGCACCTTCAGCGAGCCTTTGGACCGCCAGTAGTCGGCCAGGGCCAGGCACTGCACGATCAGACCGTCGCCGGCGTTGTAGCAGTCGGCAAAGCCGCGCTCGTAGCGGTTGGCAAAGCCCCAAAACGCCTTGCGAACCTTGTCATTTTGGTAGAGGCGGTCCGGCAGGACGTGCTGGGCAAAGGCCGGCAGGTAGATGGTGTTGGTGCCAACGCAGGGGATGCCGTGCAGCTGGCGCATGATCGGCGCCCAGTGCATCAGCAGGGAGTTGGAGTGCGAATGGATCACGTCGAATTTCTGGGAGTTGTCAAAGGTCGACAGCGGCCACGGAAACGGGATCTGCACGCCGGGGTGGGCGCGAAAGGGCACGGAAGACAGCAGCAAGGAGCCCGATTGCGGCGCCGGCTCTTCCCTGCCTGGCGCGGGGCCAACGATGGTGACGCGGTGGCCGCGATTCTCCAGATAGCGCTTGAGCGCCTGGGTCGCCAGGGCAGGGCCGTTGGCAAAGCTCGCAACGGGGTAGTCGGTCAAAATCCCTATGTGCATGGCCAGATCTCGCGGGGTGTGGCGGGGGGATGCTCGGGCAGCCAGCGGTCGAGCACATGATCGAGGGAGCGTACCAGCTCTGGATGGCCGTAATCGCCAGGATGAACGGCAAGGCGCACCGTTCTGAGCGACGGCAGCAGCGGCGCGCCGACCTTGCTGGTCGCCACCGAGCCCTGGCGGCGCAGCGGATCGCGGCTGGCCATCGACAGAGCTGGGGCCAGAAGCTGTTCGCCGCTGCGCACATGGGCGACAAACCAGTGGTCTTCGCACCAGTCCAGGCCGCAGTCGCGCACGGCGCGCACCACTTGATCGTTCTGCAGCCAGGCAGGGGCCACAAAGCCGCGCGGACGCACGCCCAGGGTTTGGCGCAGCACGTCCAAGCCGGCTTCGATGCGCTGCTTGGCCTCTGCGAGGTCAAGGGCCTGGAACTCGCCTTCGCCGGCGGTCAGCGTGGCGGCGGCCAGTCGGGCAGAGGCAGAGGTCGGGCGGCTGTCGGCCAGGTGGTAGTAGCCGTGCAGCGCGATCTCATCGCGGGGGCCCAGCACCTCTAGCAGCTGCCGGCAAAAACGCGGGTGGTCGCGCAGGTCGGCGCGGCGGTGGTAGTCGGGGACGACCAGCAAGGTCAGTGCATCTACGCCCTTTTTTCGCAGGTGCTCGATCGAGGCAAACACCACGTCGGCGTGGGCAGGGGTCACGTCGTGCAGGCTGACCAGCGAGCGCCGCGCCGGCCAACGCGGACCGGTGCGCACCTGTTCCGCGGCGCGAGAGAGCTTGTCGATCCAGCCGTTGGGGCTCATGGGTCCAGGCCGTGGCGTAACGCCGAAGGGGCAATAGGATAGCCTGATGGGGCCGTGATTTCCACTACAGGTTGCAGGGACGTTCAGGGCTCTGGCATGCCCGCGGGCCAGGCCTTGGCGAACGCGGGCCGGCGCAGGCGCCAGGCCATCCTGGCCGCCAAGGCCCGCAGCCTAGCGGTGGGGCGGGGCATCGTGGTCTGGCATCGGGTCAAAGTGGACAATCACTTCCGCACCCGCCACCAGCTTGCAGACCTCGCTCTCGATCTCGTGGCCAATCCGATGGGCGTCTCGCAGCGAGATGTCGGCAGGGAATTCCAAGTGAAATTGCACAAACCGCTGCAAGCCAGAGCGCCGCGTGCGCAGGTCGTGCACCCCCAGGATCTCAGGGTGGCGGCCGATGATCTCGGCAATGTGGCTGCGGTCGGCGTCGGGTAGCTCGCGGTCAATGAGCAGCTGGGTGGCTTCCCAGCCGATGCCGGCAGCGCTGCGCCCAGCCAGCACGGCAACGACCAAGCCCAGCACCGGATCCAGCCACAGCCAGCCCAGGGCCCACGACGCCACAATCGAGATGGCCACGGCGGCGTTCATGGCCAGATCGGTGGCGTAGTGCAGAGAATCGCCGCGAATGGCCGTGGACCCAGTGTGGGCCACGACCTTGCGCTGATAGCGCAGCAGCAGCACTGTGGCCACGCTCGCCAGCGCCATCACGGCCAGGCCCAGCCAGCCGGCCTCGACGGGCGCCGGGTGGGTCAGCCGGTGGACAGCCGTGCGCAGCAAAGCGACGGCCGAGGTCAGGACCAGCGCTGCTTGAATGAGCCCGGCCAGCGGCTCCAGCTTGCCGTGGCCAAAGCGGTGCTCATGGTCCGCCGGCGCCAGCGACCAGCGCACGACCACCAAGGTGACACCGGAAGCCAGTGCGTCCAGGCCAGAGTCCACGGCGCTGGCCAGCATCGCCACCGAGCCGCTGCTGACCCAGGCGTACAGCTTGAGAGCCAACAGCACCAAGGCCATTCCAAGCGACGCACGGGTGGCCAGGCCCATCATCCGATGGCTGTTGGCCAATTCGGCGCTGGGGCCCGCAGGGGCTGCAGCGGGCGAAGGCAGTGCTTTGGGGCGCATCTGGGCGATCCTGGGCTGAGCTCTAGGTCAGCGGTTCAAAGGGCCCCGCGGCTTGACGGCGACCCGAGCGCACGTCGGCCACGTGTTCGATCTCGCGGACCAGACCGCGCGCCAGCTCGCGCAGCAGATCGCGCATGGCCAGCTGCAGGTGCTTGCGCGTCTCGGCGTGCTCTTCTCCGGGCAATTCTCTGTCCAGCAGCTCTGGCAGCTCGTTGTAGGCGGTGGCGTCGTACAGATCGTGGGCGGCGCGCAACAGCGGGGCCAGGTCGCGCTTGCGGCACTCCAGCTGGAATTCGCGCACCCCCTCTTCTACCACTTCGACGGCCGCTGCGACTTCCTCATCCGTGGGGCCCACGTTGGGCCGTGCCACCAGCTGGTCCAGGCCGACGTAGCGGATCCACGGCAGCTCTGCCCCGGTGACCTGCATCGGCGAGCCCAAGTCCACCACCAGCAGCGGCGGCGCCTTCTTGCTGGGCTTGGCCACCAGCTCGCGCAGGTGCAGCACAGGCGTTCGCGCCCCCGTTGCCGCTACGATGGCGTCCAAGCTCGGCAGGGTCGCCGCCAGTTGATCCAGGGGCAGCCACTCGCCTGCTCGCTCGGGCGGAATAGAGCGGTTGATCCGCACCAGTTCGCAGCCGCCGTGGGACTCCAGTAACCCCGCTGCCTTGCGACCAATTTCGCCCATGCCGATGACGCCTACCCGCGGCTTGCCGCTGCGGCGGTGGTCCGCACCGATCTCGCGCAGGTATTCCTGAACGGTCTCCAGGGCAAGGCTGTGCACGCCGCGGGTCGTGTGCCGCCACGCGGTGCGCCGCTGTACCTTCTTGACGGTGCGGCCCAGGGCCGTCTGCAGCGCGTTGTGCAGCTTGGACGTCTGGCCGGCGCCGCGAGCGGCCACCAGCGCCTTGTTGAGCTGCCCGGCGATCTCGCGCTCGCCTACCACAAAGGACTCCAGCCCAACGGCGACCCGCAGCAGGTGCGCCACCGCTGGTCGGCCGGTATAGACGTACGGGCTGGGCATGCGCCGCGGATCAAGCTGCAGCACTTCCGAGGCGTTGTTCCAGCGCGCGGCCATCTGGGCCCTCATGACCTCGCCGGTCCACACCGGATCGGCGCCAGTGGCCACCCACTCGACGCGGTTGCAGGTCTCCAGCACCATCAGGCCGGCGGATTGGCAGGCTTGGCGCAGGGCGTCGGCCAAGGTTGCGCGCTCTTCTGCCGTGAGCAGCAGCTGAGAGCGCCACAGCGAAGAGGCCACGCGGAAATCGCAGCCCACCACGACCAAGGGCGGCACCGCAACGGGGCGGTGCTGGGCGCGCGATCGCTCAAGAATGGAAGGTCCGCTTTGATCGCTCATGGCCAGCTCCGCACTATTTTCGCTCTCGATCGGCTGTGTTGGTCTTGGCGGGCGCCGGTTCTCCGGCCAGCTGTTCTACAGCTGCCATGCCGCTGGCTGCTGCCGCCGCTGCGCCCACCCCGTGCAGGTAGTTGCCCGCCAGCGCCAGCCCCAGGCAGTCCGTGCTCAGGCTGTGCTGGGCCAACTGCATAGAATCCATGTGACCGACGCGGAATTGCGGCAGGGCATCCCGCCAGCGGACCACGCTGTGGAAGGTCGCAGCGGCCGGTCGGGCTCGCTCTGGGCTGAAGGCCACGCCATAGGCGCGCTCGACCAAAGAGACCAGGGTTTCGTCAGACAGATCCGCTGCTTCAGGGTCCAGTGCCCCACCCAGAATGCCGGTGTAGAGCGAGTGCCCGGCCGGCGCCCGCCCGGCAAAGCAGGTCGAGGGTAGCCCAAGGGCCAGCGTGCGCAGGCCGGCGCCGGGCGGAAAGACCACGCCGATGCCGTGGGCGGGCAGGGCCGCATCTGCCGGAGCGCCAACGTGGACCACCGCCAGCCGCACACAGTGGACGTCGGCCAGCTCTGCCGCGGCCCGCGGACTCAGTTCGTGCAGCAGCTCTGAGGCTGTGCGCGGCGGAGTCGCCACAATCACCCGCAGGGCGGTGAACTCCGCAGGGCCTTCGGCGGCGTGGGCGTTGAGCCGCAGCCGCCAGCGTCCGTCAGGCAGCCGCTGCATGGCCTGGACGGGCGCCGAGCAGTGCACGCTTTGGTCGGGCAAGGCTGCGGCCAAGCCCTTGGGCAGGCTGCCCATGCCGTCGCGCAGCGCGTAGATGCCGGGGCGCCGCCGCCGCAGGGTCGACTCAGACCGGCGCTGGCCGCCAAAAAGCACCCCCAAGGCCAGGCTGCCGGCGTCGTGCTCCCACTGCCACAGCGGCCCCAAGGCGTCGCGGGCGCCCAGCTGTCGCACATCGCCGGCAAAACCATCCACGACTTCTGGGCCAAGCAGGTAGCTGGTGGCTTCTTCACCCAGGCGGCGCAGGCCAAACGACCACACGGTGTCATCGGGCTGGGCGTCTCCGGGGATCACCGGCTCGGCCAGCAGGCGCAACTTGGCGGCGCTACTGATCGAATCGCCGGTCAGCACCTCTGCCAGGTTGTTGGGTCGGGTGCGCAACGCTCGGTCGCGGTAGACAAAGCGGCTGGCCGAAGGCGGGGCGGCCAGCACTTGGTCGTCCAGCCCTACCTCGCTGATCAGCTGCCACAGGGCGGTGTCGGTGGGCCGCAGGTGCCACTGGCCATGTTCGACCAGGTAGCCATCTTTGATCTCGCTGCGCATTTTGCCGCCGACCACCCGGCCAGCCTCTAGCACCAACACCCGCCAGCCCAGCTGGTGGGCCCGCCAAGCTGCCGCCAGGCCAGCGATGCCGCCGCCGACGACTGCGAGATCCCATGGTGCGTCGCTGGTCATGAATGCAGCGATCCGCCTTGGCTGTTGGTCGCTAGCCCGTGCACAGCGCTGACCAGGGCTTCGACGCCGGCAATCGGAGTCGAGGGAATGACGCCGTGACCCAGGTTGGCGATCCAGCCGCAGCCCTTGGTCGCCGCTGCCATTTCGCGGACGCGGGCGTGGATGTGCGCCGGCGGGGCAAACAGCTCAATGGGGTCCAGGTTGCCTTGAACGGCCATGCCCACGGCTTTGGCCTTGGCGGCGGCGCTGGCGAGGTCAATCCGCGAGTCCAGGCCCAAGCCATTGGCCCCGGAGCGCAAGCTGGCATCGAGCAAGTGGCCGGTGTGTCTGGCAAACAGCAGAAGCTTGCCACCGTGGGCATGCACAGCTTGGATGATCCGCTGGGTAGAGGGCAGCACGTGCTCGACGTACTCTTCGGCGCGCAGCTCGCCAGCCCACGAGTCAAACAGCTGCACGGCGTCGGCGCCGGCATCAAGCTGCATCTTGAGGTAGGCGATGACTGAGTCGGTCAGCTTGTCCATCAGTGCGTGAAACACTTGCGGATGCTGGTACATCAGCGTCTTGATTCCCTCAAAAGTGCGGGTGCCCTTGCCCTCTACCATGTAGCTGGCCAGGGTAAACGGCGCGCCGGAAAAACCGAGCACGTAGTTGTGGGGTAGCTCTGCGCGGATCAGCTTGAGGGCCTGGCCAACGTAGTCGAGCTTCTCCACGCAGTCGCCGCTGGGCAGCCGCGCCACGTCGGCCGCTGTGCGGATCACCGGCGACAGCTGGGGGCCACCCTCGGGGAAATCGACGTTCATGCCCAGGGCTTCTGGGATGGTCAAGATGTCGCTGAACAGGATGGCCGCGTCCATGCCAAAGCGGCGCAGCGGCTGCAGGGTCACTTCCAGGGCCAGCTCTGGCGTGTGGACCATCTCCAAAAAGGTGTGCTGCTGGCGCACGGCGCGGTACTCGGGCAAGAACCGCCCGGCCTGGCGCATCATCCACAGCGCCGGGCGATCCACCGGCTGACCTGCCAAACAAGCGGCAAAGCGCTGGCGCGAATTCAAGGCACTGACCGGAGCGATCGGGGGCACAGCAAACAGGTCGGGCATAGGACTCTCTCCGTGCCCGGGCTCGGGCTCAGGCGTACAAAGGATAGCTGTGGCGCGAATAGCCGCGTCATGCCGCTGTCATTGCAGGTGCGGGCCTAAACGACTGCAGCCTGCCGCCCTTGGAATCGAGGGGGTAGAGCTAGGGCGCCGCGCCCCCGGCTGGAGCCACGGGCGTGTTGTAGCAAGGCCGCAGGCAGTACTTGCCCTGGGACTGGCCCTTGTCGTCTTTGAGTTCCTCGCACTTCCAGCCGGCCGGGCAGGGGCCGGTGGGGTCCGATCCGCAGACGATGCCGCAGAACGAGCCTTTGTCTTGATCTTGCGCGTCTTTGAAGCTGAAGCAGGCGTTGGGCTTGCCCCCGCAACCTGCGACCTCTTTGTCATTGGGATCGCACTTGGCGCAGTACAAGCCCTCTGCTTTCTTGCAGTTGCCGGTCGCCAGGTCGCACACGTGCTCATAGGCGCACTCGTAGTTCTTGGTGCAGCCCTTCTTGACGCACTTGCCGCTCTCGCACTTGTTGGCAAAGTCTTTGCAGTCGGCATCGGCCACGCAGCCAGGGGCGCACTTGTGGGTGGTCAGGTCGCAGTGGGTCTCTTTGGCCTCGCACTCTTCGGATCCCAAGCAACCACCCGGGATCTTGCACTTTTGCTCGACGCAGACGGCTTGGGCGGCCAGGGCTTTGCACTCGTCGTCTTTGGCACAGGGGGGCACGCAGTGGCCAAGGGAGCAGACGTTGCCGCTGACGCAGGCGTTGTCTGACGTGCAACCTTTGATGCAGACGTTGTAATCTGCAGAGCAGACCATGGTGAACGGGCAGTCGACATCGGACTTGCAGCTGCCGCTGCCAGGGGCGCAGCTCTTGGTCTTGGGCACGCACTGCTTGGCGGCTATGCCTGGCAAGGGCTCGCAGGTATAGCCAGACGGGCAGCCGGCGGCGGACAGGCAGGCGCGGCCGCAAAAGCTGCCGCCGGTGGGGTAGGTCAGGCAGGCCGAGCCGGGCTGCTTGTCGACCACCGCGCCCTTGCACTGCACGTCGGCGCTGCACGGGTCGCAGACTTCGCGGGCCGGCGCGCAGACGCGCAGGCAGGGGTCGCAATACTCGCCCGTGCCGCACTCGCTCTGGTCGTCGCACTGGCCCTTGCCGGCGGCCACGCAGACGGTCGCCTCAATGTCGCCGCCGCTGGCGCTATCTGCGCCGCCCTGCTTGGAGTCCGCTGCGTCGCTGCCAGCGTCTTGCTTGCCGGGATTGGGGCCCAGGTCGGTGCCATACCAGACGTCTGGCGCTGCCGCCGGGGCGGGCTCGCTGCAGCTCCAGCACACCAGCAACACCGCCGCGCTGAGGCCGTGTCGCATCCGCTGCCGACCGTGAGGCACCATGGGTCTGCTCCGTCGCTGGGGGGTCAAGGGCCTTGGGGCGCGGGCCAGTCGCCGCCATCGGGGCGGACGGAAAGGCCAAAGGCTGCGCCGCCGTTGTTGAGGCCAACCCAAATCGGACCGGCCGCCACTGGCGCACCGGACCAGCCGTACTCTCCGGCCAGCCGGCGCATCGTCCTTAGGTCTTTGGTGCGGATCACGTCCAAGCCCAGCTCAGAGGGGACCAGAACCAGGCCATTGCCAAGCCAGGCCAGGGTGCCCGCCGCCGGCGCCGACAGCCGCCGCGCCAGCTTGCGGCGGCCGCGCAGGTCGACCACGTGGATCTCGCCCAGGGCCGACACCGCCACGATGCCGTCTTCGGTCAGCAGCGGCTGGCCCAGGCCTTCGACCGCATAGCGCCACAGCAATCGGCCATCGTCGGCCGCCACTGCGCACAAGCCGCCGCTGTGAGAGGCGGCCAGAACCATGGGCTTGTCGCCCGGGCCCTTGACCACCACCGGCGTGGAATCAACATCGCCGTAGGGGCTTTTCTGGCGGTCTTCTAGGGTTACGTCCCATACCAGCGCGCCGTCTCGGGCAGAGAGGGCGACCAACCGGCCCGTAGGCGTGCCGGCAAAGACCAGAGATTCGTAAACGGTGGCTCCGCCTTGGCCTTCGACCAGGTACTCGCGGTCCACCGACACCGACCAGCGCCACGCCGGCTTGCCGGTGCGGCGGTCGACGGCGTGGACCGAGGCCGGGTCGGCGACCAGGTAGACGAACCGCTGGTCGGCCGCCAGCGGCGAGCGAACGGGCACGTCCAAGCGGGTCGGCTCGCGCCACAGCTGTTTGCCGGTCTTGGGCTCAAACGCGTACAGAGCGCCTGCCAGGGTAGAGGCATACAGGGTTGCGCTGGCGTCGCCCGGTAGCTCTACCAGAGCGGGGCGCCCCACGACTGGGTCGCTGGTGGGGGCCCGCCACGCGACCATCCCGGTCTGGCCATCGACCGCCGTCACGCCATTGGCGGCGCCAAACCACGCCCATCGGCCGTCGGCAGAGGCCACCGGCTGCGCCAGCTCGCGCGGCTTCCACGCGGCCTGGTCGGCCACCAATGCCGTCTTCCAGCGCACCTGCACGTCCGTTGCGTAGGCAAGGGAAGCGCAGCCAAGGGCAGCCACTGCGGCCAGACGCGCGGCGCCAACCCTGGCCCAGCCTGGATTTGCCATGGTTGCCTTGGTGATCACAGGGTGGCGAGCTTGCCGCGGACATCGGCCGCCAGGAACGCCAGCGAGCCGGCCGGGGGATCCTTGTCTCCCGGGCGGGCCAGCTTAAGGGCTTCTTCATAGGCGGCCTTGGCCTTGGCCGGGTCGCCTGCCTTGCTGCCGGCGGCCGGATTGTACAGGTCGCCGATGCGCGCCTTGGCCAGGGCCTTGGTGAAGTCGGTGACGGCCAGCTTGCCCACGGCTTCCCACTCGGCCGCGGCTTCGGCGGTCTTGCCCAGAGCCTGCAAGGCAGAGGCTTTCTGCTCGCGAAGCGGCAGCTCCAGCGCCGTGCCCTTGGCGGTCTCTAGCGCCGGATTCAGCGCCTGCAGCTGGCCTTCGCGGTCGCCCTTGCTGGCCTTGGCGCCGCCGAGCAAGACGCCAATCGCCGCAGCCGAGCCGCCTTCTCCAGCCTTGCCGGCGGCCAGTACCGCTTCTGCGCGGGCGGCTTCGGTCGGGTAGGTCTTGTCGGTCCGCGTTGGTGGAGCGGCTTCTGGGTCGTCGGACGGGGCAACCACTGGGGCGGCGGCCGTCTCGAACAGGGCTGCGGTGCTCTCTGCCCGGCTCTGGTCGCCCGAGGCGGCGATGATCTGATAGACGCCCAGGCCTCCCCAGACTACTGACACGCCGACCAAGCCAATCACCACTGGTTTCCAGTGCTTCTCCATCCACTCAGAGAGAGACCACAGCTCGGCCTCGACAATATCTGGGGTGTCGACGACGGTTTGTTCAGGATTGCGGCGGCGGTCGCGGCGGGCCATAGGCTACTCCGTGCGGGCGTTTGACTTGTCTTTTCATGCACTCAGGGCCTGAGCGCCAACGGCATCGCTGCATCTGCGCAGGCGATTGCCCGCATTGCAGCCAGGGCTGGCGCGTTGCGGGGCGCGTTAGCTAGTGCCAAAATGCGCTGGTTGTCAAGGTGTCCCTGCGCAGGCACCTCCCGCCGCCCAGCTGCTTCTCCCCCCTCTCTTGCGAGCACAATTCCCCCATGCCCAAGTCTCCCCTCATGAATCCAACCACGTCGCTGCTGCGGCCCTCGGTCTTCTCGACGCTGGCGGCGCAGTTCAAGTTCCTGCCGGCGCCGCCGGTGCCGCTGCATCTGGGCGACACCTACCGCGCGCCGCCGGAGTCGGGTCGGCTAGAGCGGGCCGTCGGGCGGCTGCCATCCAACGGCTATGCCTACGCCCATCCCAATGGTCTAGAAGAGTTGCGCAGCGCCGTGGCCGAGAGGCTGGCCACCAAGGGGCTGCCCGGGTACAGCGCCGACCACATCCAGGTGACCCAGGGCGGCTCTGGCGCCATTGCCACCTTTGTCCGCACCATGATTGCGCCGGGCGATGAAGTGCTGCTGCTGGCGCCGTATTGGCCGCTGGTCCGCGGCATCGTGCTATCCGCCGGGGCTGTACCGGTAGAAGTTCCGTTCTATCAAGCCCTTCGTCAGGGCGTGCCGGCGGCCGACATCCTGCGCCCCTACCTGACCGAGCGCACGGCCGCGCTGTACATCACCAGCCCCAACAACCCGTGCGGCACCGTGGTCGGGCCCGAAGCCGCCCGCGCCGTGGCCGAGCTGTGCTGCCAGCACAATTTGTGGGTGATCGACGATCAGGCCTACCACGACTACGTGTTTGAGGGGCAGCACACCTTCTTGGCCACGCTGCCGGGCATGGCCGATCGCACCGCCACGATTCTGACGGCGTCCAAGTCCTTTGCTCTGGCTGGGTTGCGCATTGGCTTTGTCTGCGGCAGCCCGGCGTGGATGGAGGCGGCCCGGCGGGTGGCCACCCACCTGTGGTACCAGGTGCCGGTGGTGTGCCAGCTGGCGGTGCTGGGAGCAGTACAGGACTCAGAAGAGTGGCTCGACGAGACCCGCGACCGGTACCGCGTCGCCGCCGATCTGGTCCACCGCAAACTGCAGGCCAAATTCGATCCTTCGCAGGGCGGCGGCTACGTGTTTGCCGACCTGACCGAGGAGCTCCGCGGCCGGCCGATCATCGATTACTTGATGGAGATGCTGCACGAAGGGGTGTGCATCAGCCCGGGCGACGCCTTTGGCGAGGCCTACAACAACTGGGCGCGCATCTGCTACACGTCGGTGCCGCTGGCCGAGCTGGAGCGCGGCATCGACCGGCTGAATCGCTCTTTGGAGCGGGTCCGCGCTGGCTTGCCTCTTGGTGGCTAGCACCCAAGGCCGTTAGTTCGATTCGGGTTTCACCCGGTTCTGGTTCACAGGTCGTGGGTACTGCTACTGGGTCGTATTTCGTACCCCAATACCGTGCGGTTTCACCCCAGCAACAGCCTTGGGGTAGGCGATGCGGGCTGAGGAGTGTCATGAAAGTACTGCGGATTGCTCACATCAGCGACCTCCACATCCTGGACCTGGCCGGCACCCCCTGGCAGAGCTTTCTCAACAAGCGCATGACCGGGGTCGTCAACCTGGCGGGCGTGCGCCGCAATGCGCACCCGGTCGATCTGTGCGAAAAGCTGGCGGATCACCTGGCCGGCGCGCAGTTTGACCACGTCATTATGACCGGCGACCTGACCAACCTGGCGCTGGACAGCGAGTTCAGCCGTGCCCGCCAGATCATCGAGCGCATTGGCCCGCCCAGCCACGTCACGCTGATTCCCGGCAACCACGACCTGTACACCCGCGGGGCGCTCAAGCACAAGCGCTTTGAGAAGTGGTTCTCTGAGTACCTGGTTGATGAAGGCGACGACCACCTGGTGGCGCAGCAGCGCGGTCGGCTGCACTACCCGTTTGTGCGCAAGCTGGCGCCGCACGTGCGGGTCTACGGGCTGTCCAGCGCCGTTCCCACGCTGCCGATGCTGGCCTATGGGCGGGTCGGCAAGCCGCAGCTCAAGCGGCTGCTGGAGCTGGTCGCCCTGGAGCCGCCCGAGGTGACGGTGCGCATCGTGCTGGTCCACCACAACCTTCACCACCGCGTCGGCATGGCCGAGTACGTGGCCACCTTGACCGACCGCCACGCGTTTTCTGAGGTCATGCACGACATTGGCGCCGCGGCGGTGCTGCACGGCCACACCCACCATCCCCATCAGGGCCACTTGACGCCGCGCCAAGACCGCAGGCCGTCGATCGACGACGAGCTGTTGGAGCGAGCCCTGGCCGAGGCGGTGCGCGATATCCCAGTGATTGGCTGCGGATCCTCGACCTGGCACCGCAAAGACAAAGAGCACGCGCGCTACAATGTCCTGGAGGTCGGCGCGGATCGCGTGCAGGCTGTCCACTCTTATCGCTATACTGCCTTAGCCGGGGCGTTTGAGCTCGAGCACCAGGACTTGCTAGACAAAGCTTTCTTGGCCCACCGGCTGATTCGCGTGTAGCTACCGCTTGGCTGAGGCAGTCGGCAGGTTCAGCTCGGAGGAAACGTGGCTACACCGCTGAGCAAACCGGGTTCGTCCAGCTCCAGTTCGCCGCTGGTGCTGTACCTGCGCCAAACCGCCGAGCCGCTGCCGGCCGCGGCCCTGACGCTGCCGCTGCTGGTGCTGTACGGTCTGGGGATTCTGGTGGTGCCAGAAGCCCACAACGGCGCCGATGTGGTATCGCAACTGCTGGTGATGGCGCTGCAGGGCCTGGGGCCTTCGATTTGGGTAGGCTACCTGGCCTTCTACGGTACCTTGGTAGCCATCAACGTCGGCCTCATCTACCACCTGCGCCGCACGACGCGCTTCAACTCCAACTGGTTCTGGTCGGTGCTGGCCGAGTCGGCCCTGTACGCCGTGCTGGTGGGCACCGTAGCGGGGTCGCTGACCGGCGATCTGACGCAGATCCTCCACGCGTGGGTGCAGCCGCTGCCGCTGGCTTTTGGGCAGCGCCATGGGCCGGTGGCGGGGGTGATCATCAGCGCGGGGGCCGGTCTGCACGAAGAGTTGGTGTTTCGGCTGGGCGGTGTGGCTGGCGCGGCGCGGCTGTGGCTGGGGCCCAATTGGCGCGCGCCCTCTGCCAAGCTGCTGGTGGTGCTGTTGGCCAGCAGTGTGGTGTTTTCTGCCGTTCACCACATCGTAGAGCCGTTTGCCATCACGCCGTTCATCTTCCGCACGATTGCCGGCCTGCTGTTTGGCTCGCTGTTCTTGTTGCGCGGTTTTGCGGTGGCAGCCTGGACCCACGCCCTGTACGACATCTGGGTGATTGTGGTCCTGGGCAAGTAGCTGTCTGAGGCGGTGCGGGCTACAAAGCCTTGGACGAGACTACCTCTTCATCGTCCAGCCCGCCGCGGATGCCCGTCAGCCGGTAGATCAGCGCCTCCGTCCGCGAGAAGAAGCGGATATGGTCGAGCAGCGGATTGAGCCAGCCGGTGGTGATGCAGTAGTAGCGATCGAACGGCGGCGTGTGGTGCACGTTGTGGTGGTTGACTTCAAGGATCAGCTTGGCCTTCATCAGCGCCACCACCAGGGCCGGCGGCTGGTCTTCGTGGGCCCACTTGTGAAACTGATTGGTCGCCATGACAAAAAAGCACATGGATGCCAAGGTGATCAGCATCAGCGCCTGAAAAGTGCCAGCCGACGGGTCAATGACCAGCGCCGGCAGCAGCACCACCATGGTCGCGATGCAGTTGTTGCCGTTGGTCTCGACAAAGCCGTGGCGGGTGATGGCCTTGGGGTCGACGTGGTGCTCGCGAAACGGCACGATGAAGTTGGCGCCTACCAAGGGCGTGGTGCGCGAGCCATAGCGGTCAAAGCCCCAGTGGATGAGCCCAGAAGCAAAGTCGGCTGCCACAAAACCCGCCAGCAAGGCGACGGCCACCCAGACCGGATGCAGCCCCTGGCCTACGGCGCCCGCGACTCGCCACCCCAGGAAAGCCTCCAGGGCCACAAAGCCGACAATTCCCGCCATTTCAAATATTCTATGTTTGTTCATGATTGCTTGTGTCAGGTGCAGGGTTCTGGAGAGCCAGCGGCGGCCAGGGCCAGCCGCCCAAACACGGGCCGGCACTGCCCCTTGGCGGCAGCATGCTAACTGGGCCGGCGCCCTGGCCGCAACCCGCGCCGGTCCGACAGGCCCGGCTATTGTGTCACAGAGTCATCGGCCACTGCGGCCACTCTTGCCCTCTACCAGTCCTGAACCGTGCCCAAATTGTAGGCCTTGGTGTAGCCCATGCCGCGCAACAGCCGGGCCGCCACGTCAGAGCGCATACCCGACTTGCAGTAGAGCACGACGTGGTCGTCCATCTCAGCGAATTCGTGAATCTGCGTGGCAATGACCTGCACGGGCACATTGACGGCGCCAGGCGCTGCACCGGTGGCAAACTCGGCCGGGGTGCGCACGTCGATCAGCTTGCCGCCGGCTGCCACGGCGGCGTGGGCGTCGGCGCGAGAAATTCGGAGGTCGTCGGTCATGGGGCTCCTGGTAGGGCTGGGGCCTCTGCCGGTGGCGGCGGTAGGCTAGGCCTGTTGGCTGTTTGGGCCCGCGGGCCCTGCAATGATAGCAGATCCTGCCGCAGATTGAAGGCAGCTACTCAGAGCTGGGTCGACAAATCGAGCGCTTCGCCGTCGCGGCGGGCGCTGCCATGGCTGCGCAGCCACTGCACCTGATCGGCCACGGCCTGGCGCTCGCGCTGGTTGGCTTGGGTCACGGCGTGGGCCAGGCGCGGGTCGGCGATCCAGTGGGCACTGTGGATGGCCACCGCCTCCAGGCCGCGCTGCAGCTTGTGCTCGCCCCCGGATCCCGCCTCAAACCTTTGAAAACCATTTGAGATGCAGTAGTCAATCAGCTGGTAAAAGGCCATCTCAAAGTGCAAGAACGGCATGTCGATGTCGCTGCCCCAATAGCGCCCGTACAGCACCTGGCCTTTGGCAAAATTGACGGTGGCGGCCACGATCTGGCCGTCTTGGCGCGCCACGCAAGCCAGCAGGCGCTGGGGCATGTGCAGGCGCAGCCACTCAAAAAAATCTGCAGTTAGCCAGGCCTGGTTGTTGTAGGCTAGGCAGTGATTGGCATAGAGGCGGTACAGCGTCTGCCAGTCGGCCTGACCAAGCGCAGGGCCCGGCTCTACCGAGATCGCCAGCCCCTGCTGGGCCACCTGGCGGCGTTCGCGGCGGATCTGCTTGCGGATCGGCGCACGCCGGCTGGTCAGAAACGCCTCAAAGTCGCCATAGCCGGCGTTGGACCACTGCGCCTGCACCGTGGTCCTGTGCAAATAGCCTTGCGTCTCAAGAAACTGTGCCTGCTGCAGCGGCAAGTGCAGCCAGTGGGCGGAAGACAGGCCGTGGTCGCGGGCCAACTGCAGCACCGCCTGGGCCAGGGCCGCGGCCACCTCGCTCTGGTTGGCCTGGGGGTGGATCAGCAGCCGCGGTCCGGTGGCCGGGGTAAACGGCGCCGCCGCCACCAGCTTGGGGTAGTAGCGCACGCCCAGCTGGTGAGCCGCCTGGGCCCAAGAGAAATCGAAGATGAACTCGCCAAAGGAGTCGCTCTTGCCATAAAGCGGCACCGCTCCCAGCAGCTGCGGGCCTGCCTGGGCTGCGGCGCCGCTGTGCGCACTGTGGGCCACCAGGTACAGGGGCTGCCAAGCCGTGCCTGGCCCGACGCAACCGCTCTGCTCCAGCCCCAGCAAGAAGGCGTGCTCGACAAAGGGGTGGTCGTCGCCGACCAGCGCGTCCCAGTCGGTGGCTGCCACGGTGTCCAGGCTACTGGCGACATGGATCTGCAGGGCTATCCTTGGCGGCGGCGCCACCACCAGGCGCCTATCAACAGGCCACAGCCTGCCAGCCAGCCGCTGTCAGCAGAAGAGGGCGGCACCGAAGTCCTTGAAGAGCATCCGGAATCCGTGGCGACCTTCATCTGGTTCATTGGCGGCTTGCCGACCACATCGCCTGGGTCCACGGCGTCTCCGCCGGCCACGTCGCTGGGCTTGGCGGTGCCGTCAGGCGGGTCGCCATTGCCTGGATTGCTGTCCGCGCTGGCGTCGGCAGCGACCACGCCGCCGCAGGCGCCGTTCTTGCAGGGTTGCGCTGCCGGGCACTCGGCGATCTGTGCGGGCCCGCCGCAGGGATCTGCCGTGGCGACGTCTTTGCCTTGGCAGGTCTTGGTGGCGGGCTTGACGCTGCCCTGGTGCTGGCACGCCCCGTCTATGCAGGAGTCGGTGGTGCACGCCAGATCATCGTCGCAGTCCTTGGCTTGGCCGGCCAGGCACAAGCCCTGGGCGCAGTAGTCGCCGGTGCTGCAGGAGTCGCCGTCGTCGCACGGGCCGCTGATCGGCGCAAAGACGCAAGCGCCGGCCACGCAGCTGTCGGTGGTGCAGGGGTTGTCATCCATGCACAGCTTGGCTGCGCCGCCGCCACACACGCCGCTGGCGCCGCAGGTTTCGCCCACGGTGCACGGGTTGCCGTCGTTGCAGGCGCCGCTGATGGGCTGGTTCTTGCAGGCGCCGGCCGTGCAGCTGTCTGTGGTGCAAAGGTTGTTGTCATTGCAGTTTTTGGCCGTGCCGGGCTTGCAGCCGCCGCCGCTGCAGACGTCGCCGGTGGTGCAGGGGTTGCCGTCGTCGCAGGCTTTGGCCACGCCGGGCTGGCACTGGCCGCCCGAGCAGGCTTCGCCGGTGGTGCACGGGTCGCCGTCGTCGCAGTTCTTTGGGCTGCCGGCCTTGCAGCTGCCGCCGCTGCAGGCGTCGCCGGTGGTGCAGGCGTTGCCATCGCTGCAGGCCGCCGAATTGTTGGCGTGGGTGCAGTTGCCGGCGCTGCAGCCGTCGGTGGTGCAGGCGTTGTTGTCGTTGCAATCCTTGACGATCGAGCCGCCGACGCACTTGCCGGCGCTGCACTTCTCGCCCGCCGTGCAGGCATCGCCGTCCCAGCAGACGGCGCCGGTGTTGTTGGCGTGCACGCAGTTGCCGGCCACGCAGCTGTCGTCAGTGCAGGCAATGCCGTCATCGCAGCTGGTGGGGCAGGTGGGGGTGACCGTGCCATTCATGCACTCTTGGATCTTGGCCAGGTAGCTGGGCCACGGCCAGTACTTGCCCGGGTCGGTGTGGGTCTGGTTGGGCAGCTCGACGTGGCCCTTGACCCCGACCTTGCTGGCCGGCAGCTGATACTTTTTGAGCAGGTAGCAGGTCAGCTTGGCGCTGGCGTCCAGCATCTGCGGCGTGACGTAGTTGGGATCGGTGACGTAGCCCTCGTGCTCGATGCCCACGGTGTAGCCGTTCTCGCTGCCGACGTGCCAGCCGATGTCTTTCTCTTTGACCATCTGGGTCACGTCGCCGGTCTTGGACACCACAAAGTGCGCAGAAACTTTGGCATTGGTGTTCTGGAACCAGCTGATGCAGCCGTTGTAGCTGCCCTGGACGGTGTGGACGATAACCATGCTGATCTTGCCGACGCCGCGGTTGGCAACCGAGTAATTGGGCGATTGCACCCACTTGGCCGGGCCGTAGTCGGCGTTGCCCAGGGCGGACTCGGCGATGTCGCAGGATTCGCAGTAGGTGGTCAGGTACGTCGGCGTGTTCCACGGCGCGCCGGGGTCATCCGCGCAGCCAGCCATGGCCAGCAGGCCGGCAGCTACCAAGGCAACCGTCCACCGCGGGCGGGCGTCGCGTCCCGATCCCGGGTGACTGAAGGGGCGAACGACGGCAGCGGCGAGCATAGGAACCTCCGGATGCATGGTAGTGCTTGTCGGGCCGCGAGAAAAGCGCTACCGCTCTGCCCTGGGGTGTAGGGGTCCCTGGCCGGCCGGCCTACGGATGCGCCGCGTGTTGCGGGTGCAGGGTCCCGCGCAGGTGTACAAATGCTGGCATCCACCTATCCTAGAGGCCGGTCGGGCCAGTGCCGGCACCTACGGCTACCTTCGCAGAGCAGTTGAGTCGACTGAAGCCTCCAACAGGGTCCTAGGGCGATCGTCTTGCGAGCGCCCAGGCGGGTAAAATACTAGAATTTGCGTCTAATATTTGGTGCCCGACTAAGAAAACGCAAAATGGCGGTGAGCTTGTGGGGGTCGACCCTGCCACGCTCCCGGCTGGGCGCTCGCCCGGGCGCAGGGATGGGCATGTCTGAGCGCGATCACGTCGAATCCGGCCGACTCAGCCGCATGGCCCGCCTTGCCAAGGTAGCCGCTCATACTGCTGCGGACGTGCTGGCTGCCAAAGCCCGCGAAAAAATGGGGGGAGACGGGGCAGACGTCGCTCAGTCGCTCAAGCCCACGGCCGAGAGGTTGGTGCAAGTGCTGGGCGAGATGAAGGGGGCCGCTACCAAGGTCGGGCAGTTCATCAGCCTGGTAGACCAGGACGTCTTCTCTGACGAGGCGCGCGCGGCCCTGCACAAGCTGCTGCACCAAACGCCGCAGCGGATGACGTGGGAGCAGGTCGAGGCAGTGGTGCGCGCAGAGCTGGGCGCGCCGCCAGATGAATTGTTTGCCGCGTTTGAGCGCGAGCCGCTGGCGTCGGCGTCGATGGGCCAGGTCCACGCGGCGACCACCCGCGACGGCCGCGACGTGGTGGTCAAGATCCAGTTTCCTGGCGTCGATCGGGCCATCGAAGCCGATCTGCGCAACGCCGGCATGATGGCCAAGGCGCTGTCGGTCGCTGGCGGCGTGTTTGAGAGCCGCCACTACTACGAAGAGCTGGCCGCGGTGCTGCGCCGCGAGCTGGACTATCGCCAAGAAGTGCTGCAAGGCGAGATCTATCGCGAAGCCCTGCGACCGTGGCCGGATTTGGTGGTGCCGCAGTTTGTGACCGAGCTGTCGGCGCTGCGGGTCCTGACCATGGAGCGGCTGCACGGGCCGACCATGCTGCAGGCAGCCCAGGATCCCAGCGTCGACGCCGCAGCGCGACTGCGCATTGGGTCGCAGCTGGTGGCCGCCACCTGGGGGCCGTTTCTCAGCCAGCGCGTCATCCACGCCGACCCGCACCCGGGCAACTACATCGTGCTGGCCGATGGGCGCCTGGGCGTTCTGGATTTTGGTGCGACCAAGGCGCTGTCTACCAGGTTCACCATGGCCTATTGGCACCTGCTGGGAGAGGCGTTTGCCGATCAGCGGGCCGACATCTACAGCATCCTTGAACAAGCCGGCTTTGAGATGATGGCCGGCCGCGACACCGCCGAGCCGTGGCTGAACGCCCTGACCGACATTGTGCAGCGGCCCTTTGCCGGCGAGTACTACGACTGGGGGCAGTGCCGCATCTCCAGCGACGTGGTGGCCCTGAAGAACCGCCATCTGCTGACGATTCTCAAGGTGCGCGCCCCCGAAGAAGGGCTGATGTTCTATCGATCGGCGGCGGGTGCGGCGGGCGATCTGCGGCTGTTGAAGTCCGCCGGCAACTACCGCCAGGTGCTGAGGGATGTGGCCACCACCGCCCGCGGCAATCTGGCTCCTGAGGTGGCCGAGGCTCTGCGCGCGGCTCCAGGCAGGTGGACATGAATTACCGCACTAGGGCTGCAGGGTTGGCGTTGGGGCTGGCCGGCTTGGTGGCAGTCAGCGGCTGCGCCAAGCTCAAAGAAGAGTGGCGGGCCGCGACCCAAGAGCAGACCTCGGCCACCGACGAACAGGCGCCGCTGACCGGCCGGATGGCCTTTAAGCTGGTCGCCTATGATCACGGCAAGCCAGTCATCAAGCTGCCGCTGGCGACCCTGCAGCGGCGCGTCAATGGCAGCCAGCCGCGCGTCAACGACCCGCTGCAGCAGCTGGTGGTCGTCTACGAAGGCGTCGCGACTGAGCAGGTGCTGGACTCGGTCTACGGCACCGACTGGCGCAGCGCTACCACGGTGGCCATGCGCACGGCGGCCGGACTGCCGGTGCTGGTCTCGTCGTCGCGGCTGCAGGAGCACAGGAGTTTTTTGGTGTGGCGGCGGATGGACCGGCCCGAGTTTGTGATCGATAGCAAAGTGCCGCGGCCGCAAACCGTCGCCGCCGGGCCCCTGTACTTGGTGTGGGAGAACATCCAGGACGAAGACAGCCGCCGCGAGGGAGCCCTGGGCTGGGTGCCGGGGGTGGTGGCGCTGGACCTGGTCGATGCCCGCGCCGACAGCGAGGCGCTGCAGCTGGCCGCCGATGCTCCCGCCGACGCCGTGGCCGGCGCCAAGCTGTTTCGCAGCCACTGCCTGCAGTGCCACACCGTCAATGGCGTGGGCAACCCGGTGGGCCCGGAGCTGAACTACCCCAGCAGCGTCACCGAGTACATCGCCAAGCCCTGGCTGCTCAAGTTCATTGGCGAGCCGACGGCCATGCGCTACGGCACCATGATGCCGGGCATGCCGGGCGATGTGCCCGACCGCCCCAAGGCCCTGGAGCAGGTGGTGGCCTATCTGACCTACATGGCGGCCCACAAGCAGGCGCCGATCGTCGGGCTCGCCGATCAGCCGACCGTCCAGGACGAGCCGGCCGCCCAGGCCGAAAAGCCCTGAGCTGGTGGGGGGGCGACGGCTCCTTGGCAGACCGGCCAAGGGCAGCGCTAGGCCCGCGGTACAAGACGCTGCCGCGAGCTGGCGACTCACCCAGTAGCTGCAACTGTCCGAGGGATTCTAGGAAAGTTCTTAAGAGAAGTACGGATTGGCGCCGGTGGTGTGGTCGGTGGCGTCAATGATCTCGCCGATGGCGGGAAATTTCTCGCGCAGACGGGTTTCAATGCCGTACTTCAGCGTGGCCGAGCTCGACGAGCAGCCGTGGCAGCCGCCGCCAAAGCGCAGCAGGATGTCGTTGTTGTCTTGGATCTCTACCAGCTGCACAAAGCCACCGTGGGCCGCCACGCTGGGGTTGATCTCGGTGTCGATGATCCACTGGACCTGCTCGGCCAAGCTGGCATCGGCGCCGGGGCCGGCTGCCGCGGGGTTGTCAAAGTGAAAGCCTGAAAAATCAGCCGATTCCACGTAGTCGATGGTGCCTTCTTTGAACCGGTCAAAGGACTTGGCGTCGACGTAGACGGTCAGCCCGTCGGCGAGAATCACCTGATCGTCGTCCTTGGGCGCCGTCTCAAAGTCCAGGTCGTAGAAGAAGCCGTCTGGACCGCCGACATCGACAATGACGCGCAAGCCGTAGCCTTCGGGCTGTTGCTTGTCGCCCATCTCGCGGACTTTCTTGACGGCGGCGCTGGTGATCTGCATAGAAGCTCCGTGGCGGGTGGGGAGGGTGAGCGACCCGTTGGCTAGGGCCGGACAGCGGTTCCGCCAGCCGATATGCTAGGCTGTAGGCCGATCTTGTCAATCACGGACTTGTAAGGTCCGAGTTTGGCGCGGGTCTCGACGCCAACCGCTCCTGCCTTTGAGGTTTCATGCAGCGCATCCGCATCGATCGCCCCGGCGGCTATGACCGCCTGCAGTTGGAGCAAGCCCCGGACCTTCAGGCGGCGGCCGGCCAGCTGCGGATCGCCGTGACGGCCTGCGGGGTCAACTTTGCTGATTGTGCCGTGCGCATGGGCCTGTACGAGTCAGCCAAGCGCTACGTCGGCTGGCCGATTACGCCGGGCTTTGAGGTCGCGGGCGTCATCGACCAGCTGGGGCCCGGCGTGGTCGGCTGGCAGTGCGGTCAGCGGGTGATGGCGATGACCCGCTTTGGCGGCTATGCGTCGCAACTGCTCTGCGCCCCTGAGTTTGTCAGGCCGATTCCGCCGGGTTGGAGCGACGATCAGGCCGCGGCGTGGCCAGTGGCGTTTCTGACCGCCTGGTACGGCCTGTATCACCTGGGGCAGGCGCAGCCGGGCGAGGCGGTGCTGATTCACTCGGCGGCCGGTGGAGTCGGCCAGGCCCTGGTCCAGCTGGCCCGTGCTCGCGGCTGTCGGACGCTGGGAGTCGTCAGCGGTGCCCACAAGGTCGAGGAAGTGCAGAAGCTGGGCTGCGATCTGGTGGTCGATCGCACAGCGCAGGACTGGCGGGCGGCGGCCAGGGCCTTTGCGCCCGAGGGGATGGCGGTGGTCCTGGACGCCAACGGCGTAGAGACCCTGGGCGATTCCTATAATCTTATTGGACCGGCTGGTCGCTTGATCGTCTACGGCTTTGCCACGATGCTGCGCCGCGGTGGCTCTGGCCGGCCGGATTGGCTCAAATTGGCCTGGTCTTGGCTGCGCACGCCGCGCTTCAACCCGCTGGAGCTGACTACCACCAATCGCTCGGTGTTGGCGTTCAATTTGTCGTTTCTATTTGACCGCACCGACGTCCTGGCCAGGGCGCTGCAAGAGCTGGAGCCGCTGGTCAGCAGCGGTCAGCTAAAGCCATTGCGTGTCAGCATGTTTGACCTGGCTGACGCTGCCGCAGCCCACGCGGCGCTAGAAGGCGGTCGCACGACTGGCAAGCTGGTCCTCACCGTCGACCGCGGTGTAACAAACAGATGACAGCTCAGACTACCCGTTAGTCGATTGAGAGCCCGCAGACGCTACAGCGGTTCGCCAATCGCCGCTAGGATCGCCCTGCACCGGCAAGCGACTGGTGGGAGTGCGGGATGAACGGGCGAGCAGAGCGGAGCAGCGGCAGTCAGGTGGGATCGCGGCAGTGGGCGTGGTGGATGGCTGCCATGGCGGTGGCGGGCGCTGCAGCCTGCACCACTGAAACCAAAGTAAAAACCAAGGTAGTTCAGGGCGATTGCGCGCCTGGCGCTGACATGGACGCCGCTGACACCCAGGGCACCGATGCCCAAGCGGTGGACACTGCTGCCCTGGACACCCAGCCACTGGACACGCCGCCGCCCCAAGACAGCGGCATCGACGCTCTGCCCGGAGACAGCACCGCAGCCGTGGATGCGACGCCCGCCGATGTGCAGCAGGATGCGACGGGCGACATCCCGCCCCCCCCGGCGAGCTTTGCGGCAATTGCCATACCGCCGTGGTCAACCGCTACCTCAGCGGGCAGCACAAGGGGCTCAAAGACACCTGTGTGAGCTGCCATGAGAACGCGCTGGTCCACCAAGCCGACCCCAAGAACGTCCAGGCCAAGATGGAGTTTAGGCTGAAATCCTGCGGTAGCTGCCACAAGAGCCACCTGGAGACCTACCTGAACGACGACGGCGCCAAGGCCGGCAAGTACGGCGGCTCGCAGAAGACCTCCAAGTAAACGGAAATTCCCAACTACGTTTACCTCATGGGCGGTCACGGCTTTACCCTGTAGTACAATGAAGAGCGGGCCCACAAGTTCATGCTCAAAGATCACATTGAGATCAAGCGCAAGCAGAACGTGGTGTGCCTGCAGTGCAAGAGCACGCCAGTGACCTACTACTGGAACGAGAGCCGCCGCGGCAAGGCGATGTTCAACAAAGAGCAGACTTGGCAGGCGGTCATCGACAAGCTCAAGACCGACCACCCCAAGACCTTGGACTACGGCGCCAGCTGCACCCACTGCCACGACCCGCACACCGGCGGCTACCGCCTGATCCGCAAAGCGATGGTCCAGGCGATTCTGGAGCGCGGCACCGACCCGTACTCGACCAAGTACAACTTTGTGCCCAAGTCCCCCCAGGAGCTGGACAGCAAGCTCAACCAGCGTGGCGCCGACGGCAAGCTGACCGCCAACGCCCGCCGCATGGTCGGCACGCTGACTTGCGCCCAGTGCCACATCGAGTACACCTGTGGTCCAGGTGCAGACAAAAAAACGGGAATCCTGCGAGACGACGTGCCCTGGCGCAAGCTGGCTGACCAGTGCTCAGACACTCCCTACGGACTTGTCTGACGGGCTCCCAAGGGTCGAGACAGGGCCAGCCAGCTGCGCTATGCTGTTGGCCCGTCCACCCCTTGGGAGTCCTATGGCAAGCCGCTTTCTCTTTGCCGCGCTCTGCCTGCTGGCTGCCAGCTGTGGCGGAACCGAGGCGACAGCGCCGACCCCCTCCAATGCTGTAGACGCCGCCGTGGACGCCGCGGTAGACGCAGGCGATGCCAAGGCCGACGCTGCTGGCGACAGCGGGTCCGATAGCGCAGCGGTGCCGTTTGCCAGCGGCTGTACGCTGACGTGGCAGGCGGAGACCGCGCCCATCGACCCCAAGCAGCGCAAGTTTGCGACCGCGCTGTTTCACTACAACCTGGAGTACGTGATTGGCGGCCTGGAGGCGAGCCTGGCCGACGGCAGCAAGAAGCGCTTTGGCGAGGTGGCGGCCAATGCCGGGTGGAACAATGAGAAGGTTGAGGACTACATCATTGACCAGACCCTCAAGCCCATCCTGGAGATGTACAACCAGCACCCCACATGGGGCGTCGACATCGAGCTGCAGGCCTACGCGATTGAGGTGATGGCCAAGCGCCACCCGCAGACCTTGGCCCTGCTGCAAAAGATGGTGCAGCGCGGGCAGGTGTCGCTGATCAGCTTTCACTACGCGGCTCAGCTGTTTCTGGCGTTTTCGCGCGAGGACCAGCTGCGCAGCCTGGATGCGACCAAGGCGGTGATGGCCCAGCACTGTCTGCCGCTGTCGACGGCTGTGTTCAATCAAGAAGGTCAGGCCGGCGAGGGTCGCCAGCGGCTGCTGGTAGAGCAGGGCTGGAAGATCGGGGTCTTTCCCAAAAATCTGTGGAAGTACCAGCACAAAAACGATGACGGCCACTGGTGGCCGCTGTACAGCAGCGAGGGCGGCGATCTGATTGTGGGGCCGGGCGGGCTGGACAAGAGCGCCGGCTTTGACCTGGCCTGGAGCTTCTTTGACGACGGCGAGCTGCGGGCGGTCGAGAAGACTTCGGTGGGGCCTCTCAACCCGTACTTTGCCCCCAAGGCTCCCACCAGCCCGGCGCGGGTGGCCGAGTACGAAGCGGATTTGCTCAACCTGGAGAAGGCGGGCTTTCGGATCACCCGCATTGCCGACTACGTGCGCCACCTCAAGGCCGCCGGGGTGCAGGCCAAGCCCGCGCCGCCGCTGCTGGACGGCACTTGGCAGGCGCCCTCGACCAACAGCGTGCACAAGTGGTTGGGCGGGATGGGGATTCCCTTTGGCCTAGACGAGCAGGACAACGCGGTGCGCAGCGGCAATACCCGCGCCCACGTCGAGGTGTCGGCCGTGCAAGTCATGGTCGATGTTTTGGCCAAGAGCGGCGCCAACCAGCCAGGCCATCCGCAGCATTCGCTGTGGCTGAGCGGCCAGGCCAAGGTCGCCGAGCTGTGGCGGCTGCTGTGGCACGCCGAAGTGAGCGACTGCAGCGGCATCAACCCGTGGTGGGGCGAAGTGCAGTGGGGGTTGAACCTGAATGCCCAGATTGGAAAGGAGGCCAAGGGGTTGCGCGACCAGCTCATCGCGGCGTCGGGCAAGCCGATGGCGAGAGTAGACCTGGCGGCGCGCACGGTGGACTACGGTCAGTGGAGTGAGGCCCCGGCAAACCTCAAGCCGGTGGAGGCGCCCTTTGCGGTGACCCTGACCGGTGACCGTCCGCTGACGGCCAAGTGGTTTGATGCGGGTCCAGACAGCTACTTGCTGCAGATCGACGCCACGCCCACAGACTGCGAAGCCTGTACCTACTGGGACAATGCCGTGGCCTTTCCCCGCTTTGAAGAGGTGATCCGCTACAGTCCGGGGCTGATAGAAGACCAGGTGCGAGAGGTCGCGCTGGCCGATCTGCAACTGTCGATGAACGAATTCTACCTGCCGCTGGCCAATGGTCTGATTGGCCTGGGCAAGGGCTGGTGGGTGATCAAGGTCCTGAAAACCGTGCACCTGGCGGCCCATGTGCCGGCGGCGCAGAAGCAGATCGACTTCAACGACCAGACGGCGCCTCGGCAGGGGTTTCACTGGGAGTTCCTGGTCCTCAAGCAGAACCAGGTGCAGGCGTTGCAGAAGGCGCAGACGGTCAACATCCACCCCACAGTGACTTACTGAGTCCAAATGGGTCCAAAGGGGCACGAGATGAAGCAACCGATCCTGCGACTGGCGGCGCTGCTGCTGTTGGCGGTGGTGTCTGCGCTATTGCCCCAACAGGCTTTTGCCGGGCGGCGGCCATTTATGTGGGTGTGGGACAGCGAGGTGCTGGGCGAGCGCGGCGTGGAGCTGGAGCAGTGGGTGACCGAGCGCAACCTCAAGAATTCCCAAGATTCTACTGCGATTTGGTTTGCGCCGGTGCTGGGCATCACCGACCAGCTGGAGCTGGCGCTGCCGTTTGAGTGGGTCCACCGCCAAGGCAAAGACGCTACTCAGCTCGACTGGTATGGCGCGGAGTTGCGCTGGCGGTTGGCGCCGGCTGACAAGCTGGAGGCGGGCCCGTGGGCTCCGCTGGTGCGCCTTGCGGTGCAGCGGCCGGTGCGCGATCGCGACGTCTATCGGGTAGAGGCCAACGCTGTGCTGTCTTGGGATCCCGCCGAGCGCTGGCATGCCACGGCGGACCTGGGGCTGCGCCACCACTTTGGCGCCGACGAGTCGCAGGTGACCTATGCGGCAGGGGTTTCGGCCCGGCTGCTGGGAGAATTGCGCCTGGGAGCAGAGTGGTTTGGCCGGCATGTGCTGGTCTCGACCGACGGGTTGTCCAGCTTTAACATGGTGGGGCCCAACCTGGGCTGGACCCACGGCCGCCTGTGGGTGACGGCGGGCTGGATGGTAGGCTTGGACCAGGGATCGCCCAATGGCATGGGGCGGCTGCTGTGGGCCATCGCGTTTTGAGCAGGCTGCGCCCAAAAACCAAGGAGGGCGGTATGGATCAGCCAAGACCCAGCTCTGGACCGTGGCGCCTGCGCCGCGGCGTCTTTGGCCGGCTGGCGTGGCTGCTGGCCCCCGCCTTGCTGATTGGCCTGTCGCCCCTGGGGCTGACCCTGGATGCGCCCACTGGTGCGCTGCGCGGCGGCGTCAAGGTGCGCTTCAAAGGGGTCGCCAAGACGGACGCGTCTGGGGTTGTGCTGTATCTGGTGGGCTTCCAAGAGGGACCGCCGGCCACGACCCCCGAGCTGGTCCAGAGTCAGCGCGCCTTTTTTCCGGCGGTGCTGCCGATCACGGCCGGGCAGAGCGTGGCTTTTCCCAACCGGGACAACTTGTTTCACAACGTGTTCTCTCCCTCTCCGCTGCGACCCTTTGACCTGGGCCAGTACAAGCCAGGAGAGAGCAAGACCAAGCAGTTTCCGACACCTGGAGTCGTCGACGTGTACTGCAACATCCACCCGCAGATGGCGGCGACGGTGCTGGTCCTGCCCAACCGACGCTGGGCGATCAGCAACAAGGCGGGCGCCTTTGAGATGGACGGCGTGCCGCCCGGGACCTGGACCTTGTTTGCTTACAGCCGCTTTGCCGACAAGCCCCTGCGCCAGAGCGTGACCATTGCCGCCGGGCAGACGCTGGAGCTCGACCTGGCCATCGACGAGCTGCGCGCCGACGTGCCGCACCTGAACAAGTACGGCCAGCCCTACCGCGGCGAGGGGTATAAGTAGTTGATGTGGTTTGCATCTTTGCGTGCCCGGCTGCTGGTGGCCCTGGTGGCGACGGCGCTGGTGGCGGTGGCGGGGCTGACCCTGGCCGCGGTGTGGCTGTTGCAGCAGCGCGCTGAGCAGCAGGCCGTGGTCGAGCTGCGGGCGGCCCAGGCCCAGCTGGAGCAGTCGCTGGCCCTGCGCAAAGAGGCGTTTGCCGCCATCAGCGACCTGAGCTACGTGCTGCCGGTGTTTCGGCAAATCGGCGCAGGGGCCACGGAAAATGCTGATTTTGGCTTGGGTTCTGGGTCTGATGACGCCCAACAGCTGGCGCTGCTTCACCAAAATCTGGTCGATGCCGACTGGTCATGGGCGCGGCTGGGCGGCTCGCGGGCGGTGGTGGCGGCGGCGGATGGCAAAGGGCGGCTGCTCTACTCCACGGCGCAGGATCAGGCCTTTGGCGCTGATCTGAAGGGACTATCTGCCATCAGCGCCGCGCTGCAGCTGGGTGCGGCGGCCACGCCGGATCAGGGCGCGGCGGTTGCGCAGGGGCCACAGGTGGATGTCGGAGCGATGCTGGTCGACGGCCGCGACCCGCGCTTGAGCCAGAGCGGCCTGCTGCCGGCGGCGGGGACCGAGGGCGTGCTGGTGCTGCTGGCGCGGGCGACCGTGCTAGGAGGGGTGCCAAAAGCGCTGTTTATCCAAGCAATAACCGTGCAAGACCTGCTGACCGACGTGGCCTTGACCGCGCCGGGCACCCACCTTGCCTTGAGCGGCGCGGCCGGGCAGTGGGTGGGCAGCCTGGACGTCCGGGTGGCCGCCTTGGCCGCCGACCTGCCAGAGAATCAGGTGCGCGCGGTGGATTTTGGCGGTGCGCGCTGGCTGCTGCAGCGCCATCCGCTGCGCCTGCCCGGCTCGCCGCAGCCGCTGGGCGACCTGTGGGTGGGGCGCGACCTGCAGGTCGGCTTGGCGGTGCTGCTAGGCGGTCGCTGGCTGCTGCTGGCGGCGGCGCTGGCGGCCCTGGCCACCGCGACGACTGCGGCCCTGTGGCTGTCGGCTGGTCTGGCGCGCCCGGTCAAGGCCCTGACGGCGGCCACCCGCCGCATTGCCCAGGGAGACTTGGCAGTGCGGCTCCAGCCCATGGGCGCAGGCGAATTGGCCGACCTGGGCCGCGCCTTTGACCAGATGGCAGCCGGTCTGGCGGAGAGGATGCGCCTGGAGCGCACCTTCAAGCGCTACTTGGCCCCAGAGGTGGTCGACTACCTGCTCTCTCACCCCGAGGCGCAGCTGCCAGGCGGCGAGCGGCGCGAGATGACCGTGATGTTTACCGATTTGGCAGGATTTACCGCCTTTGCCGAGCGCAACCCTCCCGAATTGGTGGTCGCCATGCTCAACCGCTGCCTGGCCGAGCTGGCCGCGGCGATCTCTGACGCTGGGGGCACGGTCGACAAGTTTATGGGTGACAACTGCATGGGCTTCTTTGGGGCCCCGGTGCCGCGCCCGGACCATGCGCTCCGCTCGTGCCGGGCGGCAGTGCGGCAGCTGCGGGCGATCCAGCGCCTGAGCCTCAGCCAAACCCAAGCTCCGCTGGACGCCCGCATCGGCCTGCATTCCGGAGAGATGATCGTGGGTTCTATTGGCGGCCGCGACGCGCAGGACTACACGGTGGTGGGCGATGCGGTCAACTTGGCAGCGCGCTTGGAACCGGCCAACAAGGTCTACCACACCCACATCCTGTGCAGCCAGGTCACGGCCCAGGCGGCAGAGCGGGCCGCGCCCGGTGAGCTGATCTTTCGCGAGCTGGACACCGTGCAGGTCCAGGGGCGCCAAGAGCCAGTGGTGCTGGTAGAGATCGTCGGGCTGCGCGGCGAGGGGGGGCTGCTGCCTTCGGCGGCGCTGCAGCGCTATGCCGATGGGCTGGCGCTCTACCGCCGCGGCGAATTTGCCAGCGCGCTAACGGGGTTTGCTGATGTACTGGCGATCGAGCCCGCCGACGGCCCGGCTGCGGTGATGAAGCAGCGCTGCCTGGAACTACAGGCACTGCCCGACCAGGGGCAGGGCGGCTGGCGCGGGATTTGGCAGCTGCAGGGCAAGTAGAGGGGCTGCTGCGGCTTGCTCAGCGTCCCAGGCCGCTGCCCTGTTGCTGGTCGCAAGCAGCTGCCGGTGGCAAGCCGCCCCAAGGCTCAACACAGTCTCGAATTTTGCTGCCAGCCTGGCTGTGTGGAAGGCTGTTGGGCCGGGCGGGCTTTGCGCAGCGGGCCGCGGTCAGCGGGTGCGCTTGCCGCCCTCTTGCTTGGTGCCGCGGGCCGGTGGATTCCACGCTGGCCGCCAGTTGCCAAACTCCTCAAAGTCGCGCTGAAAATCCTCGTCGCTGACAATGCCCTCGTCGTGGAGCTTGGCCATGTACTTGCCGCACTTCATCTCATACCAGTCGCCCCAGCCGCCAGCGCGCATGGTGCCGTAGCCAGATCGCGGCGAGGGCTTGATGATCGCCAGGTAGGTCGCCTCTTTGGGCCGCAATTCTCCAGGGGTTTTCTGGAAGAACTCCCAAGCGGCGCGGGTGATGCCATAAACCTTGGGGCCAAATTCTACGGCGTTGAGGTAGATCTCCAGGATCTTCATCTTGCCCAGGACCTTCTCCATCTGCCACACGATGATCATCTCTTCAAACTTGCGAGACAGCGCCTTGGTGCGGCGCAGGTACAGGTTCTTGACCAGCTGCTGGGTAATGGTCGAGCCGCCGTAGGTAAAGCGCCCGGTCGACAGATCGATGGCGATGGCCTTGCCCAGCAGGGCCTCGCTGATGCCGCGGTGCTGCAAGAAAGAGTCTTCGCTGGCCCACATCACGTACGGCGTGTAGCTCTGCATCCTGTGCAGCGGCACCCACGACCCCGACCCCGGACCAATCAGCACGTCGTTGAGGATCTTGCCGTTTTCGTTGACCGGACGCACCCAGTCTTTGTTGAGGAATTCGCCCAGATCGACGTCTCCGAGCTTGTCGACCACGCACGGGGTATCGCCCAAAGACAGCTCGACCGAGGCGGCGCCCACCTGCGGCAGCGGCACCGTCAGGCCTACGTGCCAGCTCATGGCGCCGTGGGCTTGCACCGAGCCCAGCGTCGGGATCATCGAAGGCGGCACCGAGGCCAGCATCGCCCCGCAGTCCTGCATGGGGGCATCGACGTTGATCACGACCTTGGGATTGCCCTGAAGGCCCACCACCTCAACGCTGCCCTGCAGCCACGCCTGCCCCAGCCGGACGTCAGGTGTGCGCAGCACCATCGCTGAGGGGTGAGCCATCGCTTGAAAAGTCAAAGACATGCCAAAGTCAGCGATCGGCCGGTCGGCCAGTCGCCACCACTGGATGCCCATGCGCTGCATGTCCAGGCGACCGTCGATCTGCACGTCGCGGTCGCCGCGCAGGGCCACGTCGGCGTACAGCTGCAGCTCGGCGCCATCGCCCACCGATGCCCCGGGCAGCCGCGAGCCAAGCAGCTGCGCCACGCCACCGCCCGACAGGTGGACCTTCAGGCCGTGGTCCTTGGTGGCTGCCTCGCGCCGCCACTCCAGCGCCACTCTGCCCCAACTGCCGATGCGATCAAAGGGTTCTGCCGCCACGGCCACCGGGCCCTGCGGCCCCGGCACCTCCAGGAAGCCGCCGCGCACGCCGATCAGCGCCACGCCGTCATCGGCCAACAGCGACAGCCCGCCGCCCTGGATCCGCAGGCGCCCCTGAGCCGGCCATCCGTGGAGAAACCAGCGCGCTTCCAGGATCTTGCGCAGCCCCAGCAGCGCGCCATGGGCCTGCTTGACCTGCCTGGTCCAGCGCTGCGGATGGCGCTCTGCCGCGTCGGCCTTGGCAGCCAGCTTGACCGGCGGCTTGGCGACCTCTTTGGCTTTGGGCGGCTGGGGCGCAGGGGCGGCCTCGGGAACCTCTTCCTCGTCCAGCTCGTCTTCGAGTTCCTCTTGCGGCACGCTGACTTTTCGAAGGGTCACCCCCGCGTCCACCGCGTCTTGCACATGCGGGTGGCGCAGCAGCTTGGACCGCCGCGGGACCTGCAAGGTGGGGCCCTCTAGGGTCAGGTCCAGCGGCCGCGGCTGACCTTCGAGCTTGGCGCCGGCCACCAGCAGCGCCCGGGTCAGACGCCAGCTGGCATCGGCCAATACTCCGCTGCTGTTGAAGATCTCTACCGACCACCCCTCGCCGCGCCGCTCAGCGCGCACCGTAGGCAGTAGGGCGCTGAATTTGTCGATCGCGGCATAGGTCGCCGTGGCCTCCGCCGGCAGCCCCTGGGGCATCAGCAGCTTGACGGCCTGGTCGAGCCGGCGCTTGGGCACGGTCAGGCGCACCTCCTGGGCCAGCAGCGTCGCGGCCGACGGCAGCTGCACGGCGCCAATCGCCAGGATCTGGGTGGGCGGCTCGGCCAGGTCCAGGAGCTGCACGCCGGTGACCGCCGGGCCGCCCTGCGGATCCCAGCGCATGCCGGTCCACTGAAGAGCCAGGTCTTTGGGTAGGCGCTCCCTCAGCAATTCGGGGGCAGAGTATCTAGCTGGTGGGTTGAACTCGGCGGTGGCCTGGGCCGGCTTGCCGTCGCGCATCTCCAGCTTGGCGCTGACCTGGCCGCCGCCCAGCAGCAACGGCAGGCGGGTCGTCAGCTCGCCGCCGTCGGCGTTTCCCGTAGCGGCGATCGGACCGATATCGACATCGCGCCCAGAGAACCACACGGCCTTGCCCAGCACCTTGGCGTGCACCTGGCCGTCGGTCACGCGGACCTGGCCCAGCCGCTCAGCCAGGCGGCTGCCGGTGGCCGGGGGCTGGCCGGGCTTTTGCAGGGCCTTGCGCAGCCGCAGCCAGGCCAGCGGCTGGCCGTCCATCATGTCCAGGTGCAGCTGCGGTCCGCGGATCTGCAGGCTCTTGAGGCGGGTGCGACCGGTCAGGCTGCCTAGGATGGCCAATTCTGCTTCTACTGACTGGACTTCTAGCAGCGGCTCGGTCCCCTCGGCCAGCCGCAGCTGGCTGACGGCCACGTCGCCGGTCCAGCCCACTTGCACCGCGCTCCACTGCAGGGTAAACCCACTGCCTGCCAGGCGCTGGTCGACGGCCGCCCGCAGCCACGCCGCCGCCTGGGCCTTGGCCCACAGCAGGCCGCCAGCGCCGCCAAGCAGCAGCGCAGCAGCAAGGGCAGCTGCCCAGCGGCGCCCCTGGTTGGCGCGGCGGGGCACAGCTGGGTCAGAGGGCGGCGGGGCTGTAGGGTTCATTGGTGCCAATGGATAAGGGGCGGGTAGCATGCGCCAACTGCGACCCAGCGAAAAGGCCCCGCAAAGCCGGCGAACCGCCAGAATCGCCGGGGTGGATTCGGCAAGCCCCGGATTTGCCGCCCCTCTTACATCTGCAGTCGCGCCAAGGAAGCCCCAATGAAGATAGTCACCTGGAACGTCAACAGCATCCGCAGCCGCCAGGACCGCCTGCTGGCCTGGCTGTCAGCCCATCAGCCTGACGTGCTGTGTCTGCAAGAGCTCAAGGTCGATGACGGCGGTTTTCCCCTGGCGGCGATCGAGGCAGCGGGCTACCAGGCGCTCTACCATGGGCAGAAAACTTACAATGGCGTGGCGGTGTTGACCAAGCAGCCCGCCGAGCTGGTGGCCAAGGGCTTGGGCGATGACGACGAGGACGTCCAGGCGCGGCTGATCGACGTCAAGACCGCCGGCGTCCGGGTGATTTCGGTGTATGTGCCCAACGGCAGCGAGGTGGGGAGCGACAAATACGCCTACAAGCAGAGATGGTTGCAGCGCCTGGGCCAGTACCTGGTGCGCCACTGCGACGCTACGCAGCCGCTGGCCGTCTGCGGCGACTTCAACATCGCCCCCACGGAACGCGATGTGCGCAATCCGACCGCGTGGGCCGACTCGGTGCTGTGCGACCCGCCGGTGCGCCAGGCGTGGCAGGATCTGATCGGCTGGGGCCTGCACGACGCGTTTCGCCACGCCGAGCCCGGCCCCGGCTTCTACAGCTGGTGGGACTACCGCAACCTTGGTTTTGTCCGCAATGACGGTCTGCGCATCGACCACGTGCTGGTCACCGCGCCTCTGCTGGGCAGGGTGCGCTCGGCCCGCATCGACCGCCAGGAGCGCAAGGGAGACAAGCCCAGTGACCACGCTCCGGTCATCGTCGAGCTTGACTGGCCGGCTGGAGCACCGCTGTAGGTCTCAGTCTGGGGCAGGCGGCGCAAAAACAGCCAAACCCCAGAGGCACACCGCAAGGGGCCATCTGGGGTTTGGCAAGAACCTGAGCTTGTTACCCGGCTAGCAAGCGGAACTGGCTAGCAGGGTCAATTAGCCAACAGGGTCAATTAGCTAGCAGGGTCAACTGGCTAGCTGGCCAGTCTTTACCCGTCGCGCCAGCCTCTACCAGTCGCGACCGCCGCGGTCGCCGCGATCGCGATCGCTGCCACCGCCGCCACGCCGGCCACCACGGCCGCCGCGACCGCCGAAGTCGTCGCCGCCGAAGCCGCCGCCAGCGCCGCCACCACCGTAGCCGCCGCCGCCGCCGTTGCCGCCGCCGAAGCC
>CAIXGW010000075.1 GCA_903919145.1 uncultured Myxococcales bacterium
ATTGGAAGTGAATTCCAATATTTCGCCCGCCTGGGCGCTCGCAAGACGATCGCCCTAGGACCCTGTCGGATGCTGCGGCTGATTCAATAGTTTTAAGGAGTTATCCGTAGGCGACGGCATTACTCCGACAGGCTCCTAGCAGGGGCAGTCAAAGTCCGGCAGCGGCAGCGTCCAGACCGGCCGCCACGTAGCTCCTGACCGCTTCCAGATCTGGCGCGGCGCGATCAGCTCGGGCTGGCCATCGCCATCGACGTCTGCTGCCGTCACCGGGACTTGAAGATCGGCGCCGCGCTCATCGCTCATCAGCTGAAAGCGGTACTCGTCTTTGGCCAGCTCGGTCGCCCGCCAAGCGGTCAGCATCTCGGCGCCAAAGCCGCCGCAGAAGTCTCCAGCCCGCGCGTGCACCAGGACCAGCCGCATGGTGGCTGCCACCAGCACCGTGACCTGCGGCTTGGCGCCACCGTGGAGATCCCACTGCGCTGCCCGCGGCGGTGCCACCGAAGCGTTGAACTCTTTTTGCAATTCACCGTAGCGCCCCAGGGCCTGGGCACTGGCCAGCACGGCTTGGCGCAGGGCTCCAGCCGGCATGTCGGCGCGATCAAAAACCACTGCGGGTGCGAGGTTGGATGCCCTGCCCCACACGGCCGCCCTGCAGTCGCCGCGGAACGGCTTGATCCGCGCCGCCAAGAACTTGGTCTTGCCCGCCTGATCCCAGACTTCTTCGGCGATTTCGCGGTCGCCGGCCTTTGCCGCGCCGTCTACCCCAGCCCAGCTCTGCGCCCGGCCAAAGTGCGGCACGACTTGCGCCACCACCTCGGCCGCTTGTACCTGGCCGCGACACACTTCGCCGGCCACGCCGTACAGCACCACGTCGCGGTCGCGCCAACTGCGCAGCTGCTCTGGCCAATCCGCGGCCCGCGACACGGTGACCGGCGCCTCGCGGCTCCACAGCTGCAGCGACCGCTCGGCCTGGACCGTGGCCGCCTCGGCCAGCGCCACGCCGTCGCCAAGGGTCACCGCCAGCCAGACCTGGTCACCGGCGTGCAGGGCCAGCGCCAGCTGCTCTGGCGGTGGCGGGTCCACTGGGGCGGCGCCATCCAGCACCTGCGATGCCAGCATTTCCTCGCGGGCGATCTTGATGTCGGCGCCCTGGCGCACCACCACCCAGCGCTTGGGGCCGACGTCGGAGAAATTTCCCGTAGAAAAATGCTGGGTCAACAGAGCACCGGCGGTCAGCCCGGCAAAAATCTGCACGTCGCTGGCCGTCACCTGCATCTGCTTGGCAAACATCTTGCGCCGGTCGGCCATCCACGCGGCCCTAGAGAGCTGCTTGACGATCTGCCCGGTGCGCCGCACGCCGGTCATCCGCTCGGCATATAGCTGCTCATACCCATTGAAATCGCCAGCATTCTGCACTGCCAGCCACTTCTCCAGCAGCGCAGACACCTCAGAGGCGGCGATCGGCAGCTCAGCTGCGGTGGCGGGTGCCGGCAGGGCAACTGGCGCGGCAACCGCTGCCGGCCGGGGCCCAGCGGGCTCGGTGGCCGCCGGGGCCGGCGGCGGGGCGGGCATGGCCGGCTGTTGGCGGCAGCCGGCGGCGGCGATCACGGTCAGCAGGCCCGCCAGTAGGGCAGCGGCAGCGCAAGAGCGGGTGGGACGCATGGGAGTTTTCCTTGGCCGGGGCGGCGGCCCGGTAGCAGCGCGTACTTTGCCACACCTCAGGCTCGGTGGCACGGGGTCTGGGTATGGGGTCAGGGCACCCAAAGAGAGCCTGGGCGCTGGCTGCGGGGGCGTGGGTCGCGGGGGCGGCCTCGCCCTTCGGAGGGGTCGCGTCCACCACAACTGGTTGACCCACCAGTGGGTTGTCTGCCGCTTTGCCACCCAGCGCGAGAAGAAACGCTGCGAAGCAGCAGGGGTGAAGGCGGCCAGGGTCTTGCGCCAGCCTTGCCGGCCACCGCCGCGCCGCCCAAAGCGGAGGCGCTGGTCTTTGGCGGGCGGCCGTTGAATAATCGCGGCACGGATGCGTTGCCTGACTCAGGAGCGCAGGGGCGTTTGGTGGACGAACTCGAGCAGGAATTGGTCACCCGCGCCCTGGATGGCGACCGCGATGCGTTTGGCCAACTGGTCGATCGCCTCAAGCGGCCGGTGTTCCACTTGTGCATGTCCCACCTTAGGGACGAGGCCGAGGCGATGGATTTGGTGCAGGACACATTTCTCAAGGCGTTTACTCGCCTGGAACTGTTCAGGCGCGACTCTAACTTCCGCGCCTGGGTGTTCAGGATCGCCGCCAACTCGTGCATCGACCGAATCCGCCGCCGCCGCACCCGCGCAGCCAGCGAATTGGACGACACCTACAGCACCGACCATCTGGATGAAGGCGATCTGCCCTCGGTGGGCACTTTTGGCCGCGCCAGCCCCCTGAAAGAATTGGCCCGCGCCCAGCTGGCCGACCGCCTGGGCAAGGCGCTGGCCACCCTGCCAGAGACCCATCGCCAGTGCGTGCTGCTGTGCGACGTGCACGGCTACTCGTACCAAGAGATCGCCGAAGAGCTGGGGATTCCCAAGGGCACGGTGATGAGCCGGCTGTTCTACGCCCGCAAGCGCCTGCAGACTGAACTTGAAGACTACCGCCAGGAGGCCAGCGATGGCTGAACACCTCACCGCCGCTCCTGACCACGAGCGCCCCAGTCACGCCCGCGAGGCCCAAGAGATGCCGCCCCCGATCGGACCCAACGAGGTCCTGCAAGACAGCGATTTTGAGCTGCTGGTGCAGTTGGCCGACGGCGAGCTGGCTGGCGAGCCTCAGCGGCGCGCCGCGGCTGAGCTGCTGTTAGAGCGTTCTGCTGCCGCCCAAACCGTCTTTGCCGACCTGCAGGGCGCCAAGGTGGCGGTGCAAGCCTGGGCGACCGACGTGGCTCTCAACCCGCAAAACCTGGCCCTTAAAGCGGACTTGTCGATGGTGCGCGGCCGGGTCATGGCCCGCTTGCCACCAGCGACTGCGGCACAAGCGCCGCGGAACACTGGCGAATTGGCCAGCGAAGACGGCCAGGCTGCCCTGCGCGCGGGCTGGCGAGAGCTGCTGCGGGCGTTTGGCTTTGGCAAGGCGAGCCTGGCCCTGGGGGCAGCGGCGCTGGCGGCGGTGGTGCTGCTTGCGCGGGCCAGCCAACCGCCAGTGCCTGCGGCCACTGGGGAGGCGCCTGCCGTGGCCTCTCAGCAAACCATTGAGTCGATCGGCGGCGCACCAGCCACTGCAGAGCCAGATGTGATCATTGAGGAGTTGGAGGTGGACTCGGGCTCGGTGGCGGTAACGCCCGGCTCGCAACCCAGTCAGCCGACAGTGATCTGGCACTTCCAGGGCCAGGGGGAAGGATGATCTGGACTCGTGTGAGCAGGGCTTGGCGGGCGGCAGCGTGCGCGGTGGCCCAAGCGTCGGTGGTCGCAACCGCATTGGTCGCCCCTGCACTGACCGCCAGCGCCCAGGCTCAGCCGGCTGCCGCAACGGCCTCGGCGGGCTTTTCTGTGCGCATCATTGAGGGCACCAAGGCTGCGACCGCGCGGGTCGACCCGCGGCTGAACGATCTACGGCGCGAGCTGGTGTCCCTGCACCAGGACTACAACGCCTTTGCGTTGGTCAGCGAGCACGCTCTGCGGCTGCAGATCGGCCAGCGCAACCAGATCAAGCTGCCCGACGGCGCCGAGCTGGCCCTGCAATTGCTTGAAATCGTTGCCGGCCCACCGATTCGGGTCCGCCATCTGCTGGAGCTGCCCAAGTCCAAGTCCACGCGTTCCGTCGCCCCGGGCGGGCGCACACTGGACGTGCGGGCCGGAGCAGAGCGGCTGATCATCATCTGCACGGCGGTAGAGAAGTAGCAACGCTAGCGCCCAAGGCCGGGTCTCGCTGAGAGCCTCTCCTAGCCTAGTCCGGCGGGCTGCCAAGCCGTTTGGGCGGTTTTCGAGTTTGCGTGTGAGGTATCGCAAGTAAATTCGGACATTTCGGCCGCCGAGGTCCTTTGGCGACGAGCCCCCTGCCAGCCCGGCGACGACAATAGATAGCCGCAACAGTTTTAGGCACTTGGCCCCACCTCTTGCGATTACTCCGGCAGCCTCCTAGGATGGTGGGCCTTCTCTGGATGAGTGCGCGCTGGGCGCAGCAACAGACGCAAGCCGGCCAAAGACGCCTGGCGCGATGGAGCGACGAGTGAGCCACCCCCTGCTACTGCCCGCCACGCCTGCACAATTGCGCAGGTGCCTGCGCCTTTGCAGCGCGGTGCTGGCGGTGGGCCTGGTCGCCATGCTGCCGCTGCACGCCGCCGCCGACGAGCCAGCACCGCCGCCGCCGCCGCCCGTCGCCGCCAGCGACAATCCCCGCGCAGCGGAGGCCGATGCCCTGAGCGACCAGGGCAAGGCCTTGTACCGCGACCTCAAGTACAAGGAAGCCTTTGCCCAGTTCCTAAAGGCCCAGACCGCCGACCCCCGGCCGGCCTTTCTGTACAACATGGCCAAATGCAAAGAGAAGCTCGCCGAGTATGACGAAGCGGTCAAGCTACTGGAGGCCTACATCCAGCTGCACCGCGCCCAGAACAGCGGCGCTGATCCAGCCAACCTGGCCGACGTGCAAGGGCTGATGCGTGAGCTCAAGCGCCGCGCCTATGAGGCATTGCCAGAAGTGTCGATCCAGTCGGTCCCGCCGGGCGCCCAGGTGCTGGAAAGTGGCGCGACGCTGGGCACCACCCCGCTGCTGACCCGCCTGCAGCCGGGACCCCACAAGATCACCCTCAAGCTCGATCGCCACACCGACCTGGACGCCGAGGTGCTGGTGCCCCAAAGCGGCAAGGTCAGCGTGGTACTGTCCATGAAGTCGACGGTCAAGAGGGCCGCGCTGGCCGTGTGGGTCAATGTGCGCGGAGCCCAGGTGATCGTCGATGGCAAAGTGGTGGCGGTGACGCCCTTTGCCGGCCAGATCGACGTCGAGCCGGGGCCTCACCAAGTCTCCTTTGCCCGCGCCGGCTATGCCCCGATCGAGCAGCAAGTGCAAGTGCCCGAAGACAAGCTGGTGCGCGTCAAGGTCGCCATGGAGCGCCAGGACCGCTCTTCCGGTTGGCGCAGCTATCTGGGCTGGCCGCTGCTGGTTGGCGGGGCTCTTGCGGCAGGCGCGGGTGGGGTGGCGTCCTACTATGCAGACAAGGAATACCGTGGCTCCCCGATGTTCAATGAACTGGAAACATGGCAAAATACAGGTTATTTCGGAGGGGGCACGGCGGCAGGCTTGGGCTTGGTGCTGGTGATCTGGGATGCTGTGCGCGATCCGACGCCTGCGGAAGAGCGGGTCGAAGGACCGTCGCAGTCAACGGGCATTGAAGTGCTGCCGTTGGGCTCACCCAAGGCACCTTGAGCGGGCGCAGCGCCACCGGGCGACCGCCTGAAATGCCCGGAGAGCAGAGAATCCCCAGCAAGAAAATTAGCTTGCGCTGTGCACGGTCAGCAAGAGGGCGTCAAGAGTTGCGGTCGGAGTGGCGGTTGGATCGGCGTCAGGCCCCCGCAGCATGAATCACCAGGGCACGGCAAGAGGTAGCAACGTGATGCAGCGCACAAAGACAGCCGTCGATGGCAGCCGGAGGGCCCTGAGCTGCGCGCTAGCGCTTGCCTGGCTGGCTGTAGGCTGTGCCGAAGGATTGCCGCCCCCCGCCGCGACGCCGATGGTCGAGTTCAAGGGCACGGAACCCTTTGCATTTGGCATGGGCGAGCTGGGCTGCGGCATCCCGCAATCCGAGCTGGAATGCAAGAGCAAGGCCGACTTTGTGGCCGGCGAGCCGTCGGTGATGGTCCAGCTCAAGCCATTTGCCCTGGATGCCCATGAAGTCACGGTAGAACAGTACCGCTACTGCGAAGAAATGGGCGAGTGCTCGCTGCCCGCCGGCGACAACGGGCCCCCCGGCATTGTCGATGTCTACTACACCAACCCAAAGTACAACCGCTACCCGGTGATCCTGGTGCGCTGGAGTCAGGCGGTCGAGTACTGCAAGTTCATGGGCAAGCGCCTGCCCACCGAGTTTGAGTGGGAGCGCGCCGCCGGCGGTCCGGCCAAGACCCCCGCAGAGAAGCGCGTTTTTCCGTGGATGTCGGCCCCCAACCAGCTGGGATTCCAGCCCGAGCTCAAGGACTGCAAGGGCGCCAACGTCAACCTCAAAGCCTGCAACGGCGGGACGGCCCAGACCCGCGCCGTCATGACGTCAGAAGATGACGTCGTGACCGAGGGCGACAGCAAGATCTATGACCTGGCCGGCAACGTCGGCGAGTACACGGCCAGCGACTACGTCGACCAGCTGACCTGCGACGCCAGCCAGCCTTACACCTGCCAGGACTGCCTGAAGTGCCTTGAGACCATGAGCCTGGATGCCTGTAGCTCTTCGTGCTTGAACTGCGTTTGCGGCGACAACAGCACGTCCTCGGGCAAGCCAAACTGCTACATGCCGTGCAAGACGCCGATCTGCGCCAAGCCCAAAGCCGGCAGCGCGCCACTGGCGGGCTGGTACACCGGCAAGAACGTCGCTGCCAAGCGGGTGGTGCGCGGCGGCTCCTTTGCCGACGCCCCCCACGCCTGCGACGGCCGCGCTGACACGCGCCTGCAGACCGTCAAGCCCACGGACCAGCCGCTGCTGTCGGTCGGCTTCCGCTGCGCCAAAGACCTCTAGACCCATCCCTTGGGGCTGGCGAATTGTGCAGTCCACGCCTGCCTTGCTCAAGGCTAGCGCCGCGGGGCGCCAGCGATGGCTGACCGCAAGGCGCCACCTTGGGGGCTGCGACGGCTGCTGGCTGGGTTGGGTTGGATTGGGTTGGGTTGGGTTGGCTGGATTGGGCTGGGTTGGGTTGGGTTGGACCGACGGACTACTGCAGGTCGTCAACCAGCTCGTCTTTCTTCTTCTTGGGCTCTGGCTTGGGTTCGGCCGGCTTGGCTTCGGCCGGCTTGGGCTCGACGGCCTTGGGCTCGATTTTGACCTCGGGCTTGGCCTCAGCCTTGACCTCGGGCCTAGGCTGGGCCGCCTTGGCCTCGCCTCGAGCGGCGGGGCGTTGCGGCTCGGCCACCGGCGATTGCTGCGGCAAAACTGGATTTTCGATGCGCTTTTTCAGGTCGATGCTGAGCACTTGCGACTTGTCAAACATCACTTCTAGGCTGTAGGGCTCGTAGCCGTCGCGGATCAGCTGCCAATTCTCGCGGGCCGTGCCTTTGGCGTGGTCCAGAGTGGCGTTGGTCGTGCCCAGCAGCACGTCACCGCGCAGGATCTTGGCTCCGGCGGGATTGCTGCTGATGGTCAAGCGCACGTTCTTTTCGTCCAGCGCGGCGCCGGGCACCGTGACGGTCACCTGCTCCTTGACGATCTCGGTCTTGACCACCACCTGGGGGTCGCGCGTCAGCGCCCACGCCACGGCGCCCACGGCCAGCAGCGCCACCGCGCCCAACCCGCCCTTGACCACCCCAGAGACCTTGGCCGGCGCTAGCGGCGGCATCTCCAGGGCCGGCGCCTTGACCCCTGCCGCCAATTCCCCAGCCCCCAAGCGCAAGGTTCGCGCGGTCGGCAGGCTGTCGGCCGTCAGCACCGAGACCCGCACGCCCAAGCTCTCTGCCTCTTCAGCGGTGCCTACACACTGGTCAAAGGCGGCGGGCAGCTGGGCAGCCAACTCCTCGCAGCGCTTGGCCAGCTCTCCTGCCGAGCTGAGGCGGTTCTCTGGCAGCTTCTCCAGCAGCCGCAGCACCAAGTCCTCTACCTCAGCGGGAATCACCTGTTTGTCGGTCGCGGCGCTGGGCGGCCGCGGCGGGTCATTGACGTGGGCCAGCAGCAAAGACAGCGCCTGGTCAGACACAAACGGCGCCTGGCCGGTGATCATCTCGTACAGGATCACGCCCAGCGTATACAGGTCGCTGCGCAGGTCCACCGGCTGGGCAGAACATTGCTCTGGACTCATGTAGCGCGGCGTGCCAAAAATCGAGCCCGCCTGCGTCAGCGTGCCTTGATCGGATTTGTGGTCGCGCAGCTTGGCCACGCCGAAGTCGAGCACCTTGACAAAGTCCGCATTGTCACCCACTTGCACCAAGAAGATGTTCTCAGGCTTGAGGTCGCGGTGGACGATCTCCTTGCTGTGCGCTTCTGACAAAGAGGCGGCGACCTGGGCCATGATCCGCATCGCCCGGCGAATCGGCAGCGGCCGCTCTTTGCGCAAAAGGTCATACAGGGTAAGCCCTTCCAGCATCTCCATGGCGATGTAGGGATTGCCGTCTGGGGTCTGGCCATAGTCAAAGATCTGAATGGTGTTGGGGTGGCGCAGCCGCGAAACTGCCAGCGCCTCCAGGGTAAAGCGGCGCAGCACCGTGTCATTCTGGGTCAGGTCGGCGAGCAGGACCTTGATGGCCACGTCGCGGTCCATGCCCTCTTGCCGCGCCCGGTACACCGATCCCATGCCGCCTGCGCCGATCTTCTTGAGCACCAAAAAGCGCCCGCCGACCATCTGACCGATCAGCGGGTCCTTCTTGGCCTCAACTTTGTCCAGGTGCGCACGGATCTTTTCGTCGAGCTGCTCGCGGGTGTCATCGCCTTCGCGGCGGGTCGGCAGGCCGTCGCGCAGGTCATCCATGGTGACGCTGGCCACCGCCTCGGCCTCGGCGGCATCGGGAGCGGACTCGCTGTCGGTGCCATTGACGTGGGGGATCGTCGCATGCTGAGGGTCGCCGGCGGCATGGGCCGTGCCATGAACGCGCACCACTGCCGCGGTGGAGGGGCCAGCGGCGACGGGCGGTGGATTTTCAGGCGCGGACTGGGGACGATCGCTCATCGGCGCTCCGGCAGGGCAAACAACTCACGGACCGTTTGACGTATAGCACAGGCTACCGCATCTCGGGCAGCGGCGGCATCCACAACCGCGATGTGGCCCAGCAGCGGCCCCGGCGCGGCAAAGACCTCCTGGTAGCGCTGGCGGACTTTTTGCAGCGTCTCAGCAACCTCAAAGCGTTCCAGAGGCTTGCCGCGCGACTCAATGCGCTGCAACGCTGTGGCCACCGGCAGATCGAGCCACAGCGTCAGGTCCGCAGCCATGGCGCGGCTGTTGATCGCGGTGATCCACGCCGGTTCGATGCCGCCTTGACCATCGACGACCTGAAACGCCAGCGAGCTGGCGATGTGGCGGTCGCACACCACCCATGCCCCGCGCTGCAAGGCTGGCTCCATGACCCGGTGAGCCAGGTCCACCCGGTCAGCGGCGAACAACAGCGCCACCACCGCCGCGTCGATGCCCTGCAGATCACCTCGCAAAATTTGGCGAATCAGCTGCCCGGTCGGCAGAGGCGACGGCTGGGCGGTGCGGACCACTTCTAGGCCCAGCTCCTGCAGCCACGCCGCCAGCTCATCGCCCTGGGTGGTGCTGCCGGCCCCATCGGTCCCTTCCAACACAATCAAGCGCCCCTTGTCCATCCTCGCCCCATTTGCCCGACCCGTGCGGGTTCTTGGCTTGTGCCCGTCAGCCCTTGGGCACTGACCAAAACTCTAGACAACCCTTGAAAAAACCGCCAACGGCCGACCTGACTGCAGCCCCCGGCGCCTGGGACTAGCTCCGTGGCACCCTGGGCGGCAGGTGGCGCTGGCAGCACCGCTGAGTCCGCTTCAACGGGCAGCCGAGGGGTCGCAAGGCAGCTCGACCTGGCGCATCCCTTCTGGGCAGGTCACTGCAAAGGCTTCGTCGCCCAAAGGCGCGTCTACCTGGATGTCGCGCAGCTCTATGGTCATGTCAACCACCGGGCGCACCGACTTGACCTTGAGCCAGCGGCGCAGCCCACCGGCGACCTGTTCGCCATCATACTGCAGCGACGCCACGCGCTCGCCGCGCAGGTACCACACCGCGCCGGCCGGGGCAAAGGTGCGCGGCTCTACAAAATAGTGTTGCTGCATGCCATCTTTGCTACCAAGCTCCAAGCGGTACAGCTGGCGCTCGCCGTCCCAGGCCAGGGCGCGCTGGTCGGCCGGCACGTCAAGAGGCGTCAAGTCGCCAAGAAGGGCCGCTACCAACTCCGGCGCGGGCAAGGGCAAGGGCAACAATCTAGCCAGGTTGTTGGGGCAGGCTGCGCCGGTCAGGCACTGGTTGCCGCCGCGCTCGTAGGACAAGAAGCGCTGGCCATCGGTAGACAGCAACGCCAGCATGTCCAAGGTGGGCGCCAGGGCCTGAAACTGCAGGGCCTGTGGGCGCTTGGCCAGCACCAGCAGGGTGACGGAGCGCCGATCTCCCGCCAAGAAAGCCTCCAAGCGGGCCGTCCCCTGCAGGGTCTGCACCTTGGGCGGCCGCAGCGCCGCCAACAGGTCCGCGGGGGCGGTGGGACCGCCGGCCGGCATCTGCGTCGCCGCCCCAGAGCAGCCCCATAGCGCTGCGGCGACCAGCAGCGCCATCACAGCGCGCCGGAGCAATGGGCTTTGCTTCATGGGTTTCCTTGGACAAAGCGCCGATGTAGCGCCTGCACGGCCGCCGTGGCCAGCTCTGGAGCCACCAGGGCCGACAGGGTCAGGCCGTGGGTCACCAGCCAGGGCACCGCACCGCCGACCACCGCGTTCAAAGACTCAGCAAATTCGCGGTGCAGACCGGGCTCGCGCCCCACCGCCGGGCCGACGATAGACACCAGTGTGCCTTCCGCGCCGGCCAGCAGCGCAGGGCCAATCACCTGGCGCAGCCGCGCCGTCAGCCGGTCAAAGGCAGGGTCGACGGCGTCGGCCACGTCGCGCGCCACCACCAGCAGCGACAGCGGGCCGTCGCCAAAAAACACTGGGGTCACCGCATTTTTCTCTAGCTCAGCCTGGACCAGCTGGCGCAAACCCGGCTCATCGCGCCACGCCAGCAGCACAGCGCTGGGCCGCGCCGCCACCCCGCTGATCCACGGCCGGTCCGAGGGGGCATCCAGGCGCACCACCGTTTCGCCGCCGCCCGCAGTCTTGCGCGCATACAGGGCAATTCCGTGCAACCGCGCATAGGCGACCGCATCCGCCGCCAGCACCTTGGCGCCAGCCCGGGCCAGCGCCAGCGTTTCATCGTGAGAGAGGGCGTCCAGCCGCTGCGCCACCTGCACCAAGCGCGGATCGGCAGAGTAGATCCCGTCGACATCACTGTAGATTTCGCACTCCGCCCCCAGCGCTGCCGCCAGCGCGACCGCGGTGGTGTCCGATCCGCCGCGGCCCAGCGTCGTGACTTCGCGGCGCCAAGACACGCCCTGAAAGCCGGCCACAATCACCACATGACCCAGATCAAGGGCGTCTTGCACGCGGAACGGCCGGACCTCTACGATGCGGGCACCGCCCGGCGTGTCACTGGTCAGGATGCCGCACTGGCTGCCGGTCAAGCTGGTGGCCGGCAGCCCGTGGTCGCGCACCGCCATCGCCACCAGCGCCATGGCAATGCGCTCGCCGGCGGTCAGCAGCATGTCGAGCTCGCGGCGATCGGGCGCGTCGCTGACCTCGTGGGCCAGCTTCATCAGCTGATCCGTGGTCTTGCCCATGGCCGACACCACAGCCACCACCCGCCGACCCTGCGCATAGCTGTGGGCAATGTGTGCAGCGACTTGATGGATCCGGCCGACATCTGCCACCGACGAACCGCCAAATTTCTGCACAACAATCGGGGCCTTATCGCTGAGCAGCGGCAGTGGGGCCACGGCAGGTGCGCGGGGGCCGGCGGCGTCAAAGGCGGCAGTCGGGGCAGTCATGGCTGGGTGAAACCTCGCAGGGCTCTTCTGGGCAGATGGTTCAAGAAAGGAGGGGGCGGCGATCAGAAGGCCTCTGAAGGAGAAAGCGGTGCTTGCACCTGGGGAGCCGTCTTGATCTCGGTCTGGCCGACCATTGTCCACAGCCGCTCGCGGTAGCGCCACTCTTGCGCCAACAGCTGCTGGCGCGTCACCGGATCAGAGGGGCGGCTCCACACAGCCAGCACGATGACCCGGGCCTTTTCTGACCCGGGGGTATGCTCCACCGCGCGGATGTCATACTCGTGGACCTGAATTTCTGCCTGGGCCTGGCGGCGCTGGCGGATCCAGGCTTGGCGCAGCGAATCCGGCACGTAGGCCGCCGCCCTCTCAATGTGGCCCCACCGCATCGACCGCGTGTACTCTTCTACGGCTTCCTTGAGCTGCAGCGCAGGGTTGCCCGCAGAGCCGCAGCCAAGCGCCAGCAGGCTCCCCACGACGACAGACCATGCGGCCCGCCGCCAATTGAGGCGACGCAACGGCAGCCGGTGCTCGGTCACTGCTGAGCCGCCAGCAACTTGGCTAGCTCGCCGCTGTCATCCAGTTGCTTGAGATCCGTGTAGCCGCCCACAAAATGGCTTCCGACAAACACCATGGGCACAGTGCGCCAGTCGTGGCGGGCCTTCAGCTCGGCCATGCGCTCGGCATCTTGATCCAGAAAGACTTCTTCATAGGCGATCTTGCGCTGCTCCAGCAGCCGCTTGGCGGCCGTGCAGTAGGGGCAGGTCGTGGTTCGATAGACGGTCACCGGAGCGGGCATGCGCAGTCTCTGCAGCCACAGGGCTGGTTGCGCTAGAATAGCTTGGCGCGGGCCGCTGTGCCACCGCCCAATTGGAGCCCCATGACCCCTGACCAGCCGCCCGCCGCCGCCCCGCCGCGCCACCTCAAGGCCCTGGCGCTAGACGTGGGTCGGGCCCGCATCGGCCTTGCCGTGACCGACGATCGCGCCGAAATGGCCATGGCGTGGCAAGTGTTAGAGCGCCGCGGCACCCGCTTGGACCTGCAGGCCCTGCTGCCGATGCTGGCGCAACAGCAGGTGGCGGTGGTGGTGGTCGGCCTGCCGCCGCAGCTGGGCGATGAAGAGAAAAGTGCTCAGCTGGCAAAGGGTTTTGCCCAAGCCCTGGCCAATGCCCAGCCGCTGGCGGTCTGGCTGGTCGACGAAGCCGACTCTACGGCCCAGGCCCACCAGGATCTTCGCCTGTTGGGGCTGCGCGCAGCCCGGCGGCGCCGCGAGGTCGACAAGCACGCCGCCAAGGTGATCCTCGACCGCTGGCTGGCGGGGTCGCTGGCGCAGGCCGTGCTACCGGCGCAGAGCTGAACCGTGAGCTGGGCTGGGCTAGGCTGGGCCGGCGTACGGCCGGGGCGGATTTGACGCCAACCAGAGGCCCTGGGATCATGGCTGGGATCACCGCTGGTTGGCGATCCACCGCGCTGGAGGCACCATGGACCTGAGCGATGCCAAGATCGCCAAACGCCGCGAAAAAATGACGGCGCTGCTGGCGCGCTTGCAGGGCCCAGAAGGCAAATCGGCGCAGAGCGCTACCAGCGGCTATGCCCATGGCCGCTCTACGCTGACCCCGCAGGCCTTCCGCCCCAAGGCGGCCGACCCGATGCAGCGGCTGGCGCGCTGGGTGCAGGCCGCTCTGGCCGTCATCCTGGGAATCAAGCTGCCGCTGACCGGCGTCATCGACAGCGCCACCCGCGCCGCGCTCATGGCTTTTCAGAAGCAAAACGGCCTGCCGCAGTCAGGCGCGGTCGACAGCCGCACCCTGGAAGCCCTGGAAAATGCAGTTGGCATGCCGGCACCGACCAAGCAGCCAGCCCCCAACTGGATGGAGCAGGAGCGCCCCAGGCCGCAAAAACCCAAGACGACAGGCGCGGCTGGCAGCGATGAGGCCAAAGGCCAGGCGGCCCAGGGTCCAGAGGAGCAGGCGCCAGGCACCGAGGCCGAGGCCGCCAGCCAAGAGCGCCACACCTTTGAGAACGACCAGGGTGCCTATGGCGAGGCCGACGCCCACGCGCTGCGGGTGGGGCAGCTGGGCAAAGCCCCGCCGGTGAGCCGGTTTGCCGACGCGACCCAGGCGGCCAGCGACCACTTGCTGCACAGCGAGGCCATGCACGCCGTGATGGTGCTGGCCTTTGAGCGGTCGTGGATCCGCGAAGAGCTGCAGCGCCTTGGCCGCCAGGGCGAGCCGGCCCTGCTGACAGAGCTGCTGGGGTTTTGGGAGAGAGCGCGCAAGGCTGGCCCCCAGGCCCCGGCGTGGATGCTGGCCGTGGCTGAACAGGCCAAGGATCACCAAGATCGGGCTGTCCAGCAGGTCCGGCAAGCTTGGCAAAAGGAGCACCCCAGCCCATGACCTGTTTCACCCCGCCAGCGGTAGGGCTCTCCTGCTATAGGTCTATAATTCCTGTGCTTTTTCTTGCGCTGACCTGCGGGTGCACTCGCTCTGCAGACCCGCAGACGGATCCCGTGGCCGTTGTCGACGCCGGCTCCAATTCTCCGGGCGCCGCGGCCGATGCCGTTTCTCTGGATGGCCCCACCTCCGCGGATGCCGACGCCGATGCCGACGCCCAGGCAGCCAGCCCGGCCAGCGGCGGCGGCTTGTGGGTCGTCGACAGTGGCGGCGCAGCGGTGGGCGTGCTGGTGCAGCGCGGTCATCCATCGCTATCGCTTGGCTCTGGCATCGACATTCTCCGCGACGGTGCATTGGTCTATTCGCCAGCCACCGGGTTGTTTTTTGGGGTCCAGATGTCCAGCGGCGCCGTCATCAACCCGCGGCTGGGCGTGGCTGACGCCAGCTGCAGCGAACCGGTCGTGGCCGGCTACTATACCGAGGGCAACGCGATAAGCGGCCAGGGCTATGCCTTTGTCTTCAATCAGAAATGGTACCGGATCGATCCCTATCAGCCCCTGCAGCTGGTCACCTGCGGCGGCACCGTCGCCGACGGCCCTGGCGGCAAGTGCGCGCCCCACAGCGGCACCTGCCGCGGCTTTCCGGTCAAGGCGATTGCCCCAAAATTACCTTTGCAATTCAAAGGCCCCCTGCAGTTCAGCTGGGGGGCGCCATGAGCCATGCCGCGGCTGTGGGGGCGCGCTGGCCGCGGCGGGCGCAGCGTTTGGCGGCGGTCCTGGTCGTCGCCAGTGCAGCTTTGGCGGGTTGTGGTCGCGGCTGCTCTGGGCCGCCAGCGCCGGAGGCCAGTACGCCGGCTCCCCGGCTAGCGGCGGCTCCGCGGCCCGTGCAGGGCCCCGTGCACCCTGCCAGCGCCATTGAGCAGGCGCTTCGGCTGCAGCTGCCGGAGCGGCAGATAGGCGAGCTTCTGCCCGGCTGGGCACGGCTGCCCTTTCGCAAGCTGCCGGCGTTTGCGCCAGACCAGCAATTGGTCGTGGCCATTTCAGCCCAGGGCGTCCAGGTCCTGGAGCGAACGCTAACCCCAGAGCAAGCGGGGACCGATCAACGGCTCAGCGCCCTGCTGCGCTGGGCGACCGACGAATGGCAGCGCCGCTCAGGCCTTGCCGCCAATCGGCTGATGCTGGCCGCCGATCGCAGCGCCACGCCCATGCTGGTCGCCCAGGTGCGCGAAGTCGCCTTGGGGCTGCAGCCGTGGCGAGTCGTCGCCCTGGCGCGAGACGGCGACCACTTGGTCGAGCTGTTTCTGAATCCGCCGGCCGATCGGCGGCCAAGCGGTCAGCCCATGCCCATGGCGCCTGCCGCCACCAGCTCGGCGCGATAAGCCGGGGCGGATCGACTGGCTCTGGGGCCAAGGAAGCGAGGTCCAGCCTGACAGCCGCGCACAAGATCCTGAAATAATGAGATGAGTCCAGCCCAGAGCGAAGGAGCAGCCCGGGGGCTTGGCTAGCAGATCAGCGCTTCTCGTCGACCCGGGTAAACTGGTCGGGCGTGCCATCGCCGTTGGAGTCGGTGCCCAGCTTCTGCAGCTGGCCTTTGACGTAGTACTCCCACACGTCGATGTTGCCGTCGCCATTCTGATCGCGGCGGCGCTCGTACAGGCGGTTGACGTCCTTGCCCTCTTCGTTCTTGGTCATCTGGTAGAACATCCAGGTGTCGCTGCGGCCGTCAAAGCCAAGGTCGAACTGGACTTCCTTGAGCGTGCCGTCCTCATAGCGCCGCACTTCATCGACCCGGCCGTCAAAGTCGAGATCGTACTCCTCGCGCTCTTTGACTTCTTTGTTCGGCTCACCCTTGTAGTACTCTACGATGTCAATGCGCTGGTCAAAGTTGACGTCGATCTCTTTGCGAACCAGGGCCTTGAGCTGGACCTTGGCGCCCTTGCCGTCGCCGCCCGCCTGGTCGACCAGCGAGTAGTACTTGAACACGTCTGGCTTCATGTCGCCGTTGACATCGATGCGCTCGATCACGGCGGAGGCGCTGCGCTCTTCCTGGACCGGATCGTTGGAAATGGTCTGCCGAGCCGGCGCGCCGCCTTCGGCCTCTTTGGTCTGCTCCTTGGAACCGCCGCAGGCCGCGATGGCCAGCAGGGTCACCACCACTGCCGACCGCAGCGCTCCGCGAAATCCTGTGCGCGCGGGCAAGGTTTCGGCCAAGAAGACGGAAAGAGGCTGCTGCATGATGGGCTCCAACTGCGAGACGCGGGCAAGACCGGCGATAATTGCGCGAACCTGACCGATGGCAACCTTGCATTGTGCTGGCGCCAAGCACACGGGTCAAGCGGGGGCGGCAAACACCCGCCAATGCGCCGGGCCAGAGAATCGCCGCGCCACAGTTTGGTACCCAAGACCGTTCATTCGATCCGGGCTGCACCTGGTTCTTGTTCACAGGTCTTGGCTACTGCGGCTGGGTCTACTTGCGCACTCCAAACCGCCTCTGTTCCGGAACCCAGAACGAACTTGGGGTTTGAGGTGCTGGTCGACTTAGCCTGGGCCGCGCCCGGCAAATTCCGCGCGGCGCATTGGGAATCGGCGCGGGCGGCCCGGTGTTGTGCTAGGTCTGAAGTTGTCGCTGTGGTGTGGCTTTGCCGCGTGCAGTGGCCGAGTACTCAATCTTGCGCTAGACTGCCGGCGCCGCGGCGTATCTGCGGCGCATTTTTTCAAGGCCTGCGATGACCAACGCCCACACAGCCCTGTCCCCCAGTCCAGCCGCCCGGCAGCATCCATGGCTTGGCGGCATGCAGAGGCTGACAGCCGTGGCGGCGGCCTTGGTTGCTGTGGCCATGCCGACCGGCTGCAGGAAGAAGGCCGACCCGGTGGAAGCCGTAGCCACCGGAAATGCGCCAATGGTCAAGAAAAAATCCCGCGACGCTGGCGCCACGGCCGCCGCCCCCCTGCCCAGCGAGGCGACGCGGATGCGAGCCCCGACCAACGACAGCCCAACTGCGCCCGTGGCGGCGATCGCCGATGCGGCCGCCATCCGCCCAGCCCCCGGACCAGAGGCCGCTACCCCAGAGACCGCACTGGCTCCGGTCCAGGCTCCGTCCGCCGAACCGCCGGCTGGCGCTGCCGCAGCCCCTGCCTCAGCCCCTGCCGGTCGTGCTGGCGCCGGTAGCCCGTTGGGCAGCGCCGCCCCAGAAGCCGCACCGCCCCTTGGCGCGCTACGACCGGCCGCCGAAGCGCCGGGCGCCGAAGGGCCTGCCCCCGAAGCGCCAGTTCTGCCAGTCGGCGCACCGCCGGTCGCCGCCGCCGAGCCGCCACCAGAGCGCCCAGGCGCCTTGGACTCGGGCGAGCCGCCCTTGGATATCACTGGCTACCTGTCGACCGTCGATGTCACCCGCGTCCTGGGAGACAAGGCCAAGCTGCGCCGCAGCGAGCTGCCAGGGGCCAAGCCGTCGCCGACCTACAACGTCCTGTACTTCCAGCCAGAAAAGGGTGACCAGTTCGGCTTGGCCGTGCAGGTATGGCGAGACAGCAACCTGGCCGAGAGCCGCACCCGCTTCAACACGATGCGCAACACCTACAGCAACGTCGCCCCAACCAACAAGGTGACCGACCAGGGCTTTCGCGCCTTCTTTGGCGGCGTGGTCTCGCTGGTGTTTGCCGATCAGCGCCGGCCGCTGGTGGTTGCGGTCAATTGCTCGACCAAGACCTGCACCGCCGACCAGTTGATCGAGCTGTCCAACCGCGTCAACGAGCGTCTGCGCTAGCACCCTCTGCCGCAAGTGCGCAAGATCGCCAGTACCCAAGGCTTATCGGTCGCGCCGGGCTGGCCCCGCCTGGTGTTGCAGGGCCGGAAGCCGCTAGTACCCCAAACCCCAAGTACGTTCCGGGTTCCGGAACGGACGTGGTTTGGGGTACGGAAAATGACCCAGTCGTAGTAGCCAATGCCCGTGAACAAGAACCGGGTGCAACCCGGATCGAATTAACGGCCTTGGGTACTAGTGGCTTGGCAAGCTCGGCGCCCCCCGGACTCCGGCGAGCTCAGCCGCCTGAGCGGCCAGGGCCAACCGCGTTGACGACCACCGAGGCCATCCTCAGCAGCTTGCCCGCCAGGTGGTAGCCGCGCCCCGCCTGGCGCAACACGGCGCCGGCTGGCTGACTGGGATCGGCCACAGTGGCAATAACCTCATGCAGCTGCGCATCAAACGGCTGACCAACTGCGTCATAGGGCTCCAGCTGCAGGCGCTGCAGGGCACGTTTCCACTCGGTGTCCAGCATCTCTACGGCTTGCTGGTCGGCCGCTGACAAGGCACCGCGCTGCAACAGATAGTGGCAGAGGGTGTGCAGGTGATCCAGGGCCGGCAGCAGGTCACCAAGCAGGCGGCGCGCTGTCTGGTTGGGCAGGTCTGCCTCCAGTCGCTGGGTCAGGCGGCGCAGCGAAGCCAGGTCCCCTTGAGCTCGCCCCAGCTCGGCTTTGGTTTTGGCCAGCTCGCGACGTGCTTCTGCCAGGTCGCGACGCCCCTCCTCAAGATCGCGACGGAGCTGGCCGACCTCTTGGCGCCCATGGCCGCCATCCCCATCGCGGCTATGCACCACCGGGGCTTCTGACTTGTGCTCCAGGCGCTCTACCGCGGCCAGCGCCTCTCCCAGTGCTGCGTCAAAGTCAACGGAATCTACGGCCTGCGGGTCGGCCAGATAGCTGCGCCTTTCCCCTGCATCTTCATGGGTATCCAAGGCGTTGTCTTCAGTCGCAGCGGCGTAGGCAGGCGCTGGCGGGTCAAGGTCGGGCATGGGGCAACTCCGCTGGGGTCGGTCGAGGATAGCGGGCCTCGGCCACCGGTGCAAAGCCAAGCGACCCCTGGTACGCTGCCGCCATGCAGCTTCACCAACTTAGTGCTACCGAATTGCGAATGGCTCTGGACCGCGGCGAGTGCTCTTCTCTGGAGATCGTCGAGGCCCTGATCGCTCGGCGCCAGCAGGTGGACCCGCTGGTGCGGGCGTTTGTCTCGCCCTTGGATGCGGAGGCCCGCGACAGCGCCAAGCGCGCCGATCGCGAGCGCAAGAGCGGCATTGCGGTGGGCCTGCTGCACGGCTTGCCGATCACAATCAAAGAAAACATTGACATGCAGGGCATGGACTCGACCATGGGCCTGCGCCACCGCCAGAACAAGCCCGCAGCGGCCGACGCGGTGACGGTGCGGGTGCTGCGCGACCAGGGCGCCATTCCTCTGGGCAAGACCAACGTTCCGCAGCTGCTCTTGGCGCAGGAATCAGAGAACGTGATCTGGGGCATCACCCACAACCCCTGGAATCTGGG
>CAIXGW010000076.1 GCA_903919145.1 uncultured Myxococcales bacterium
AAGTGCCGCGAATCACGTGCTGCAGCAGCGGATGAAGCGCGCCGGGATGCGCTGGGATCGTCCTGGCGGCGCCGCGATGGCGGCGTTGCGCTGCGCGTACCGGAGCACAGGCGGTATGGCTGCGATCCAGAAGAAAATTCAGCTGCGGATGGTGGCCTGTTCGGCGATGGAGGGCCAAGAATCGGTTGGCGGATGCGCCCCGGAAAGGCCACCTCAGTCCGCCCAACTGGGAAACGGCTCCGCCTCAACGTCGGGCGAGCACGACCGAATCCCATTACGCCGCCTCTCCCAAGTCCAGATGTAGACCTCGCGATGGGGCCCTTCCGCCTTCTTAGCTTCAGCGAGGCGGACGAGGGCCGTGTCGACCAGGGAGTGGCTCCGAAGCACGTGGTCATGGGCAAATGCCCCAAGGGTCGCCATGAATTCTTTAAGTTCAGGGCGCGGCTCAATCTGGAAGAGGCTGGCTGGCGTGGCGCTAAGGGAATCGCTCACCAGTTGCAGCAACGCGTCGGCATAGCGCTTCGCCACTTGGCGCGACCCATCGATGTCATTGATATGCGAAGCGACTTCATAAAGCACGGCCAGGGGAACGATGATCTCAGCCCGGCTGGCGACTGCCTTGCGAAACCGCCGTTCGACTTCTTCCGCCTCGCTGGGTTCCCGCGGCGGAAAGCGTTTGGCGCGCTTGCTGGGCAGCTGGCCTGCTGGAGCCAGAGTCTCGCCAGGGACGTCTAGCAGAGCAAGTAGGTAGCCGGTGTCGACGATGTAGACCGATAGCGCCATCAGCCCACCTCCTGGCCTGTCCGCAGTTGGCGCAGGCGCGCGAAGGTTGCCGCAACCGCCTTTTCCCGCAGGGCCGCAAACTCAGCATCCGGGAGCAAGTGCGCGCGATAGCGTTCCGCCGTGACGTCGTCGCCCAAATGCCCAGGGCTGACAAATGCTTCCGGCGAGGGCAGGTCGGTCAAGTGCCGCAACTGGGACGCCGCGGTCTTGGCGTCCCACCAACACAGGACAACGCCACGCAACTGTTTAGCCGTCAGAGCATTGAGCGTCGCGACGTTGTGGGTCGAAACCAGTACCTTGAGGCCGCGCCGCTCGGCACACTCCCAAATGACTGCGCTCAGTTCTGCTGCGCGTGCGGGATGCACCGCGTCGTCGAATTCTTCGATGGCCAGGACAGCGCCTGGTGATGTGGTTTCGAGGGCGACGAGGATCGCCAGCGCACGAAGCGTGCCGTCTGACAATAGGCGAGCGCCCCAGAGGATGCGGTCGCGCTCATCGGCCAAGCCAAACGTGCAATCGCCCATTGCAGTGCGGATAGCCTTGATCGCCACAAAAGGCTCTTCTGGCAATGCCCTGAGAGCCGCAGTAATCCTGTTCATGGCCTCAGGGTCGCCAGTTTTCGGCCGCGTCAATGCGTAAAGGACCGCGGCCAGGTTGCTGGCATCCGGAGCTAGCTGCGTCTCGCCAAATTGGCAGTATTCGCGCATTGCCCGTGGATCTGGATGTAGCACCAAAGGCACGGCAGCCAGGGCCATCGCGGCGGTCGCGCTTGCTCGAAGGCGCGGCGATGCCGGCAGGGTGCCACCCTCAGCGGCGTCTACTAGGACAGTGGCCGTGGCGCCCACGTTGATCTGCTTGACTTTGTTGTCCTCGGCCTCGAACTTCACCCGAAGAATGCCTTTGCCCCTCTGCTTTGCTTGCAGCAGTCGCACACCGTTGGCCGTCAACTCTTCCGCCACAATCGACGGCGTCGACTTCGCTCCATCGGGCTTGGGCACCTTTACGGTGACCGAGTAGGTTAGCGAGTTCCCGCCCGCAGCCTCACTCACCGCCAAGGTGGTTTCGGTTTGGCCTGCGCGAACCGCCCACCCGAGGCCGCCGCGAACCGTTCCGAGCCGGCCGCCGTCCTTGCCCACCATCTCAAATACGGGTATCGAGGCTGCCAAGCCGCCGAGCACCGCAAGGGCCTCAAAGGCGTTGGATTTGCCCGCCCCATTGCGCCCGACCAGGATTGTCACTGGTGACCGGTCCAGATCGAGCGTGGCATCGGCAAAGCTCTTGAAGTTGATGAATCTGTACACCTTGGCCTCGCGACGGACTGCCTTGGGGAGCGGGGAAGGGCGAACTGGCGCTCGCAAATGTGAGATAACTCGCTGCTTCAGTTAGATAACAGCGGGCCTTGGTGAAGTCCGCGGTCGGCGGGACGGTAGCCGCTGGCGACGGTATAGTCAAGTAGATACAGGCTTTTGGGAAGGAGGCAAGTCGCTCAGGCGGCACCCATTGCGGTACCGTTCGTCTTGGTCGGACTCAGCTGCGCCTGCCGTCCGTCAAGGTCGCAGTGCTCGGCGAATGCGGCAACACGCTCAGCGTAGTCGACGCGGCGATCAACATGCGCGCCAAGGCGGTCGCAAACGGCACGCCACGATCGCAGCCCCCTACCCCTGAGTTCGCCCTCTGCTCCACGATGGCGACAGGTCCTGCTTGGCGCATAGCCTGCCATCGGCCAGGCCCCTTACAACTCCCCGCCATCAATTTCCTTCAGCAAATCAACAGCTTGAGCCTGGCGGTACCCACCTTCCGCTCCCTGGGCAAAAGGCTGTAGCGCTTGGCGGGCCTCGGCCGTCCGCTCCAGGCGCAGCAAGCAAATCGCCCGGTTCCACCGCGCCTCCGGGGCCAACGCATCGCGAGGCGACTGCAACAGGTAGGCGTCCCAGGCGGCCAAGGCGGCAAGCCAGTTCTTGTCTTTGAACTGCAGGCGCTGGGCGGCGCGGAACGGCTGCAGTGGGTTGGCAGGGCTGGCGGGGGGGGCGGTGGCAGCCGGCGGGCTGGCCGCGGCCTCCGGCGCAGCCGGCGGGGCAGGGGGCTGCTCGGCCCGCGGTGCTGGCGCCGACGCCGTGGCAGCATCAGCCGCTCTCAGCGGTTCCTTGCGAGCCGGGGCACCAGCCCGTTGCACCTGCAGGTCGTGCTGCAGTGCCACCGGTGGGCTGGCGATAGCCTGCTCGTTCCGCGCCTGCTCGCTGGGGACTGGCGCTTCTGCCGGGGGGGCTAGGTCCTGAGCAAGCGGCGCGACCTCCGGCGCCGGCAGCGGAGCTGTCGCTGGCTGCGCGGGCTGCGCCGGCTCGGCGGCCGAACGAACCTGCCCCGTCGCCGGCGTACCAGCGCGGCGGGGGGCCTCTGGTGCCGGCGGGGCCGCGGACGGGCCGGCGACGGTTTGCTCAGCCGGCGCCACCAGTTGCTTGACCTTCTGCCACACGCCGGGCAAGGCCCCCGTGGCTGCGGCAATGGCCGTAGAGGTCACCAGCAGCAGCACCAATGGCGTCGCCACGGCCCAGCGCTGCGCCGAAGCGCGGCGATTTGCCTCAATCTTCTTTAAGATAGCTTGCTTGGGCAGACCAGGGCCGCTGTGGCCGTCCGCCTCATCGCGCAAGGCACGGGCCGCGCGCTGCAGCAGGTCGTCGCTCATCGGTAGCCCTCCGCGGCCAGCAGCTCGCGCAATTTGCGCTTGGCATGAAAAAGACGCGTCCGCATGGTGCCTTCTGGCGCGCCGGTGACCAGCGCGGCTTCGCTAGAGGTCTTCTCTTCAACTTCGCACAGCACAAAGGCCACCCGCTGGTCCAGGGGCAGCGCATCCAGAGCCCTTTGCAGCGCCCGGGCCAGCTGTTGGTCAGCCGCACCGCGCTCGGGGCTCTCGGTTTGATCGGGCTGCTCCAGCGCCGACCGCTCCCAGGCTCGCCGCCGCCGCACCGCTGCTCGCAGGTGGTGGCGCGCGTGATTGACGGCGATACCCATGATAAACGTGCGCAAATTGCAGGTTCCATCAAAGCGTTTGGCCACCTTGGGCAGGGTCACAAACACTTCCTGGGTCAGGTCGAGCGCGCTGTCGCCATCGCCTACCAGCCGCCGCGCAAAGCTCACCACCGCAGCGCCGTGCAGGTCGTAGGCTTCGCCCACCGCCGCCAGGTCGCCTTGGCGCAGTCTCTCTACCAAGGCGTCGCCCGCCGGCGGACTACGCCGCCAGAACAAGGGAACCTCCATGCCAATGGCGCGCAAAGTCATGATCGCTGTGGGCTCCGTGCTGGGGGCAAGACGGCCAAGCGCAGGTCGCGGCGCCCCGAGTCCTGACCTGCAATTGTCTATGCCCGCTGGCCAGCAATTCGTTCACAGCACGCCCAAAAAGATTTGCGTCAGACTGCACTGCAGTAGAGTATAGCGGTAACCAGGCGAAGAAGCCGATGGGCTGCGCCGGGCGCACCTCACGGCGGGCGGTTTTCGCCGGGCCTTTGCGACTCAAGAGGTCCGGTATGTGGTCCATCTGGACGTTTGCCTTTGGCTATTTTGCCGCCTACGTGCCGTATGCCGCCATGACCAAGGCGATTTCAAGCGGCATGCTAGAGCCAGCCATCCCGCGCATGTCGGGCACGGCGATGCTGCCGCTGACCATCGCCACGTCCACGCTGGGCATGGTGCTGTTCTTGGGCCTGAGCGGGCTGTGGCGCCACGCCCGCCGCTTTCAGCTGGGCCCGTGGTCGCTGCCGCGGCCGTCTCTGCCCACCCTGCTGTCCGGCCTTGGCACCGCCGCCATCATTGCCACCACCACGCTGGCTTACACCTTTGACATGTCGATTGTGTTTGCCCAGTTGTTGATGCGCGGCGGCGTGCTGATCGTCGCACCGGTGGTCGATCTGATGGGGCAGCGCAAGGTGCGCTGGTTCTCTTGGGTGGGCTTTGGTTTCAGCGTGCTGGCCGTGATCATCCCGTTTCTCAAGGACGCGCAGATCTCCCTGCCGGCGATGGCTGCGCTCAACTTCTTTCTGTACATCATGGCGTATTTCGTGCGCTTGCGGCTGATGACGCGCTTTGGCAAGTCGTCCGAAGACAACGCCCAGGTGCGCTACTTTGTAGAAGAGCAGCTGGTGGCGACGCCGGCAATCCTGCTGGTGATCGCCGGGTTGTCTTTCTTGCCCGGCCAGTTTGGCCAAGAGCTCAGCGGCGGGTTTGCCATGATGGGCCAGTGGGACACCTTGGCCGTTCAGGCCCCCACGCTGTTGCTGTTGGCGGCTATCGGCGTGTGTTCGCAGGGTACAGGCATCTTTGGCGGCATGGTGCTGCTCGACAAGAGCGAAAACACCTACGCCGTGCCCGTCAACCGCGCCTCCAGCGTGCTAGCCGGAGTGATCGCCGCAGGCGGCTTGGCTTACGTCTATGGCAACTCTATGGATCTGTACGAGCTCGGCGGTGCAGCGGCGATCATGGCCGCCATCGTGGTGCTTAGCCTGGCGCCGATGATAGAGAAGCGCCGGGCCGCTGCGGCGCTGCTGCGAGCAGGCTGAAATTCCCCGACGTCAACAAGCTCTGGGGCGATTGAACGGCTGGCGCAGCAGCGGGCATTCATCGCCAAAGCTGGGCGGTAGGGTCCGCCTGGCTTGGCACGCACCAGGAGCCCGCCATGACCAGTCTATCGCTCGCCCGTCCTTCTTTGTCCCTGCTGACCAGTTCTTCTTCCTTGACCCGGCGCGGGCTGGCTTTCGTCGCAGCCTGGGCCCTGGCGCTGCTGGGCGGCTGCCACGTAGAGAACCACGGCAAGGACGTTGATTTTGACCTCTCAGGCAAGTTTGAGGTCTGCGGGGCCTTCTGCAGCCAGCTCTATGACTGCGGCCACATAGGTCCAAGCCAGTACGCCAGCTGCTTTGACACCTGCAGCAAGCAATTCGACAAGAGCGAAGCCAAGACCCGCAAGGGCTGCGGCTGCGTCGCGACCACCTCCTGCAAGGTCGCCAGTGCCTACAGCTGCGACGGCGCGCCTTTCCCCAGCGACATCGCCAGCGGCTCCGCCAGCGCCGACGCCGGCTCCACAGACTCGGCCGGCCCCTCCAGCGCCGCCGACGGCGGATCGAGCGCCGGCACCGGCAGCTCCGCAGATTCCAGCTCATCTCCTGACGCCGGGAATTCCCCTGACAGCGCCACGGGCACCGCCGCGGGCCCTGACGCGTCTTCGACCGCCGGCACCACCGTAACGACCTGCAAAATCAATCAGGACTGCCAGCCCAACCAGGACTGCATCTCTGGCTACTGCCTGGAGCGCTGCAAAGCTTCTTGCGAGTGCGCCACCGGGCAGAGCTGCCTGAACGGCTACTGCTCTATCGCCATGGCCGCCAACAAGCCGTGCTCGGTCGACTGCGAGTGCCCGTCGGGCAGCAAGTGCGTCACCGGGTTCTGCAAGTAGGCAAGGTCAGACAGGCCGGTCAGACACTCCAGTAGGCAATGTCCGATGCAACACTGCGCCGCCTTGGCCTGGCAGTGCGGCCCCACACCTGCCGCGGGCCCTGGCCGCCACCGCCCAAGGCCTTGGCCCTGCGCAACCGTCCACGGCCCGCCCGCGACTGCCATTGACACCCGCCCCACCTGCGCACAGCATGCCGCTGCTGGATGAGCATGCCCTTCTGCAGGTGGAGGCAATGTGGGAATCGCAATCGGCAAAGCGGCATGGCTGGGCTGGCTGGCCGCGGTGGTCCCTGCGCTCTGGGCCCTGGCCGGCTGCCAAGGCGCGCCGGACTCTGGCGGCTACGACCTGCCGGCGGCCGACGTGGTCATCGACGCCGCCAGTGCCAAGGACGCCAAGCTGGGCGACCAGGGCACCGCAGCAGGCAGCGATACCCCAGGGCCCCAGGCCGATGGCGGGCAAGACCTGAGCACCCCAGAAGATGGCGAGGCCGACGCCGGGCCAAGCAACACGCCGCCGCAGTGGTTGGCCCTGCCCACCGTGACCCTCCAGCAGGGCACCAGCACTACGCTTGACCTGGGGCCGCTGATCTCTGACGCGGAGGACCCCAAGAGCGCACTCAAGCTCAGCTGGAGCGCCAAGCAGGTCGCCCTCAAAGACCCCGGCACCCATCAGCTGCTGGTAGTGGCCCCCACAACCTGGTTTGGCACAGAGACTATTGCGATCCTTCTCAAGGACCAGGGCGGCTTGACGGCGACCCAGGACCTGAAGGTCACGGTACAGGAAGTCAAAGCCGAGCCTCCCCAGCGCACCAAAGACTGTGGCGCGACGGTGTTTGCCATTGTCGCAGGGGCCGCGGCCAAGCAAGTGCTGCTTTCCGGCTCGTTCAACGGCTGGGCGTCCACGCCCGACAAGGCTGATGTGCTAACCGACCCGACCCTGAGCGGCAATTGGACGGTTCAGAAGAAGCTGCAGGCCGGCGTGTACCAGTACAAGTTCATCGTCGATGGCAAATGGATGGCAGACAAGAACAATCCCAACCAGACGCCCGATGGATTTGGCGGCAGCAACAGCGTTATCGAGGTGTCGCCATGTACACCCTAGCCCTGCCAATGGCCGTTGCCCGCAATCTGGCGGCCTGGGCCGCTTGCGCACTTCTGGCGGGCGCTTGCAGCGGCGTTGCCAGCGGCCCGTCGGCTCTGGCCAGCGCCGATGCCGACGCCTCGGCGAGCATGGCCGTCGACGCCAAGATTACTGACGTTCCCCTGGTTGACGCCCTGCAGGACTTGGCTGCTGGCGATGGCCAAACCGCCGACGCGGCTGCCCAGGATGGCGTCTCCTCCGCCGACAGTGCCGACGCCAAGAAAAGCGGCTTCAACTACGAGTGCAAACCCCTGACGGTCGAGTCGTGCGTGACGGCCTGCGGCTCGGCCGGCCAGCGCAAGTGCCTCAAGGAGTGGGGGCCTTGCATTCCCCCAGCGGAATTTTGCGGCAATTGCGCAGATGACAACTGCAACGGCTTGGTCAACGAAGGCTGTGCGCCCAATCCGCTGTGCGGGCCGTCCAAGCAACCCTGCCCAGTCGCGCTGATCAAGGTGGCTGAAGGGGCCGCGGTGGGCACGGCCACGCTGCTGCACTTGTCTGCCGCGGGGTCGTACGGCCAGGGCATGGCCAAGGTCGTGCAGTGGAATTGGGCCGTCCAAGGTCCAGCCGGAGCGGCCGGCCAATTCCAGCCCAGCGCCCAGGTCGCCGAGCCCACCTTCTTGGCCGACGTAGCAGGCCAGTACCTGTTTCAGCTAGAGATTGCTGACGACAAAGGGGTTGCGGGCTGCGCCAAAGCCCTGGCCACCGTCACTGCCGCCGCCAGCCCTGCCGTCGCGCCGTCGGTCGGATGCGCTGACGGCACCCGAGAGGGCTTTGTGGACCAGGCTGCCTTTCCGCAGATCGCCGGATGCTCAGGCGCCTGGGACAAGCCCGGCATTACGCCAGACGGCTTGGCTGCCACGTGCGCCAACCAGGGCGGCAACAGCGGACCCAAGGCCAGCGGCAGCGGCTGCAGCGCAGTCGACCTCTGCGCCGCCGGCTGGCACATCTGCAAGACTTGGCAAGACGTCGCCCAGAAATCGCCAAGCGGCTGTGCCGGCGCCACCCCCGCCGATGCCAAGCCGAAGTCGCTGTTCTTTGCCCTTCGCCAACCCAGCGCCGACGGCAGCGTTTGCGGCAGCTGGGGCGATGGCTTCAACGACGTGTTTGGCTGCGGTAACCTGGGCACTGCGCTAGAACCCCAAAAGAATTGCGGACCCTTGGACCGCGTCTTGGCAAGCACCCAAGTGCAGTCCTGCGGCTTCAATGAGGCCGAGCCCAACCTTGGGCCCTGGCAGTGCCTGGGCGCTGGCAAGACCCACCTCAATGAGGGCGCCAACGTCACCAAGAAAGCCTGCCAGAACAACTCTTGCCAGTACGACGGTGTGCCCCTTGGCCCGTCGGACAAGGGCGGAGTCCTGTGCTGCCACGACTAACGGGGCGGTGGCCCATTGGAATCGTTTCGAAGTCGGTCTGCGCGACCCCTTGCTTAGCGCATAAAGCTGCAAATAATGCGCATATAAGTCTGGAACTGCCGCGGTACTGGCGCTCCACAGCCACGTCGCGTTAGCCTGCCGGGAGGTTGCGCTTGGCGCTGACCGCCCTACGTTCGCTCAAAACCACGCGGTCCGATGGCGGCCGCCAATCAAGGAAGTCCATGGACACGCCCTTTCCCCGCGCCGTGAATCGCTTTTTGAAAGCCCTGGCGCTGCTATTGGGGGCCTAGATTGCGGCGTCGCCCTCACCGGCCAGCGCCTTGGTCGGGCCGACGTCGACCTGGCCAACCAGCTACAACGCCTTTGTCTGCGCTGGCAAACCCAGCAATGACTTGGTGGCCGACTCGGCGGGTGCCAAGAACGAGCGCGACGTGGTGGGCGATGCGACCTTTCCGGCCGCCGGCTGGGCGACCAACGCGACCTACATGTTCATCCGCCTGCGCCTGGACGGCACTCCCCTGGCCACGGGCGGCGGCGCACCGCTGCAGCCCTTTGGCTGGGGGCTGGGCATCGACACCGACGGCGTGCTGAGCAATGGCTATGAATACACGGTGGTCGTCAACGGCATCAACGAGACGGTCAAGCTGTTCAGAGCCGGCGTAGAGCTGGCGGCCTGGACGCCGACCGTGGCCCTGCCTGGATTTGCCAAGGTGACCATGCCGACCGGCGATGGCAGCAAGTTCAGTGCCACCGATGACGGCTACCTGGAATTTGCCGTGCCGCTGGCCGACCTTGTCGCTCTGACCAAGAACGATCCCAAGCCGATCAAGCTTGGCAAGGTCACCATGTGGGTGGCGACCTCGGCCAATGGCGTGGCGCTGGACAAAGACTACATGTGCTAGGACGACTCGTCTGCGGTCGATCTGACCAAAGCCGTCGCCGATCCGCTCATCGCCGGCCCCTATGTCGACATTTCCGCGCCCGCGACCAAGACCCTCAACACGGTGACGCCGACTTTGAGCGGTATGGCGACCCCGGGTGGCAGCGTTGAGCTGTCATTGGGGCTCAAGAAGGTCACTGTTGTCGCGGACAGCACCGGCAAGTGGACTTTCCTTGTGCCGCTGGACTGGGGCCTGGTCTTTGGCTCTTCGGTGACGGTTCAGGGCAAGGTCGCCGGCTCGGTCGGCCTGCCAGACGCTGTGACTTCGGCAACGTGGGGCATTGACTGCCTGGCTGGCTATGCGGCCAACGGCCAAACCTGCACCGACATCAACGAGTGCCTGACCAACAACGGCGGCTGCAGCGCCAACGGCACCTGCACCAACACCCCGGGCAGCAGCAGCTGCGCCTGCAAGCTCGGCTACAGCGGAGACGGCAAGACCTGCACCGACATCGACGAGTGCCTGGTCAACAACGGCAGCTGCAGCGCCAACGGCACCTGCACCAACACCCCGGGCAGCAACACCTGCGCGTGCAAGGCCGGCTACACGGGTGACGGCAAGACCTGCACCGACATCAACGAGTGCCTGGTGAACAACGGCGGCTGCAGCGCCAACGGCACCTGCACCAACACGCCGGGCACCAACACCTGTGCCTGCAAGGCTGGTTACACGGGCGATGGCAAGACCTGCAGCGACATCGACGAGTGCGCCATCGACAACGGCGGCTGCGCCCTGGCCGCCGACTGCACCAACAGCGCCGGCAGCTACGCGTGCGCCTGCAAGGCCGGCTACAGCGGCGACGGCAAGACCTGCAGCGATATCGACGAGTGCGTCGTCAACAACGGCGGCTGCGCCCTGGCCGCCGACTGCACCAACAGCGCCGGCAGCTATACCTGCGCTTGCAAGCCCGGCTACAGCGGCAACGGCCTGATCTGCACCGCCAGCGACAGCGACGGCGACGGTCTGAGTGACGGTCTGGAAGTGGGCGTGACCAAAGGTATCGCCGACGGCACCAGCTCTGGCGGTCGGCCGGTCAAGGGCACGGCGGCCGGCTTTGTCGGAGACAGCGACCCCACCACCACCACCAACCCCAACGCGCTGGACAGCGACGGCGGCAGTGTCAGCGACGGTCTGGAAGACGCCAATCTGAACGGCAAGGTCGATAGCGGCGAGCGCGATCCCAACGTCAAGGCTGACGATATCCCCTCGCCGGCCAAGGACATTGATCAGGACGGCGTGGCCGATGCCCAGGACAACTGCGTCTACGTGCCCAACGCCGACCAGAAGGATGCCGACAAAGACGGTGTGGGCGATGTCTGCGACGGCAACGACGGCAACGAGAAGGCCGACGCGTATGCCGCAGGCCTGGCGGTGCGCGGTGGTTGCACCAGTGGCCCGGCGGGCCAGCAAGGTCAGGGCTGGCTGTGGCTGGCCGGCCTGGCGCTGGCGCTGCTGGCCGCGGTGCGTCGAAGGCACGGCCGCAAGGCTCAGGCGCTGACGGCCCTGCCGCTGCTGGTGGCCACCGCGCTGGTGGGGGCGGCAGCGCCTGCACAGGCGGCTTCTGGCAGCTTTGACGTCGAGCAGTTTGAAGCCGCGCCGCTGGGCAGTGGCGTGCTCAACCAGTTTGGAGCAGCCACGGCCGAGCGCTGGCAGTTTAGCGCCGGCCTGTCGATGCACTACGCCCACCGGCCGATGACGCTGGTGCAAGTGCTGCCCGGCGAGACACGCCCGGTCGGCGACGTGGTCCCAGGGCTGTTTCGCGGCGAGCTGCTGGGCCGCTTGGGTCTAACAGACTGGCTGGAAGTCGGCGCAGCGCTGCCGCTGGCGATGACCGTTGGCACCCCCGATATCGGCATTGGCGGGCGATCGGTGGGCGATTTGCAGGGCAGTGGCCTGGGCGACGTGCGCTTGCCCCTTGGTGCCGACGTGTCCAAGCTGCTTGGCCTGCGCGATGACGAAGGCAATGGCCTGGGGCTGGGCGTCCGCGTCAGCGCCTGGCTGCCCACGGGGGATGTGGCGTCTTTGCACGGCGAAGATGCTGCTCGCGTCGAGCCCCGCGCGGTGGTGGACTTTCGCCAAGGTCGCTGGCTCGTCGGTGCCAACTTGGGCTGGATGGCCCGCGAGCGCAGCCAGGTCTACCAGGTAGTCAATGACGACGCATTTCGCTGGGGCGCCTTTGGCGAAGGGCCGCTTGCCGGCGAGTCGCTCAACTGGCTGGCCACCGTCTTTGGCAGCCGCCAGACCGCCGATCAGGTCGATCCCCTCAACGCTACTTTGCGCACCGATGGCGACAACGCCAGCCCGATGGAAGCGCTGGTCGGCTTGCACTGGCGCAACGAAACGGGCCTGGATGCCACGCTCGCCGGTGGCGTGGGCCTGAACAGCGCCGTGGGTGCCCCGGTGTCGCGGGTCGTGCTGCAGCTTGGCTATGTGGCGCCGCCGTCTGAGAAAGACCGCGACGGCGACGGCATCTTTGACAAGAGCGACCGCTGCCCAAGAATCGCCGAAGACAAAGACGGCTTTGAAGACAGCGACGGTTGCATCGACCCAGACAATGACAAAGACGGCTTGCTGGACGCCAAAGACAAGTGCCCCAATGAGCCAGAAGACGTCGATGGCTTTGAAGACGCCGACGGCTGCCCGGACCCGGACAACGACCAAGACAAGCTCTTGGACCCCGATGACAAGTGCCCAGACGACCCGACCAACAAGTGCAAAGCGGCGCGCGTCGGCGGCGAGATCGTCATCTACGAGCGCGTGGAGTTTGCCGTCAACAAGGCCATCATCAACAAGAAGAGCTATGCGATCCTAGACGCCGTACTGGCGATTCTTCTGGAGCGCGAAGACCTCAAGGGCGTGGAAGTCCAGGGCCACACCGACTCAGACGGCGACGACGACAAGAACCTGCGGCTATCGCAGGCCCGCGCTGAAGCTGTAGTGGCGTACTTGACCGAGCGCGGCATTGACGCCAGCCGCTTGAGCCCCAAGGGCTACGGCGAGACGGCGCCCATCGCCGCCAATGACAGCAAGGCCAACAAGCAGCTCAACCGCCGGGTCCAGTTTGTCATCAAGGCCGCCGGCGTCAGCGAGAAGAAGTAGCGCCCACAGGCCAGGGTCTAGTGCAGCTTGGCGCACGGGCCCCGACAACCACGGCATGGACTGGTTGTCTGGGCTCCTGGGCCGCTGGGTCTGCAAAGGAGGGAAGGAAGACCGGCACCACCCGCAGCCGGTAGAGCAGGTCCTCGCGGAAGCGCCCTTGGGCCACAGCCTGTCGAAGGGACCGGTGGGTGGCAGCGACGATGCGGACATCGATGGCCCGCGGCTTGGTCCCGCCGACCGGCGTCACCGTGTGCTCCTGCAGCACCCTCAGCAAGCGTGTCTGCAATTCTAGAGGAAGCTCAGCCACTTCGTCCAAGAACAGCGTGCCCTTGTCGGCCGCCAGAAACAAGCCGGGGTGGTCGCGCATGGCGCCGGTAAATGCGCCGTGAACGTGGCCAAACAGCTCGCTTTCCAGCAGCGTAGGTGACAACGTGGCGCAGTTGATCGCCACAAGAGGTTTGGCAGCGCGCGAGCTTTCTTTGTGGATCGCCTGGGCAATCCCTTCTTTGCCGGTACCGGTTTCGCCGCGCACCAACACCGTAGCATCGGTGCGCGCCACCATCCGCACCAACTCAAACACCGCCAGCATCTGAGGGTCGCGGGCCACCAGACCGTGAAAGGCCACCGTGTCGGCCGGCAGCGCGGTCTCGGCCGGGCCGGCGCGGTCATCGCGGGTCAGCACTTCAACGCCGCCCAGGAAGCTGCCGTCTTCGCCAGTGAACGCGCGGCCGCTCTTGGTCACCGCCACCGGGCTGCCGTCGCGGTGCAGCAACACCAGCGGCGCCTGATCGACCAGCCCGTGGCGCTGCAGGCCGCAGCCGACGATGCACTGATGGCAACGTTGGGCCTCCAGACACGGCTTGCCCATCACCTCGGCAGCCCGGTAGCCCAGCAGGCGCTCCGCACCGGTGCTCCAAAACGTGATGCGCCGCTGGTCGTCCACGGCAAAAACCGCGCGATCGGGCTGCAATTCTGCCAATGCGGCGATGCCGGCGATGCCCAGAGGGGCGTTTTTGGGCAGAGGGTCAGACAAGGTTGCGCCCATCGACCTGCGGCCCGCGATCCAGCCAGCGGCGCGCCGCCCGTTGCCCGGCCTGGTGCATGGCCAGCAGCGCCCGACGCTCAAAGTACAGATAAGAGCCGGCGTCGAAGTGCTCGGCCTCGTCGGGGCGGATGGCGCGGAACAGCTCGATATCGCGCAAATTTTCGTCAACATGCCGCCGCGCCAGCTCGTTGCGGTCCAGCAGCAGCTTGCGGTCGATGTTGTAGGCGTTCTCTAAGAACGTGTCGGCCAGCCTCTCTACAGCATTTCCCATGGTCTTGATGGGTTGGGGCGAGTGGTCGGGCGGCATCGTCACCAGCACCGGCACGATTCGCTGAGCGCCCAACGCCACCGCCGGGGCCAGAGGGGTGTTGACCAGCACGCCGCCGTCCCACAGATCGCTGTCGCCGACCCGCACGGGATTGAACAGGATCGGAATCGAGGCGCTGGCCAGGATCATGTCCAGACTCAGCACCGGCTCATAGCGGTAGTGGACTGACGCGGCGGAGGTCTTCTCTGGCCGGTGGTTGACGATGCGCACTACGCTGCCAGTGCCGACATCCACGGTGTTGAGGGCCAGCTTTACAGGAGAATTGCGCAGTTCGCGGCCGCCAATGGCCTGGGCCAGCCGATCGCGCAGCGGCTCGGTCGAAAACAGAAACGGCGTGCCGATCTGGCTCAGCAGGGCAGAGATGTCGTCAAAGCGCGCGGTCATCAGGAATTCTAGGGTCATGGCCAGGCGGCCGCTCTCTCTGTACCAGGCGTGCTTGCGCAGCAGGTCGGCCACAATGCTCAGCTCGCGCTTGCGCTTGTCTAGGCTGCGGATCGGCTCTCGCAGCACCAGCCGCTGTAGCGCGCGCCCCAGGTGGCGGAAGAACTGCTCGTTGGCGATGACCGGCGGTCGGTCGGCAAGATCAAGCCAGAATTCAAGCATCTGCGCCGGGCTCAGTCCAGCAGCGATCAGAGCTCCGTTCAGCGCTCCGGCGGATGTGCCGCTGATGATGTCGGGCGGCCCCGCCATTCCGCGCGGGTCTTCGCTGAGGGTTTTCCAAACGCCCACCTGGAAGGCGCCGCGCGCCCCGCCGCCAGAGAGCACCAGGCCAATCGGACGCTTGTTGTCAGAGTGCAAAGACATGCGGGCAATGTAGCGGTCAGTGGCGCCGCGTCAAATTCGCGACCTGCTGCCACCTCATCAGCCAGAAAGCGCCCGGCGCAACGGGCGCGACAGCCATGGACAGCGCCTAGATCGGGGTATAGGCTCAGCACCTTGGCCCAGGCGCAGCCCTTGGCTCCCTGCCCGGAGCGGAGCTGCGCGCTATCTGATCTAGGAGCCGCGATGGTATTGCGTTTTGCGCGGTTGGTGCCGATTGTCGCCCTTGCCTGTGCCTGCAGTTCCTCGCCTTCGACTCCTGCCTCCAGCGCAGGGTTGGACGCGACCATCGACACGGCGGCCGCCTTTGGCGATAGCGCTGGGGCCGCTGACCAGGCAGCTGGGGCCGACGCCGCGACGGACACGGCCAAAGACGCTGCAGGCAGCTCCGACACTGCGGATGCTTCGGTCGGCGCGGATACTGTAGACACCGTGGACATCGTCGACACCGCCGACACTGCGGACACTGCCGACACTGCGGATTCCACAGCCACGTCAGATACATCAGACGCCGCCGACGCTGCCGATAGTGCTGATACCGCCGACGTTGCCGACATCGCCGATACTGCCGCCGCCGCCGACACCCTGGACACCGCCGCCGATGCAGCGTCCGATGCCGTTCCCGATGCGCCTGCGCCGGTCTATGGCCCGTTTACCAAGCTCGGCTGCAGCAAGATGGTCAACACCAACCTGGACGGCACGGTCAATCCGTTTATCAGCCCGGCGCGCAATGGCCAGTTCTACGTCAGCTACGTGGTCAATGGCGGCGATCTGATGCTGAACTGGGAGTCGCCGCTGACCTGCAAGACCGTCGAAGGACCGTTTCAGGTCAACAAGACCAAAGGCGATGTCTACTACTGGGGTGCAATCGCGGTTGTCTCTGACCCCAATGGCAATTTCTATGCCGTGTGGGAGTCGCAGACCAAGAATGCAGAGATTTCGTTTGCGTGGTCGGAGACCGGCAAGACCTTCAGCACGGCTATTGAGATGGTCAGCACCAGCACCAACGGTCAGGATCCGGCCATTTGGGTGCCGGAGGCCGGCAAAGTCCACGCGGCTTGGCGAGGCCATCACCCGACGCTTAGCCAGTACGACCCGTATTATGCCCAGGGCACTGACATGTTCACGGCGGGAAAGACTTTCTCTGCTGGCAAGATGGTCTTCGGCGATGCGCAGCAAGATGATCAGGTGGCCATTGTCGGCGACAGCAAGGGCAACCTCTACTTGGCGTGGCAGAGCTTTGACGGCGACATCTACCTCTCGCGCTCGCAGGACAGCGGCAAGACCTGGTCGCCGCCGGTGCAGGTCAACGACATCAAGGGCAAAGCCAATGTCGGCAAGGCCAGCTTCCTGGCCGTGACGCCCGCCGGCAAGGTCGTGCTGATGTGGTCGGACACGCGCAAGGCCAAGTCTGGCAATGAAAATGACGTCTTCTCGGACTCCAGCGCCGACGGCATCACCTTTGGTGCCGACGTCCAAGTCAACGACGACGACGCGCGCTATCAAGAGGATCCCTCGATGGCGGTGGGCTGGACGGGCAGCTGCAAGGGCGCCATCTACGCAGTGTGGCAGGACTTTCGCAACAAGAAGAGCTTCGACATCGTCGGCGCCCGCTCTACGGACGGCGGCCTGACCTGGTCCAAGAACGAGATCCTGGCGGTCGACCTGGTCGGCGACGAGATGAACCCGGCCATCGCCGTCGACAGCACCTGTACCCTTGGCGTGGCTTGGCGCGACTCGACCAAGAACAAAGAATTTGATATTGGTTCTGCCTATTTCAAGTGGTAGTTGGAGCAGCTGTGCAGATGCCGCGTTTCCAAATAAGTCCAATGATTGAGCTAATTTTTTCTAAAGTGGCGGTGGCGTGTCTGCTGCTGGCTGTTGGATGCGCGGGGCCAGTGCAGAAGCTGCCAGAGCGCAATGTCCGGGTCGGAGCCTCGCGGCAGGTGGCGACTCAGCCCGAGGTCGAGGCGGCGCCCATGGCCGCTGCGGCGGCCAAGTCCGATGGGCTGTACGACTTGGACGCTGCGGCGGCGCCCGGCTCGACGCAGCGCGAAGACGGCCGCGGCGTGCTGACCATCGGCGGCGAATTGGAGCACGATGGCCACCGCCTGTCGTTGCACCTGACCAGCGAGGCGCGCTTTTCCGGCACGACCCAGGTGCTGGAAGTCGTGGGCGGCCGCGCCACCAAGCTGCGCACCACCTATGACAAGCTCGAAGTGACCATGGAAGTGCGCGCGACCATGGACGGCCAAGAGCAGGTCAATCAGATGCCCAGCAGCACGCTGCCGCTACAGGGCGAGACGGTCATCTCTGAGCTGCGTGGCGACTTCTACCACCGCCGCCTGGAGAGCGGTGCGCCCACGGCCGAGCAGGCAGAGATGCTCAAAGAACCGCGGCCAGCGATTACGCAATATGCGGGCAAGCCAGTGGCCGTCGGTGCCATGTGGGGCATGAACAGCGACGCGCTGGAAGCCATGGCCGGCGGCCTGCTGGACAAGGTCACTGGTCCGGCGACCGGCAGGTTGGTCTCGGTGGCTGCGTGCGGCGAGCACACCTGCGCCCAGGTGGCCTTTGGCGGCGAGGTCCGCGGCGAGCTGCCCATTGGCCTGCTGCCCGATGGCCTGCAGTGGCAGATGCAAGGCCTTTGCCAGCGCGACTTGACCCGCCAGGTCGATACGGCGTGCCACACCGGTGGGCCGCTCAGCGGGCGCATGCAGCTGGGCCCCGGAGCGGAGATCGAAGCGACCGGCTCGCTGCAGTTTGACTGGCAAGAGCGCCCCGTCCCGACCCCCTGAATTGGCCAACAGAGCCCATCGATGTTGATTGTGTTTGCTTGGAAAGGGGGGATCGTCTACTGTCCGCGCCCGCTCGCCCCGCCCTTGGGGTGGCTCCAGGCCCGCAACAGCAGGTTAGTTCTTTGATTACTTTCTTTTCGCCCAAGTCCCCCGCTCCGCAGCCCGACTCTGAGGCCGCCGCAGCAGCTGCCTCCGCGGCACCGCCCTGGGCCGCCGACCTCGCCGAGCAGCTGCTCAAGCTCAGCCGGGCGCAGGCTCGGATTGGCTTGCGTTTTGACGAGTTGCAGAGCCAGGTCGACAGCGGTTTTGCCTCCCTGCGCGGCCCCGTAGCGCCGGCGGACCTTGCCAAGGGCGCGGATCTGGCGCCGCTGCTGGATGCCATGGACCTGCTGGACGATCTGGCCGGCCAGCACCCCGGCGAGCTGGGCGAAGGCTTGCAGATGGTGGTGCAGCGGCTCAACCAGATGGTCGTGGGCCATGGTCTGCAGCGCGCAGCCCTGCTCGGGCGCATGGTCGATGGCCGCTTGGCCGAGGTCAACGCCACCCTCGCCGTGCCCGGGGTCCCTTCGGGCATCGTGGTGCGGGTGGTGCGCGCGCCGGTGCTGCGCGGTCTGTCGGTGTTCCGCCAAGGCGCTGTGGTCGTCAGCAGCGGCGAGCCTGCCTGAGAAACGCTCGCCCGCCGAATTCCTCAGCCATCACCTGGTTTTCTTAACTCTCCGCTGATGCCGCCCGCGGCCAGCTGCCCCCTGAAGGATCCCCCATGTCTGCTTTTGGCATTGATCTTGGCACCACCAACTCCGTCATCGCCCACCTCGTCGAAGGCCAGCCGCGCGCCATCGCGATCGACGGCCACCTGACCGTGCCTTCCGTGGTGCTGTATGCCGAAGACGGGGTGCAGGTCGGCCACGCTGCGCGCAACCTTGCGCTGCTCCACGCCGATCGCACGGTCGCCTCGGTCAAGCGCCACATGGGCCGCGCGGCCAGCGTCCAGGCGGCGGGCAAGAGCCTGAGTCCGGCGCAGGTCTCCGCAGAGATCCTCAGCGCTCTCAAGCGCGGGGCTGAGGCGGCGACCGGCGAGACGGTGCGCGACGTTGTCATCACCGTGCCGGCCTACTTTGACAACGACCAGCGCACCGCCACTCTGCAAGCGGCCGAACTCGCCGGAATGAGTGTCCTGCAGCTGATCAACGAGCCGACCGCGGCATCGCTGGTCTACGAGCAGCTGGGCGAGCTGAGCACCGAGCCGCACGTGGTTCTGGTGTACGATCTGGGCGGCGGCACCTTTGATGTCTCGGTCTTGGATATCTTTGGGGATGTTCGCGAGGTCAAGTCGACCTGCGGCGACACCCACCTGGGTGGCGATGACTTTGACCGCCTGCTGGTCAACCACTTTTGCCAGCACCTGCTAGAGAAAGCCAAGGTGGATGTGCGCACCGACCCCGTGGCCATGGCGCGCCTGACCCGCCTCGCCGAAGACACCAAGATCGCCCTGTCGGTCGACGCGGCGGTTCCGGTGCGCGCCGAGTTTCTCACCACCCACCGCGGCAAGCCCGTCCACCTGGAAATGCAGGTGCGGCGTGCCGAATTTCAAGAGTTGATCCTGCCGCAGCTGCAGAGGACCCTGGAGCTCACCCGCCAAGCCCTGCAGGACGCCAAGGTGGCCCCAGAAGACCTGGCGCGCATCTGTCTTGTGGGCGGTTCGACGCGGATTCCGCTGGTGCGTGAGCTGCTGGCTGAGCAGTACGATGCCGAGATCCATGAGGAAATTGACCCGGACTTGGCGGTGGCCCTGGGCGCCGCACTGCAGGCCGGTCTGCTGGCCGGCGAGCCGGTCGAGCGGATCTTGGTCGATGTGACCGCCCACGACCTGGGCGTTGCGGTGATGGATGACCACTCTTGGCGCGGCGACGCGTTTGCGCCGATCATTCACCGCAACACGGTGCTGCCGACCCGCCGAGAGAACGAATTCTACACAGCCCACGACAACCAGGAGAAGGTGCTGATCGAGGTGTACCAGGGCAATTCGCCGCGCTGCTCGGGCAATCGCCTGGTTGGCTCGTTTGAATTCAACCTGCAGCCGGGACCAGAAGGCACCGTGGTGACCTGCGCCCTGCACTATGACGCCTCAGGCGTGGTCCAGGTGACCGTGGCTCAGGCTGGCACGTCGCTGCAGCAGAGTGTGGAGATGCGCGTGGCCAACAAGGGCGCAGAAGTGGACAGCGGCGAAGCCCAGGCGGTTGAACCCCTTGAAGTTTCGCTGGCATCCAGTGCAGTGCTGCGCAAGGCGGCCGAGCTGGCCACACGCCTGCAGGGCAGCCAGCTAGAGCAGCTCAACGCGCTGATCGAAGCCTACCGCGCCCAGCCCGAAAGTGGCCGGGACGCCGCTGAGGAAGCCCTGCTGGACTTCTTTGTCGAACTCGACGACGCCAACGCCTGAGCCCGGACCCTTCCGCCAGGAGCTGCCATGTCGCGCAAAGACAAGCAACAGAATCAGGGTGATCGCCGAGTGCAGGAAGACCTGCGCAAGGCTTTTGCCCGCCGCGATGGCCAATTGGCGGCAGAAGCCCTCCTGCAGCTCCCAGCAGGGGAGCGGGCCGAGTTCCTGCCGGTCCTGGTCCCGTTGGTCGCAGCGGAAATCGACAAGGCCAGGGTAGCCGCCGATCTGCCCAAGCTGCGGGCCTGGGCAGTGCGGGCCACGGCCGAGCCGCGGCTGCTGGGGGCGGTCGCCGATGCAGAGCGGAGCTGGGCGCTGGCTTGGGCGGCGCTGCTGGCCAGCGACTGGCCGCGCGGTCAGCAGCTGCTGGATGCCGCCATCCCTGAGTGGCGCCTGGCCGACGATGCCTGGACGCGGTCGCTGCGGCTGTGGGTGCAGGGGCGGGGCGAGCCTGAGGCCAACGGCTTTGCCGAGCAACTGCCTGCTAAACTTGCAGAATCTTTGGCGCGCGTCCAAGTTGCCAAGCCCGAGCCCGATGCTCCGGTGGCACGTCCGCAGACCGCCGAAGAGGTAACACGGCAATTGCTGGCCGCTTCTTTGCTGCCATGGGCGCGCTATGCCGAGACGGTGCTGGCCTGGAGTCGCGACGGCCAGGGCTACACAGGCGAAATCGCTGCCGTGGCTGCCAGAATCGCCGTCAGAGAGGCCCTGCAGCGCCACCTCGCCAACTCAGCCCGCTGGGCCGAGCCGTTGGAGTGGCTGGCAGAGCTTTCCGAGGCCATTGCCCCGCTGCTGGTTCCAGAAGAGCTGGTGACCACGGCCCTGCGGCTGGTCTCGCTGGCCCGGGTAGAGACGCCGGATGTCACGGAGCCGCCGCCCCGCCACCTGGCGGCAGCCCTGCGGCTGGTGGCACCGCAGCCCCAGCTTTCCTCGGCGGCGCTTGGGCTTTTTGCCCACGACCAGACCAAGCTGCTTGAGCCCAAGGGCCTCAACGCCGGGTGGGTAAGGCTGGTCGAGCTGCTGTGCGCGACCACCAGTGACCCCAAGGTCGCGTGGTTTGCCCTGCGCCAGATGCCCTTGGTGGCGGCTCAAGAATTCACCTGCCCGGCGATGGCGGCGGCAGTGCAGCGCAGCCTGGACGCCTCTGCCAACAAGCTGGCCCTTGCCGCGCTGGTTGGCGGCGATTTGGATGACAACCTTGCGGATCTGGTAAGCTTCTGTCTGCCGGTCGATCTGGCCGCTGGCGTGCTTGATGCCCTGTGGTCCGTTGCGGGCGAGCGCGGCAAGCTTGCGGTGGCCAAGGCAGTCCTGTGGCTGTGTGAGCGGTCCAGCATCCAGTGGCCCGACCAGCTCGCCGGCGCTGACAGCCGTCTGCTGATGCTGGCCACGGTCGATGCGCGCCATCGCCTGTGCCGGTCGGACGCCAGCGACGAAGAAGAGTATCAGGACCTGCTTGAGTACTTTGCCAGTTTCTACCAGTCTCTGGTCCGCGCCGGCGAGCACCTCAAACGCAATCGCCCGCTTACCCAGGGCAGTGTTATCTCTGCGCAGGGCTTGGGGATTTGGCGAAAGTTCCAGGACCGGCTGGTGCCGCTGGACCTGCGCTACGTCAAGGTGGCCCTGCAGGTGAGCCCAGACAGCCAACAAGTGCGGCAGGCGATCCAGGCCTTTGCCCGGGTATTTGTGACCCCGCAAGACGTGGCCGACCTGACAGAAGTGGTCCAAGGCCTTGCGACCATGCCGCCAGACGAGCTGCGCCAGTTGATCGATGCCGCCCGGGCTGAGACCGCCCCTGGAGCCGCCGAGGTCTTCCTGGATGCCGTCGACTCGCGTGCCGACGAGGCCGTGCAGCTGAGCTTGGCCAATGCGTTTCTTGACCGCCTGGCCAGCCACGTCGGCGAGCGCACCGCAGACATGGCCTCCGCCGAGCGTCTGGCCTTGGCCCTTCACCAAGCCACAACCCCAGCGCAGGAGCAGCCATGAGCGAGGTCCTGGAGAATCCCTTTGTTGTCTTGGGTATGGCACCGACGCGCGATTTGGTCGCCGTCAAGCGCGCCTGGATGCAGGCGGCCAAGCGTCACCCGCCCAATAGTGATCCCGCGGGATTTCAGAAGGTTCGCAGCGCCTATGAGGCTTTGTCGAGCCCAGAGCGTCTGCACGCCGCCTACCTGGCGGTGCCTTTTGACCCAGCCGCCGCTCGTGAGGAGCTGCTCGCTGAGGATCAGGCCATCTTGCAGGAACTGCAGCAAGCCCTGGCCGCGGATCGCGCTGAAAAAGCCCGCCTCGCTCAAATTCTGCAGAACCCGCGCGTGTTTGCCTCGGTGATGGCGCGGTGGACCGTGGCGCAGTGGCGAGCCGCCCAAAGCTAGGGCCCGGGTCGCAAATGCCGTTCGCAACCTAGGGCGAGCCGAGCTTGGCATGCAGACGACAACCCAGCCGCGGCACCCAAGGCCGGCGAACAGCAACCGGTGACAGCCCTGACCAAATGGCAGCCTTGGATGCTAGTACCCAAGACCGTTAATTCGATCCGGGTTGCACCCGGTTCTTGTTCACGGGTCTTGGGTCCTACTGCTGAGTCTTTTTCCGTACCCCAAACCACGTCCGTTCCGGAACCCGGAACGAACTTGGGGTTTGGGGTACTAGCCTTTGCGTCCTGCCGACCATGCCCTGCCAAAAAAGAACTGGAACGGCAGGTGGATCCGCTCGGCCCACGACCCCTCGCTGTGCAGGCCGGCGGGAAAACTGAACTGCAAAAGATCGCTGCCGAGTCGGTAGCCGCGTTGCATCAACAAGTCGCGCATGGCGTTGGTCGCGTCGAAGTTGTCGCGGGGCCAGCCGCTGTCGAGATAGATACGGATGGGGCGGGGCGGGTCGCTGGCGATGCGCCGGAAGAGGTCGTCCTGGTAGCCAAAGGTGCTGGAAAGGCAGGCTGCGCCGCCAAACACATCAGAATGCCTCCACGCCAGATGCAGCGACACCACCCCGCCCAGCGAAGAGCCCATGACCACCGTGTTGGCAGGGTCGGGGCGGGTGCGATAGCCCTGGTCAATGCTTGGCTTGATGTGACTGACCAGGAACTCGCCGTACTCTCGATAGCCAGGCACGGTGTAGTCCTTCATGCGGTCGGCCGGCGCGACACCGACGACGATGACTTTGCGCACGGCGTTCATGCGGTCCAGGCGGTCCATTGTCTCATCGACCTGCCACTCCTTGCCACCAAAAGCCTCATCGGGAAAGAACAAATTCTTGCCATCCTGCATGTACAGGACCGGGTAGTGGCGCAGCGTGTTCTCGTCATAGCCTGGCGGCAGATACACCCGCAGCGCGTGCGAGCGCCCATGGCCGTCGACTCGCGAGATGTCGCTCACCCGACCGCGATCCTCTGAGAAGAAGAAAGGCCATATCTCAGGGTCGGGCTCGTTGGCGCTCAAGACGTAGTCGCTGCCTTTGCTCCAGAAGAGCTGGTCGCCGCGACGCAGGCAAGGCTTGAGGGCCAGGTTGATGCCGGGCACCGCCACCTCAAACACCGCCTGTTCGCCATCTTGCGCGAGGGGTTGCACATCGGCATCCCAATCGGCAGCCGTGCGCAAGATCAGCCGGTCGGCGCCGAGGGGGTAGCGGATGGTCACGTGCATGTCGGTTGAGCTCCAGAGCAGCGCAGGCGAGCCTACGTGGCGAAAAGTTGGGCGTCAACGGGCCTGCGCTCGCCCCATGGCTGGCGACCCACTCTGCCGGGTACCCTGAGAATCCCTATACGCTGTAGGCAGATAACAAAGCCCTGGGTGCCCGTTGGCCCAGGCAGGACCTGACCGCGTCAGCCTCGCGACAAGGGCGCCTGTCTGCTACGCTTGGCATGGGCTCCCGCACGCGGCGCCGCATACAAAGGTATTCTCATGCCAACCAGCACCCACCGGCCATTCACTTTTTGGGCAGTCGCTCTGTGGCTGTTGGCTGTCACTGCAGTCAGTGGCTGTGGCGACGACGAAGCCGCGGTGGTAGGCGACCCTCAGTCCGGCGGCGCTGACGCCGGAGCACTGGATGCCCTTGCCGGTCAAGACAGCGCCGCGAACCAAGACAGTGCCGCGAACCAAGACAGTGCCGCGAACCAAGACGGGGCCGCGAACCAAGACGGTGCTCCGAGCCAGGACGCCGAATTGGACGTTGCAGCAGGCAGCGATGCCGGCGCCGACGCAGGTCCTGGGCCAGCGGACGCCGTGGACGCTGCGGCAGATGTCTCAGTGCAATGCGTGACAGCCTTAGATTGTTTAATCCCTGCAAATCCTTGTGGTGTTGTCAGCTGCGTGGCTGGGCAGTGCGTGGCGACGACCGCGCCGGCGGGCACTGCCTGTGATGACGGCAACGCTTGCACCCAAGGCTCGGTGTGTGGAGCCCTAGGGTGCAGCGGCGGCCAGCCCCTGGGCTGCGATGACGGCAATCCCTGCACTGCGGATACCTGTGACCCCGGGCAAGGTTGTGTAGCAGTCCCCAACACCCTGCCGTGCTCTTCCGGAGATGCCTGCGTGAGCGGGGAGCAATGCAGCCAAGGCAAGTGCGCGGGCGGCACTGCAAAGGCGTGCGACGACGGCAACCCATGCACTTTGGATGGCTGCGATGCCAAGGCCGGCTGCACCAGCCTCGCCGCGGACGCCACCTGCACCGATGGCAGTGCCTGTACGCTCGGCGATTCCTGCGGTGGCGGCAAGTGCCTGCCGGGCGCCCAAACCTCCTGCAATGACGACAATCCCTGCACCAGTGATGGCTGCGAGCCCTTGGGCGGCTGTACCCACATCGCCAATACTCTTGCCTGCAGTGACGGCGATGCGTGCACGGCCGGAGACACCTGCCTGGGCCAGAATTGCCTGCCTGGAGGAATGGTTGCGTGTGATGACGGCAATCTTTGTACGGCCGATGCGTGCGACGCCAAGTCGGGCTGTACGCACAGCGCCAACACGGTGGCCTGCAGCGACAACAATGCCTGCACCTTGGGTGACGCCTGCGAGGGTGGCAGCTGCGTGCCCGGTCCAGGAGCGGACTGTGACGACAAGAATCCCTGCACCGACGATGGTTGCTCGACCAAGGGCGGCTGTACCAACACGCCCAACAGCCTGCCGTGTACGGACGGCGACGCCTGCACCAGTGGCGACACCTGCAAAGGCGGAACCTGCGCGGCCGGGGTGCAAGTGGTCTGCCAAGATGGCAATCCGTGCACTGCAGACGCCTGCGCGCCCAAGAGCGGCTGCCAATTCACCAACACCACCAGCCTTTGCGATGACGGCAGCGCCTGCACCAAGGAGGACAAATGCCAAGACGGCGTCTGTGTCGCCGGCTCTCCGCCGCCCTGTGACGATGGCAACCCGTGCACCACCGATTCCTGCGACCCGAAGGTAGCGTGCACCCACACAGCCAACAACGCTCCGTGCAATGACGGCGATGCCTGCACCACGGGCGACCTCTGCCAAGCCGAGAAGTGCCAGGCCGGCACCGCCGTCAAGTGCGACGACGGCAACCCGTGCACCGCCGACACCTGCAGCCCCAGTGGAGGCTGCAAATCGGACGCCAATTCTGTTCCATGCAGCGATGGCAATGTCTGCACGGCTGGTGATGCGTGCCAAGGCGGCACCTGTCTTCCCGGCGCAGCCACGGTCTGCGACGATGGCAATGCGTGTACCACCGACGGCTGCGACGCCAAAAAAGGCTGCGTCTTTACTAGTAATTCTCTGCCCTGCACCGATGGGAACGCGTGCACCAACCAGGACACGTGCAGCAGTGGAAGCTGCACTGGCGGCAGCGCCGTGCCGTGCCAAGACGGCAACGGTTGTACCGACGATTCTTGCGACCCACTGAAAGGATGTGTATTTTTGTCGAGCACCAGTACCTGCAGCGATGCGAGTGCCTGCACCAGTGGCGATACCTGCAGCGGCGCTACGTGCGTTGGCCAACTGGTGGCCTGCAACGATGGCAATGCCTGCACCGCCGATGCGTGCGACCCCAAGGTCGGTTGCTCCAACGTGCCGGCAGCGACGCCCTGCGACGATGGCAGCGTTTGCACGGTTGGCGATACCTGTGCCTCCGGCAGCTGCAAAGCCGGCAAGCTGACCCAGTGCAGCGACGGCAACTCGTGCACGGATGACACCTGCGACTCGGCAAGCGGCTGCCTATTCCTGAACAATGTAGCAAGCTGTAGCGACTCCAATGCCTGCACCGTCAGCGACACCTGCACTGGTGGCAACTGCAAAGGCCAGGCCCTCAGCTGTGACGACATGGACGCCTGCACCTTGGACTACTGCGACTCCGTCAGCGGATGCAAGCACAATAGTCCCACGGGCTTCAAAGGCTGTGGAGCCCAGTGCGTCAGCATCCTGACGGACCTCAACAACTGCGGCGACTGCGGTCTCAAGTGCCAGAGCGGTCAACTTTGCCTGGGCGGAAAGTGCGCATCCATCGTCTGCATTCCCAACGCCATCACCAGTTGCTACTCAGGGCCTTCCGGTACCTCGGGCATTGGAGCCTGCACTGCCGGCAAGCAGACGTGCAACAGCACGGGTACGGGCTACGCCGTTCCCTGTAGCGGCGAAATAACGCCAACTGCAGAGAACTGCGACACACCTGCCGACGACAATTGCGACGGCAAAGCCAATCCCGCCGATCTCTGTGGCCCCGGCGTCTATGGCTTCAACCTCATTCCTCAATGTGGCAGCTACTGCTACTACGACGAGAAGCACAACATCTCGGTCAACGGCCCGGGCCAGGGCGCCAACAACGCAGGCTATGACCAGTTGGCGTTTGGCCAGTTGCTCGATGGTGTCAAGGGCGCCGACCTGTGGCCCACCGACCTTGGCAACGGCAATGCGTATGAGTGGGTAGGGTGGTCCGGCAAAACTGTGGTGGTCACGTTCAAGTTGCCAAAGCCAAAAACGGTTTCTCAGGTCGTCATTGGGATGGACAATGGTACCCCGCCGACGGACGTAGTCCAGCCCAACGAGGTCCAGGTTCAGTTCAGCGGCGACGGCCTAACTTGGAGCCCCGCAGCCAGCTTCAAGAAGTCTGACGGCACCATGTTGACCATTGCTGCCCAGAAGCGCGCCGACGTGCCGCTCAAGCTGGCCAATCCGGTAGTGACCCAGTGGGTCAAGCTAACATTCATCAATCCGTACTGGACTTTCTTGGACGAAGTGCGCTTTGACTAGGCAACTAGCCGTGTCTTGGTCGCTACCTTGGATTGCCTCTGAAGCAGTGTTTCGGCTACCCAGGGCTTTGTCAAGACAATGATATCGCTACATGTCTACCTCCACGGCGGGCCGCCCCGCCAGCCTGGCCGGGTGCTACTCCGTGCGCGGATACGGCATTGACCCCAGCAGCATGTACCGCGGAATCGCCAGCCCGGGAGCGCGAAGGCCGCTGGGCCTGA
>CAIXGW010000077.1 GCA_903919145.1 uncultured Myxococcales bacterium
ATGCCGTCGACGAGGACCCCGGCGAGCCGTTCTTTGACGAGCTGCCCGCCGACGAGTGGGCCGCGTAGCTGGGGGACCTGAGGGTCTGCTGGGTGGCGAAGCCTTGTGCGGATCGGGCAGATCAGCTTGAACTGACGTGAAATTTGGCGATTGACGGCAGTCTAGGCCGGGCGTAGGCTCGTCGCTGGCGGCTGGGATGGTCTTGGTCGGGGGTGGCATGGCGCTGGCGGGGTGGTCTGATGGGCGGGTACCCGGTTTGCGGACCCTATGCATGGGGACCGGGCAGTTTACGGCCACCTGGCAAGATGACGGCAAATAACCGCCGGTGGGCCGCACAGCGCGCCAGCAAATCTGCGTCACGCCAGCGAAGCCGCGGTTACTCCATCGAATAGGTGTTCCCCAGCTCGTCCTGCACGACCGTCGCGTCGCCCGCGGTCGCCAGCAGATCCAGGTCCTTTTGCAGCGTCCGCGGCGCATACGTCCACCCCGTGGGCAGCGCCGTCAACTTGGTCGCCAGGCCGGGCAGGTCCGCCAGCGTAAGGACTTGTTTTTGCGCGCTGTACGACTGCATCACGTACGCGTGGCCGTTGGGATCGCGCAGCTCGAACACGGGCTGGCCCGCTAGCCAATGAAACGCGCTCTTGCGCTTGATCATGCGATGCGTATAGGGCTGCGACATCGTCGCCATGGCGGCCATGGACACATCGAGCAGGCCCGCCTTGCGCATGTCGATGCCGCCAAACGTCTTGACCGCTGCGTCCTGCAGCGAAGAGCCCGCCAGCGAATCGAGCATCCAGTAGCGCGGACCGTTGAGCGCCACGATGTCTGCGCCGAGTTCGGTCTTGAGCGCGGCGACGTCGAGCGCCTTCCACGCCGCGTCGGGGCAGTCGTTTAGGCCTTCGGTCGAGTAGACGTCGACCTGTATATTGTCCGAACTCAGCTTGCCGACAAGGATTTCGCAGTACCGCGTGTTGCGCTTGTTCGCCGCCGCCGTGTCATTCGCTGTCGCCGCGTCATTCGCGGCCGGGCTGTCGCTGGTGCTGGTGCACGCCATCGCGCGGCAGACGATCAGACTGCTGGCCAGGGTAGAAAAAATGGATCGACGCACGGCAAGCTCGCTTCATTGAAGGTGATTTCTTGCCCTACGCGACGCCCAACTGCGCGCGCACGTAGGCCACAATCGCATTGGCGTGTCCGTGGCCCAGCGCGTGGTCGGCCTTGAGCACCGCCACCACGTCCATATGCCCTCGCCCATCGAGCAGCGCAACCGTCAGGTCGAGCCAGTGCTGCATCGGCTGGCCGTAGGTCTTCTCGATGCTGGCGAAGTACGACGCAGGGCCCTTGTATTTCTCGCCCGCTGGCAGGGGCGGCGGCGGCAGGATGCGGTGAGTAGGCATGCGGACTTCCGGTGGTGCGGCACATGGGCACCGCCCGTCCTCAGTATGCGGTCGGCCGGCGTCGGCTGCAACTGGCAAAAGAAAGGCCAGTTATTTGAAGTAAAACAACGATTTGACAAAGCCCTGGGTTCGCATCTCGGGGTTCGCATCTCGTCTTCACAGCTTCGCGGTCGGTGGGGTGTGCACACCCGCTTTTCTTGCAGCCAGAAGGGCCATGCGCCTGCTTGAGTTGTGCGATGTCATGTCCGCATGTATCATCAGGGGCCCCATAAGGAGGTGACCCGATGCCTGCTCCCGCGCATGACGACCACGCAAACGGCAAGTCCGCCAAGAAGTCCGCCAAGAAAGACGCTGCCGCTGCGTCCCCCGCCACGAAGGCCAAGCCTGCTGCCGCGGCTGCTCCGGCGGCACCCAAGCCCTACGGCAAGCAAATGCAAGCGCAGCAGGGCGCGGTCAAGCCAGCCGCCAAGGGCAAAGGACCGGAAAAACAAGCGGCCCCAACTGCCGGCCCATCGCAGGACGATCGCGGCATCCAGATGCCTGAGAAGATCCTGACGGGCGAATTGGCCACGCGCACGCTCAAGTACACCATCGAAGGCGGTGGCATGGTCATCTATCTGGCCGCCGGCCATAATCAAGGCCTGTTCGAAGGCATGCCACTCGAGCTGCTCTCGACCAAGGGCAGGAGTCTGGCCGACATCGAGGTGTACGGGGTCAGCGAACGCCTGAGCAAGGCCTTCGTCAAGATGACGCCGGACTCGCTGAAAGAGCAGGACACGAATTTCCTCATCCGCCCGAGATAGCGACGGACGGTACGCGCACTTGTGAGGCTGCGAAGTGGCCTTGCGTCGTGCTCTTTTTTTGCATTGACAGTCCGCCACCCAGCGCTAGACTCCGAGCCTTCGCCGTTCGCGCCCTTTGCGCCACTTGGACTACCCCTCGTGCCACGTCAATCACTCCAGCACGATCGCGACACCTTTGAACGGCGCGCCACGCGGCATGTCGTGCTGTTTATGGCCGGCGTCACCTTGCTCGCGTTTGTGCTGGCGCTGCTCGGACGCTTGACCAGCCTGCACGACCATGTTCCCGCCCTGGCGCAATTCGCCCGCATTCGGCTGGTACCCACCGGGATCGCGACCGTGGGTTTCTACTTGATGGCGGTGCTATACCGCCGCGGCGCCAACTGGCCGCTGGGTGCCGTCGTACTGTCGATGAGCCTCTTGCTCGTGCCGGGGATGCGCGACGACCTCTTTGCCACGGGCATCCCGCAGATGATCTGGATCCCGCCCTTGGCGGCGTTCGTCTTGACGTCGCTGCGCTGGCTGCTCGTGTCGATTGGCATGACCTTGGCGCTGGCCGTCATCTTTCACGGACATACAACGGGGATGAACAACGCCCCGGCGCTGTTTGCCAGCGCGATTATCGCCGCGTTGTTGGTGCTCGCGCGCCGGCTGTACGACCACACCCTCAACAATGAACGCGTGCAAGCAAGCCAAATCGAAGCACTTGCCCTTTTTGATCCGCTGACGGAATTGCCCAACCGCCGCCTGCTTGAGGATCGGCTCGACGAAGGCATCAAGCGCGCCAAGCGGACGCAACTGCCGCTCGCGGTGTTGTTTGTCGACCTCGACCGCTTCAAGGACGTCAACGATACGCTGGGCCACAAGGCCGGCGACCTCTTGCTGATCGAGGCGGCCAAGCGCATCAGCGGGTGTGTGCGCGCGTCAGACACGCTTGCCCGCTTCGGTGGCGACGAGTTTGTGCTGGTGTTGCCCGACCTGACCGACCGCATCGTCTTGGCGCGCATCGCCGGCCAGATCACGGAGTCGCTCGCCGCGTCGTTTCAGATCGGTGACAAGTCGATCTTTGTCTCTGGCAGCGTCGGCATCGCGCTCTACCCCGATGACGGCCAGGACCAAGCGACGCTGCTGCGGCACGCCGACCAGGCCCTCTACCACTCGAAAGAGAATGGCCGTTCGCGCTTTACCTTCTACACGCCGGCATTGCAAGAAGCCGTGAATACCCGCCGGCAATTGACCGACGCCTTGCGCGGTGCGCTAGAAGGTGGCGCACAGCCACAAGAACCTGGCCCTTCGAACTCCCCGCAGCTCGACCTGTTCTACCAGCCGATAGTTGCGCTGGGGTCGGGCCAAGTGCTTAAAGCAGAAGCTCTTTTGCGCTGGACGCACCCCGAGTTGGGCGAGGTCAGCCCGTCGATCTTCATCCCCTTGGCGGAGTCGACGGGGTTGATTCATCCGCTTGGCGATTGGGTCCTTGCGCGCGCCGCAGCCCAGATTACGCAGTGGCGCATCGAGATTGCGGACGATTTTCAAGTCTCCGTCAACTGGTCGCCCGTGCAGTTCCACAAGCAGTCGGGTCCGACCTGCACCTGGATGGACCGCCTCGATCGGCTCGGGATCGACGGCAAGAGCCTCTCGCTCGAGATTACTGAAGGCGTGCTCGTCGACAACATGCCGCAGACCATTGCGCAATTCGAATGCTTGCGACGCGCCGGTGTCAGCGTGTCGATCGACGATTTTGGCACCGGCTACTCGGGCCTGGCCTATTTGCAGCGGTATGCGGTGGACTGCGTCAAGATTGATAAGTCCTTTGTCGCCGCGCTGCAGGACGATTTGCGTGCACAGGCGCTGTGCCGCGCGATGATTGTGCTGGCCCACGAACTGAACATGCGTGTCGTCGCCGAAGGCGTCGAGACCGCGCTCCAACATGAACTCTTGCAGTCCGCCGGCGCCGATTTTGCGCAGGGCTACTACTACGCGCATCCGATGCCATCGGGCGATTTTGCCGTGTGGCTGCAGCAGCGCCAGATGGATGCGACGGTGGCGATGGCGTGACGGGTTTGGGTCGCCGGACCCAAGTCGCATCGCCCTTGACGCCCCCGCCACAACCGTCACACTGCAGCGACCATGTCCGCGCTCACCAACCGCCCGATCACGCCCCGCGACGCCCGCCTCGCCGTCACCGTGCTCACGGCGATGAACCTGCTTAATTACTTTGATCGCTACGTGCCCTCGGCCGTCAAAGAGCAGTTTAAGGTGGACCTGGGGCTGACCGACGCGCAGACCAGCTGGCCGCTGACCGCCTTTGTGGTCGTGTACATGATTGCCAGCCCGCTGTTTGGCGCGCTGGCCGACCGCGTGCGGCGCACCTGGCTGATTGCGCTGGGTGTCGGCCTGTGGTCCTTGGCGACCGCGTCGGCCGCGTGGGCCACGGGTTTTGTGTCCCTCTTGCTGGCCCGCGCGCTGGTCGGCGTCGGTGAGGCGGCCTATGCCACGCTCGCGCCGCTGCATGTCCATCGGTTCGTTGTAGACGCCGACGACGCCCGCACCCGGATGGCCGCCAAAACCATGGCCCCGGTCGCCCATGACGCCCCAAATCAGGTGCGGACCCAGGGGACGGCGTACTGGACGGTCGCCTTCTGTCGG
>CAIXGW010000078.1 GCA_903919145.1 uncultured Myxococcales bacterium
CGCGCAGAAAAACCGCGGCAGAATTCTTGAGGCGGCAAAAAAAGTTGCGGTGGCTGGGGCGCGGCAGTGGCAGCCAGGGTCGTTTCGGCATGGCTCAAGCAAGTGTAGAAACAAATTCATGGGCATGCCAAAGCCCTGGGTAGCCAACAGCCCTCTGAGTTGCCCCGGGGCCACTTGCCGACAAGGGCGGCATTTTCGTATCCTGGAGGACTGCCCGGATCGCGGCAATGCGGCGCCGGGCTGAAGGTTTTGGCCACTTCTGCTCCATCCGAGATGAAGTGAGCTGGGTTGACTGTGGAGGATGGCATGGGCCATGGCGGAATCGGGCATCGGGAAGTGCGTGTCTTGGCAGCTGCTTTTGCGGCGCTGTGTTTGGTGGCCGGTTGCGCAGAGGACACAGCCGGCGGCGGCGATTCGGCCAGCCAGACCACATTCGACATAGGTAACCTTCAGGATTCTGAAGCGCTTTCTGATTCCGAAGCCCCCCAGGACCTTGGGGGCTTGCCCGAAATTCCTGAGAAAGACATTCCAGCGGCCGAGACGAGCCCCAAAGACGGCAGCGCTAGCTGTGTCGAGGGCGGCTGCACCTGTTCTGAGAATGGTCAATGCGAATCAGGGTATTGCCTTGACGACGCCGGCACCGGCGGCTGTGCCTTCAAGTGCGCAGGCGGCTGTCCCAGCGGCACTTCGTGCAAGACTGTTGCGGCCGGAGCTGACACCGTCGAAGTCTGCATGCCGAAGTTTCCAAGACTTTGCGACCCCTGCCAGAAGGATGGCGACTGCCAAGGCGGTGCGGCTGGCACCGCGGCCCTGTGCATCGACTATGGGGATGGCCCAGACAGCCCGGGCAAGTTCTGCGGCGGCGCCTGCGACGACAAGTCCCCCTGCCCCACCGGATATGCTTGCGCCCAGGTAAAGAACGCCGCCGGCGCCTTGGTCAAGCAGTGCAAGCGCGAGGACCTGACCTGCTCGTGTAGCCCTCGCGCCGTCAAGCTCGGGCTGGCCACCACCTGCAGTTCAAACAACGCGTTTGGCACTTGCAGCGGGCAGCGCTTCTGCGACGGCTCAGGGCTGTCTGCCTGCAGCGCCTCGCCCGCCAAGGCCGAAGTCTGCGATGGCGCCGACAACGACTGCGATGCCCAGACCGACGAAGCAGCATGCGACGACAAGAACCCCTGCACCAGCGATGCGTGCGACCCCGTCAACAAGAAGTGTACCAACACACCTACGACCGCCTCTTGCGATGACGGCAGCGTCTGCACCAGCAAAGACAGCTGCAAAGAAGGCGTCTGCGCCGGCACTGCCAAGAACTGCGACGACGGCGAGGCCTGCACTGAGGACACCTGCGACAGCAAGACCGGCTGCCTGAACGAGAAGCTGACCGGGCCGTGCGCCACGGACAACCCATGCGAGTTCGGTGCCCAGTGCAAAGACGGCGTCTGCCAGGGCGCCAAGCCCAAAGTCTGCAACGACGGCAACCCCTGCACCGCCGACAGTTGCCTGGACGGCAAGTGCCAAACCAAACAACTGCAAGTGCCCTGCGACGATGGCAACGCCTGCACCACGGCCGACGTGTGCGACACCGGCCTGTGCATCGGCAAGGGCAAGGTCTGCGCGGACAACAATCCGTGCACCGAGGATAGCTGCAATCCATCGGTGAGCGGCGGATGCCAGTTCTCGCCTGTCGGAGCCAGCTGCGATGATGGTAATGCCTGTACGACCAAAGACTTCTGCGTCAATGGCGCTTGCGAAGGCTCGGACAACAAGTGCAGCGACGGCAAGCCGTGCACCCTAGATTCGTGCGACCCCAGCAAGGGCTGCGTCAATGCTCCGGTCAGTGGGGCCTGTGACGACGGCAATCCGTGCACAGCCAGCGACACCTGCAACGCGACCACGGGCGCCTGTAGCCCCGGCAGTGCGGCCAAGTGCGACGACGTCAATCCCTGTACGGTAGACGCGTGCGATCCTAGCAAGGGCTGCGTCTATGCGCCGGCCACGACTAGCTGCGACGACGGCGACGCCTGTACTCAGGGCGATGCCTGCCAGGGCGGCAAGTGCTTGGGAGGCGCCAACAAGTGCGGCTGCCAGGGCGACGCCGACTGCGCCGGCCAGGGCGGCAACCTGTGCTTGGGCAAGCTCAAGTGCGACAAGTCGGCTCTTCCCTACCAGTGCAAGCCCGATCCGCTCAGTGCCATCGCCTGCAACACGGCCAGTGATACGGACTGCAAGAAGACGGCCTGCGATCCGGCCAGTGGCCAGTGCGTGAGCAAGACCGTCAACGAGTCCGGCCTGTGCAGCGACGGCAATGCCTGCACCATAGGCGATACTTGCACCCAAGGCATCTGCAAGGCCCAAGGCAACAAGTCCTGCGAAGACAACAACTCCTGTACCGATGACAGCTGCTTGCCCAGTGGCAGCGGCGCGGGCTGCCAGTTTGTCAATAACAGTGCGTCCTGCAACGACGGCGATGCGTGCACCAAGAGCGACACCTGCAGCGGCGGGCAGTGCAAAGGCATGGCGGGCGCGGGCTGCTGCGGTGCCAACAGCGACTGCGACGACAAGAACGCCTGCACGGTGGACACCTGCGATGTCAAGACAGGCTCCTGCAAGAACGACGCCGTCGCGGCCAACGGCCAGGTGTGCCCCGGAGACGGCAGTGGCTGCACGGTGGGCGACGCTTGCCAGGCCGGCCAATGCGTGGCGGGCAAGGCAGCCGACTGCTCCAGCGCTGCCGACGCCTGCAATGACGGCGTGTGCAGCTCCACCGGCGGCACGACCTACCAGTGCACCAAGAAGGCCAAGGCGAACAATACTGTCTGCGACGACGCCAAGTTCTGCACCACCGGCGAGACCTGCCAGAGCGGCAGCTGCACCGGCGGCAAGGTGCTGGACTGCGCCGCGTCGGGCTGCACCACCGGCGTCTGCGATGAAGCCGCCAAGGGCTGCAAAGGCACGCCAAAGACCGATGGCAGCGCCTGCGACGCCGACGGCAGCGGCTGCACCAAAGACGACCAGTGCGTGGCCGGCAAGTGTGTGCCCGGTGCCAAGGTAGACTGCAGCAATCCGTTTGACGTCTGCAATGACATTACCTGCAGTTCGACCGGCGCCACCAGCTACCAGTGCAAGCCCAGTGCCAAGGCCAAAGGCGCGCCCTGCGAAGACGGGAAGTTCTGCACCGAGGGCGATGGCTGCGACGGCGCGGGCAAGTGTCTGGCCGGCGGGCCCAAGGACTGCACGGCGGCCACCAATGCCTGCAACGATGCAACCTGCGATGAAGTGGGCAAGGCCTGCGTCCCCAAACCAAAGGCCGATGGCGCCACCTGCAACGACGGCGACACCTGCACCGCCACCGACACCTGCAAGACCGGCCAGTGCGTAGGCAGCAACAATGCCTGCGGCGACTTCAAGATTTCCATGGCAAAATCGGTGGGTGCGGCTGCCGGGCCGGCAAAAACGCCAGCGCTTGTCGACATGGGCGGTGGCCGCTTCCGTGCTGCCTGGGGCAATACCGATGCGGCGGTAGCGATGCGCAGCTACCGCGGCGACTGGTCCCGCGAGTTCACTGAGCAGACCTACCCAACGCCGTTTGCCAAAATGGTCGGGCTCGTGCTGTTTCCATCGGGTACCGGCGGGATCAATGACTTGCTGGCTGGCACCACCGACTCCGATAGCGGCAGCTGCTACGCCTACTACTCCAGCAGTTGCACCACGAACAATGGTTGCTCCACCGGCTCCTACGCCGACTGCGGTAGCGGCTATTGCACAAAGTACCGCTACAACGCTAAGTACGACTTGAGCTGGCAACGTTTTGACACCTTGGACGCGCTTTCAGGCGGCAAGACCACCTTTGCTGCGACCACCACCAGCTGCAGCAAGACTGACGTGTCGTCCATGATTCTCAACAGCTTTGCGGCGGTCGGAGCCACGGATGGCAAGCGGCTGATTGCCTACAACTACGCTGGCACCGTCAATCGACGCTTGCTAAGTGCCAGCGGCGCGGTGGTCAAAGAACTGGGCACCGAGAATGCCGCCAAGAACTACGACGTGGCCCTTGCCGCCGACGGCTCAGGCATCTTTGTGTGGGACGACGGAGCTGAGATCTGGGCCCAGATGTACTACTCGGACGGCTCGACCAACGGCAACAAGTTCCAGGTCAACACCAAGACCCTGGGCGCGCAGACCCTGCCGCGGGTGGCCTATCAGCCATCGGGCCGCTACATCGTGGCGTGGAACACCGACCAGGGCAGCGGCGACGTGGCATTGCAGGTGTTCAAGCCCGACCCGGGATCGTTCTTGGGCCAAGAAATGACGGTCAATTCGACAGTTGCCGGGGTCCAGGCTGGCGCGCGCATTGGCGTCTTTCAGGACGGCTCGTTCTTGGTGGCGTTTGAAGACAGCTCGGCCAAAGACGGCGCCGGCTATGGGATTCTTGGCCAGTGGTTTACCTCCTCGGGAGGCAAGAACGGCAGCGAGCGGGTGATCAACGCCACCACAGCCGGCGACCAGCGGTACATCCGCGCCCAAGGGCTAAGCAGCGATGAAGTGGTGGTCGCGTGGACCAACCTGAGTGACAGCCAGGTCTACGCGCGCAAGTTCGACAAGAGCGGCGCGGTGCTGAACGGCGCCAAAGAGGTCATCGTCAACACCAGCAAGACCGGAGAGCAGGCCTCGCCGGCCTTGGCGGTGGCGGGCAACGGCTCCTACGCTGTGGTGTGGGACTCCGAAGGGCTGGACAGCGCCCAGTCGGGCATCGCCTTGCAGCGCTACGCGGCCGATGGCTCTGCGATCGGGTCAGAGACGCTGGTGAACACGTTCAAGACCGGCGCCCAGATCACGCCGTCTATTGGCATGGACACGTCTGGCAACTTTGCGGTTGCCTGGGACTCCATTGACCAGGATGGCGACATCGACGGCATCTACGCCCAGCGCTTCAAAAATGATGGCAGCAAAGGCGGCGGCGAGTTCAAGGTGTCGCAGACCTCGGCCAATGAGCAGCAGAAGCCCTCTTTGGCCATGCTCGGCGATGGATCGTTTGCGGTGGCGTGGGAGTCCTACGCCCAGGCGGGCGGCGCCAGCTACGATGTTATGCTGCGGTGCTTTGACGCGTCTGGGGCTGCCATGGGCGACGAGCAAATCGTCAACAGCACCGTGACAGACAAGCAGCAGACCCCGCATGTGGTGGCCTTTCCTGATGGTCGCTACTTGGTGGTTTGGCAGTCCTTTGGCGAGGATGGAGCCGGCTGGGGAGTCTATGGCCAGCTGCTCTACAAGGACTGCAAAGCGATCGGCGGCCAGTTTCAGATCCACACGACCAAGGTCAGCGACCAGACCTCGCCGCGGGCCGCTGTGGACGCCAACGGGGCCTTTGTGGTCGTGTGGTCGTCGCTTGGCCAAGACGGCGACAACTATGGCGTCTATGCGCAGCAGTACGACAAGAACGGCGGCAAGGTGGCCGGCGAATTCAAGATCAACGCGCTGACGGCGGGCGAGCAGTCCAGGCCAACCGTAGCCTACCTGCCAAGCGGCAACTTTGTGGTCGTGTGGCAGACGGTGGGCGAAGATGAGGCGAGCTACGCACTCAAGGCCGCGCAATTCAAGGGCTCTACCCAGCAGGGCCTAGACTGGGTCGTCAACACGACCTTTGCCTTTGAGCAGGTGCAGCCGGCCGTGGTGGGGCGCATTGACGGATCGTGGGTCAGTGCCTGGAAAAGCATGAACCAAGACGGCAACAAGGGCACGATCGTAACCCGAACGCAAAAGTAGACAGCATGCTTTAGCAAATGCCGGCGCGGTCCAGCCCTGGGGCGGCGGTGCAACCTTGTCACTGCCCACCCACAGGACTAACCTCTGCGCCATGAGCGAACCACCTAAGATTTCTCAAGCCTGTCTGCCTGCCGCCGCTGCCAATCTGCTGGCACTGGCGCACGGCGAGCGCTGCGTGCCCAGTGAGTGTCAAGCGGCATGCTGCCCTGGCGGGATTTGGGTAGACATCCTTCACGTCCAGCGCATCCTTGATGCCGCAGATCAAATCCGCCCCTACCTGGCGCCGGAGTACGCCGGAGAAGAGGACGCCTGGTTCAGCGAAGAGGAAATGGACCATGAGGATTTTCCCTCTGGGCTGGCCATCGCCACCGCGATAGTGCCGCGGCCGGGCCAGCCAACGCGGACTGGCTGCATCTTTCTGCGGGCCGACCACCTGTGCGGCCTGCAGGTCGCCTCGGAGGCGCTGAGCCTTGGGTGGCCGGGGCTAAAGCCCTTGGACTGCGCGCTCTATCCGATCACGCGCTCCGCTGGCACCGCGCTCTACGACGAAGAGACCACGGCCGACAATCCCCACGCCGACTGCCAGCGACCGCGGTCCACACCGCTGCGGCCTCGCTACCAAGTGTTTCGCCAAGAGGTCGAGCTGGCCATTGGCGCTGCGGGATGGCAGCACCTGGACCAGCGGGCCAAGGAGTCGGGCAAGCCATGAACCTTCGCGCCGCAGCGACCGCACTGACCCTGTGGGCCGCCGTCTCCCTAGGGGGGACCCTGCTAGAAGGCTGCGCTGCGCCTGGACAAATCGCCAACGCGCAGGTCGTCGATGCCCTAGTTGACAGCCAGGCCGCGGAGCAGACCAAGGCGGACGCCGATGCGCAGGCAGCCAGCGCGGATGCAGCCGAAGTCGGCCCTTTGGGGGATGTCGACAGCAGCGCGGCGGCCCATGACGGCGCGACAACGGACTCAGCGGGTCCCGACAGCGAGGTTGCCTCAGGGACCGATGCTGGATCTGGGCCCGATGCCGGTGCTGCGCCCGATGCCGGAGCTGGGGCTGATGCCGACGCTGACACCGCAATTGACGCCTCCCCGCCCAAGCCAGCTCCGTGGACCCTGGCCTCGGCGGCGGCCGCCCTGGACAGCGGCAGCGCGGCGCAAGTCCAGGACCTGCTGTCGGCCTACGACATGCCGCTGTGTGCCGCTGGCTCCTGCCTGTTTCTGGTGCAGGCCCCCCAGGCAAAAACTGTTGATGTCATGGGCGATTGGGGCAACTGGACCCAGGGCAATGCGCTGAGCCCCGCCGTCAAGGCCAAGGGCTGGTTCAGCGGCAAGGTCGCCGTCGACCACAGCAACGTGCGCGAATACAAGCTGCAGATCGACGGCATCTGGACGCTGGACCCCAGCAACCCCTACTTCCGCTTCGGCGGTTTTGGCCCCAATTCTGCAATCTTTCCCGCCAGTCACAGCCGTCTTCGCCTGATCGGCCAAGTAGCCAGCCCTCAACTCGGCAACAACCGCTCTCTGTACGTGTACTTGCCGGCTGCCTATTTCAGCAGCCCTGACCAGCACTTTCCCGTCCTCTACTGGCACGACGGCCTGAATGTCTTTACCAATCCCAAAGCTCCTTTTGGCGACTGGAAGGTCGATGCAGTAGCCGACGCCCTGATCGCCCAAGGGGCCATTGCGCCTCTTGTTCAGGTGGGCATCGACACCGACGACCGCATGAGCGAGTACGTCTGGGCGCCGCTGGAGTATCAGAAGAAGGTTTATGCGCCCAAGATTGCCAAGTACGCGGCGTTTCTGGTCGATACCGTCAAGCCCCTGATAGACAAAACCTTTCGCACCCTGCCCGACCGCGACCACACGGCCCTTGCGGGATCCAGCTTGGGAGGCAACGCCTCGCTGTGGATAGGCTGGCAGCACTGGAAGATCTTTGGGCGAATCGCCAGCTTTTCAGGGGCGCTGTGGATCGGCGAAGGGGCTTCTAGCGGCAGCGGCACCACCGGTAGCGGCCCGGCCCTTCGCGACATCATCGCCCAAAATGCCACCGGAGTACCAAAGGGCGCGCTGCGCATCTACCTGGACAGCGGCGACCGCGACTTTGACGACAGCGCCTGCTACGAGTGCGACTCCTGGGTCTACAGCGACTGGACGCGCAACGCCCTGATAGCCGCCGGCTGGACCAACCGGGCAGAGTGGGATACAGACGGCAACCTGGCGACTCCTCCGGCAAACCTGGCGGTGTCAACGGCGATAGCCAAGGTACCGTCGCTGGCCTGGAGCAACCAGCCCCCGGCCGGAAAGAGCTGGCAGCAGTGGCTGGGGCTGGGCAACAACCTGCTGAGCTTGGTCGGCCACGGCCACCAGCACAGCGAGCCTGCCTGGAACCAGCGGGCTCCCGTGGCCCTGCGCTACTTGTTTGGCGGGCCGTAGATCGGAAGATCCTGCGCCATCAAGCCAACTTGTACGTCGTGACGGCTGACGGCCTGCTGCAGCAGCTGGGTCGCGGCAGCCGGCTGCCCTTGCTCGGCCAGCTGGCAGGCGGTCATCAGGTCCAAGCCGTCGCGCAGCAGCGTCCAGGACCGCCGCACCGCTGGAGAGGCAAAGTAGGCCAGCCCTCCATCGGGAATCGACGTCAGACCAGGCACTTGCACAGGCACGCTGAACTGCTCTTGGGCCCCGGCCTTGGCGACCGTATAACCGTAGTTCACGGTGGCCAGCAGCAGATCCTGCAGCTTGTCTGCCTCAAAGCCGGCCGGGGCCTGCAGCCGCGCCATCACCAGTCCGTTGCGCTTGCTGGCAAACAAGGTTGGCATGGCCACCGGATCCTTGCCGGGCTCGGGCGGCGGCGGGTCGGGTTGCCCCACCACCGGCTCTTGCTTGGGCCCGGTGATCTTGACCACCCCTGCCTGATCGACCCAGTTGAAGCCATAGATCTCAGCAACTTTCCATCCCGCCGCCAGCTCAAACTGGATCCACAGCTTCTCTGCCACCGGCAGGAGCATGGTCTCCAGGTCTTGGACAAAGACCTGCTTGGCGTGCTCGGCATTCTGCAGGAACCACGCTGTGCCATTGCCCTGCTGCGCTACCGCGTTCATCAGGCTGGGCGAGAAGTCCATGCCCACGCCGACCGAGCTCACCGAGCAGCCTGCCGCCGCGGCCTGCTTGGCCAGAGAGGCGATGGCGCCGGGATCGGTGGTGCCCACAGTCGGCACGCCGTCAGAGAGCATCAGGATTCGCTTGAAGCTGTAGGCAGTTGGCGTCTGCTTGCACACCTCCAGGCCAGCCGCCAGGCCACCGTGGAAGTTGGTGCCGCCGCCGACCTGGATGGTGTCGATCGCTTTGTGCAGCGCGGGGCTGCCAGCAGCCGTCAGCTGAGCCGGAAAGACGGTCTGCACGGTGTCGCTGAAAGACAGCACGGCAAAGCGGGTGCCCTTGGGCAGCTTGTCGGCCAGCACATGCAAGCCCGCTAGGGTGTAGGCCATTTTGTCGCCGCTCATGGAGCCAGAGCGGTCAATCACCACGGTCAGCGCCACCTCACTGGTCACATCCTCAAGACTCTTGGCTGAATTCAAGCCAAGTTGCAGCACCGCCTCGCCCTGCCCTTGGGTGCCGCCGCTGGGCAACGCCAGAACCCCGGCCAGGGCGTGAAGGGATACCAGCCGGTCTTTCTGCGCCTTGGGCAGCCAGGTGTCGTGTTCATTGAGCCAGCCTTCTATCGTCATGTCGCCGGCTTTGGGCAGCAGGCCCTGCAACAGCTTGGCGCGAAAGAACGCAATATCCTGCGCGCCACCGGGCTTGAGGCCGACGCCCTGGTCGCCGTTGCCGGCCAAGGGGCCGCCGCCGGTGCCGCCGGAATCGCTGCCTGGCCCCCAAGCGCCGCCAACGTCAGAGGCTGCGCTGTCGTAGCCACCGCTCGCCGCGTCCTTGGCCTGAGAGCCGGATGCGTCACTGGTGCTGCCGTTGCCGCCTGGCGACTCAGAGGCCTTCCAGTCGCTAGCGGTGGCGCCAGCCATGTCGTCGGCGCAGGATGCGAGGGTAGCCGCCATCGCCGCCGCCGCGGCCAACCGTGTCCATGGGTACTGGATCTGAGCCTCCTGCGGCGGGACCGCGTTGGTGTTGCCAGTAGAACCTAGCAAGAGCCATGCCATCGCACGACACCACATCGACTCTACTTGCTTTTTTGGCCAGAACCGCTCAAAGCGGCGGGTCGGCTGGCACGCAGCCAGTGTGCACACGCTACACATGTTGATATTTTGAACATGTGCGTATCTGGCAACGTTGGCGTTGAGCGATTGACGTGGCGTTTCCGCGGGCCTAGCCTGAAGGCAGAGCGCATGGGCCGCTAGGACGGGGGCCTGAATGCAGTTCGGCCGTAGATGACGGTGGTTGGGCGGCGGCATAGAGGTCCAGGCACGGGCGAACGACGCACCCATCAGCCATTGCGAGGCGCCCAATGACCCTCCAGACCCTGCTCAGTTGCTGCGGCGCCGTGGTGGCCGGCATCGGCTCGTGGTCGCTGGCCGAGTACCTGCTGCACCGCTTCTTGGGGCATGACAAGCGCACCTGGCCCAACCCGTTTGCCACCGAGCACATCCGCCACCACAGCCAAGGCGATTACTTTGCCCCAAGCTACAAGAAGGCCCTGGCGGCGGTAGCGGCGCTGGCGCTGGTCCTGCCCGCGGCCATGGCGATCGCAGGCAGCGGCTTAGGCGCCCTATACGCGAGCTCCTTTGTGGCCATGTACCTGACCTATGAGTGGCTGCACCGCCGCGCCCACACCCAAGCAGGTCTGGGAGCCTACGGCAGGTTTCTGCGCCGCCACCACTTCCACCACCACTTTGGCAACCCCAAGTCCAACCACGGCGTGACATCGCCGCTGTGGGACTGGCTTTTTGGCACGTTGGAGCCGGCGAACCGGGTGCGCGTGCCCCACAAGCTGGCGATGGCGTGGCTGCTGGACCCCACCACCGGCGAAGTGCGCAGCCAATTTCTGGACCACTACGAGCTGGTGCGCAAGCGAACCGATTGACCCGCAGTGGCCGCTTTGGGCGCAATCCCGCGGCTGGTCCGCTCTGAGCGCCCCCTGTCAGCCCGTCCGATGGCTTCTTTCTGGGCCCTACGGCGCATCCAGCAGCTGCAGAAGCCAGGCCTCTGGCGCCTCGGTCAGCGCCAAAGTAGAGCACTTCAAAGGCCCGCCACTGTGAACCAAAGAGCCTTTGCGCAGCTGCCACTGGCCGTTGGTCTGCACGCTGAGCTGCTGCCAGCCCCACTGCTGGGCTGCGGTCGCAGCGGGCGTCAGCTCAAGGTCCCATGTCTTCTCGGTCATTTGCGGGTGGTCAAAGCTGGCATTGCTGGGCAGGGCCCACCGCGGCGCGCCCGCCGGGATGCCCAGCACCGGTAGCGTCAGCGTCACCTGCACACTGGCGTCATAGGGGCGGACGGCGTACGGCTCATCCTTCAGGGCAGGATCGCTATACAGCTCAATAGCTTGCAGATCAAGCTCGCTATCAAAGCAGCTGCGGCGCTGCACCAGCTTGGTCGCCGCCCATAGGTCACTTGGCACCTCAAAGCCTGGCAGCGGCTGCACGTGGCCGGCGCGGCGCAGCGGCCGCACTTGCTTGGCGACCATCCGGGCAGGCGGCTGACTGCCATCGGCCAGCGTCGGCCAGCCGGGCAGCATCCGCTTGAGCTCCAAGTCCAGAGCCACTGTGCGCGGCCGCAGCGCCGGAGCCAGGCCCTGGCCAGCCGCGTCGAGCCAGGCTTCAGCCAGCCCGCGCAGGGGGGCTACCAGGGCCACAATCTCGGCGTCGCTCAGGACCTGGCCGCCCACGGTGGCCGGCTGGATCCGCTGGATGACCGGAGCAGCCCCGGCCCCAAGCTGCACTTCGACCACTTCAGGCAGCCCCTGCCCCGGCAGCGGATTGGTCACCGAGCCAGAGCCGTGCAAGGCGTTGAGCGTCACCACAAAGGCCTGCATCCCTGCAATCCGCGACAGGCGCGCCACAGCCACCACGTTGGCCGACTCCTTGGCGTCGTCAAAGCGAGGCTCGACCAGCACCGCCATCCGGCCCCAGGCGTGGTCAATCCCTGCATTTCTGCGTTCTTCCACTGCGCCAAACAACCAGTAAGACGCCCACACCCGGCCAATCGCCCTCTCTAGGGTCTTGTTGGCCTCGGCCGCCGGCGGCTGCAAGAAACCGGTCTCTGAGTCGTAGATGCCGGCGCCGTTGAAGCCCTCGATGTCCTCCGCCGTAGAGGACGAACGGAAGCGCAACCCCTGGCTGACCGACAGCCCGGCAAACTGCTTTTGCAGAGAGCTGCGAATGGTCTGCAGCCACACGCCATCGATAGGGCGCTTGGCCAGCCAGCGGCGCAGTCCTTGGGCTTGCAGCAATTCTAATAGCTTGGCGTCGAGCCCTGGCTGGGCCGCCCACGCCAGCGCTTTGGCTACGTTGGCATCGCCGGGATGTTCAGCCTGCAGCTGTTCCTGGCCCTCCAACAGCAAGTATCGCACGTAGCGATCTGTATCAAATTCAGGGATTTTTAGCACCGCGTCGATGTAGGCCTGGGCCGCCGCGCGGTGCTGGAGCTCTCCTGCCACAGTCAGGCACAGCGGCTTGAGCGGCGTGTGCAGGTCGCTGCGGGTCAAAAGAGCCAGCATGCCGGCGCACTTGCCGCCAATGATCGGCCGCAAGCCGGCCATTTCTTCGATCTGGCGTCCGCTCAGGTCCACGGTCAGCGGCACCGTGGCCGGCAACGGCGCGGGTGGCTTGGCCTGGGCCGTGCCGGTGCGCTCCAGCCAAGAATTCCACTCTGGCTGGCTCATCTTGCGCCAGCGGACCTTGCCCTTCTGCACCTGCAGGATCACCGGGTCGCGGTTCTCTGCCCACTCGGCCAGCACAGGGTCCTGCAGGATGCCAGAGACAAAGCCATTGGGCGTGCCGCGAGCCTCCATCAGCAGATTCAGGTGGGCCTGGGGCGTTTGCGGCACTGCTGTCAAGACACCGGCCACGGGAGGCAATTCGTCGGGCACTGTGGGCAGCAGCAGCAGGTCGCGGCGGTCAAAGGTGGCCGATCCCAGCTGACCGCTGCTGAGCTTGCGCAGGCGGCCCGCCGTGATGCCTTCTGTGTAGCCCTCTACCTGACCGGGGGCGACCAGGTCCGTCTGGTACAAGACCCGCTTGGCCAATGGGCCAGAGCCCGCGCGCAGCTGGGCCACCAACGCGTCTTGCTGCGGGTTGCCGCGCGAAAGCCAATACACGTTGCCGGCCACCTGCTTGGGCAAAACCTTGTTCAGCCTGGCAAAATAGGCTAAGAGCATGGCTTCATTGGCCTTCTCTGACACCTCTAGCGCCACAGTCCACAGCGCATTGGGCCAGGGCCGCGTCTGCTCTGCAGGCCAGTGCTGCAGGGTGCCGCCGCCCAGAATCCGCCCTGCGCCAGAAAAGCCTTCCGGACCCAGTTTGCCGAGCATCAGCTCATAGAACCGCGGCGAATAGAGCCGGTCGCCGTAGAAAGCCAGATCGAGAGGCAGCTTGGTCTTGCCGGCAAATGCCGTGTAGATCTGTGCAATTGTTGAGTAGCGCCGCGAGGTGTCGGGCTCGTCGGCCACGCCGTCCAAGCTGCGACCGTTCAGCAGGTGAAACCAGTACCACTCGTCGTGCAGGCGGTAGAATTGGGGGTCCAGCAGCTCAGTGGTTCCCGCAAGACCTGGAAAACGCGTCGCTATGAATTTGCACGCCGTCTTGCCTTGGGCCACTGCGCAGTAGCTGGCCAGATCGGCCTCGCTGCCAAAGGAGCGGCGGGTGTGGCTGTCAAACGGCTCCTCTGCGGTGGCCGAGCAGCCGAGCCAGCCCACGCAGCCCAGCCATAGCAGCGCCATGGAAACGATCGATCGCAAGCGGCGGGCCGCGTCATTTTGGCACTTCAAAGCGCAAACCTCAGAGCTCGATCGCGAGCCGGGCGCCCGCCGCGGTCCAGCTGGGCCCAGTAGCCCAAAGGGAAGCCCCACAGAGCGGGCCTCAACCTTGCAGCCCTGGCGAATTCGCTGCTCTGTGTTGTGCATCGGCGCTGTCACGGCGGACTCCAAGCTGTGCGATGGCCTGTCTGCACCGTACGGGAATTGCCGCTCAGCGCAACTGGGTCGCCGTCGATTCGCAGGCCTGGACCACCGCTTGAGCAGTCTCGCCGCCGCTCAAGCTGGGATGCGGCACGGCGATGGTCACCAGCAGGCACTCTTGGCTGCGCCCCGACAGTAGCTGTGGGGGAGTCTGCTTGACGGGATCTCCCTGCGCCAGCACCGGGCCCGCCGCGGTGGCGGGGGCCAGCTGCACACCGGCCGGCAAGGCCATCTGCGCGGCGGCCAGCACCGGCGCGCTCAAGCCCTTGACGCGGTACCCACCGGCCGTCTTCTGCAATTGCAGCGTCATGGCGCCAAGGCGCACCGCCTGCGCACCGACCAGGGCCTGCTGCAGCGCATCGCCCAGAGCCCCGACAGCAGCCCAGCTGGTCAGCGGCTCTTGGCTAGGCGGCGCAGCGACTTGCCACTGCTGCGCCCTGCCGGGCGAGGCGCCCACCTGCCAGCGCCACAGCAACTGGCCTTTGCGATGGACGATTGCGGTCCGCCGGCCCTGGTCATTAGGGCCCCAGCGCATCGTCAGCTGCCGCGCCGGCAGGTCGATGCCGCGCAGCGCGCCGCGCCGGTCGAGGTGCACCAGCCAGCGCAGGTGCCAGGCGGGCACGGCCAGCCGCAGCGTGATGTCATCTGAAGCCTGAAAGGCCTCAACCCGCAGCCCCTCCAGGAGATCCGTCCGGGCGAGCACCGCCCAGCCTGCGGCCAGGGCCAGGGCGTCGTCGGCCTCTGCGGGGCAAGCACTGGGCAGAACATCGGCCGCGGACTCGTGAAAGGCCGCGGAGCAGCCTGAAGATCCCCGCGCCAGCAGCCCGGCGACTCCGGCGGTGCGCAGGCTTACCCGCTGCGAAGTGGCGACCAGCCGGTCGGCGACCTCGGCCCCCGCGCGCTCGCGGCGCAGCAGCAGCTCGCCCGTCTTGGCCAGGGCCCCTGGATTGCCTAGAGAATCGCTCTCTGCTGCCAGCGTCGCCCGCAGGCGCTGCAGATAGCTGTCGGCATCCGCCAGACCGTGCAGCGCCCCTTCGGCCCCAGGCTCGCCACCCTCTTGGGCGGCAGCAGGCGTCGCCGCCAGTGGCGCAGCGATGGCATCAGTGCCCTGCCCAAGGCCAGGCGTTGACGGGTGAGGCAGCGGTACTGCCGTGGCCTTGGCAGCGGCTGCCCCAGGATCGCCAGAGGAATTGGCCGACTCTGCGGGTGCAGCTGCCGGGGCGTCGACGGCGCGGCGACAGCCAGTGCCCGCCAGCGCCAAGGTAGTCGCCAAGACCACGGCTGCAGCCAGACGCGCGAACTCTAGGCTGTTGGCTGGGTGCATCGCCCGGGCTCCTGCGGCTGCGCCGCGTCGGCCAGCCTAGGGGCCTGGGGCCGCGATCGCAAGAGCTGATGGGCAGGGCCTAAGACGATTGGAGCGAACTTTCCAGACCGACGGGCCGCTGGCGCAAGGACCTTGGCGGCATCCAGATGGCCAACCCACTGGAATTTTCTTCTGATAGTTGGCGATCCTCTGAAAAAACAAGCTGGCGAGGGTCCGGGCATGGCCGCCCTTGGCTGCCAGGACCTGCCGACCCCGTGGGCCCTGCAAGGGGGCAGCCAGCCAGTTGTTCTGACCGACTCCCTTGGGCGCTGTGGCCGCGTCAACCCAGCTGACCGCCCAAGCGGCGCAGCGCGGCGGCAATGGCCGAGCGATCCAAGCCGAAGATCAGGTCCTGCTCTTGATAGGGGCTGATAGCACAGCCGGCCCCGTCGCTGGGACGCGCCATCTGCTGAAACGCTGCGGCAAAGCCAAGGTCCGCAGCGTTGGGCCAAAGCCTCTCCTCGGCGGTGAGGTGGCAGGGAATGCAGGCGCCATCCGGCAGGATGGTAAAAAAGTGCTGGCCGGCGTGGCAATTGGTGCAAGAGCCAAACTGGGGCGCCGCGGCAAGGCGCTGGAGGTATCCCTCGGATGCTCCGACGGGCAGCCCCGCACGGCGCTGACCAGTCAGGCGGGCGGCGACGTCGGCCAGCACCTGCGGGGTCAAACCGGGGTCCAGGCCGCGGTTGCGGTCAAAGCAGCCCTGATAGGCCGGCTGAAAATAAGACCAAAAACCATGGCGTTTGGCCAGCTCCAGCACAGGCTCAATCACATGCAGATTGGCAGGAGTCAGCACGGTGATCGCGGTCGTGGTCACGCCCAGCTGGCGGGCCCTGTCTAGAACAGCCAGCGCCCGCTGCTGCGATCCGGGCTTGCGGCGCGCTTTGTCGTGGTCTTCTGCTGGCCCGTCCAGAGAGACCATCAACACGTCGATCAAAGGCGCCAGCTGGGCGAGCTGGGCATCCGTCAGCCAGCCATTGCTGTTCAGAGAGGTGCTGAGACCCAGGCGCCGAGCGTGGCCAATGATCTCCAGCGCATCCGGCCTGAGCAGGGCCTCCCCGCCTGAGAAGCTGGCGCGCAGCAGACCGGCGGCCGTCAGCTCGGTCAACCCCTGCTGCCACTGCCTGGTGCTCATCTCGCGATCGGCGTGGTCGGGAATATCACAGTAGACACAGCGAAAATTGCAGCGATGGGTCAAGATGCAGGCCACCGACAGCGGCCGCCGCGCCCCGGAAGCACAGCTGACCAGTCCGCGCCCCGCTCTGGCCGCGGCAGCCAGCTTGGCTCTTGCCGCCAAAAGCTTCACGCCGCCCCCACAATTGAGGCGTAGGCTAGCGCCCCGCCGGCAAAGGAGATCCAGCGCTGCCAGCGTCTGCGCCACGGAGCTGGGCGGGCGCTCAGGGCCACGGCCGAGGCCAGGACCACCGCTGTCCAGGTGATCCCCTGGGCCAGACTGGAGTTGACTGCGTACGCAGCGGCCACGGCTGCGGCCAGGCCCAGAGCCGCCAGCGCCAGCCGGGTGCCGCCCGCCCCCAGCCACGCGGCGGTCGAGCGGTCGCCGGCGGCGGCGTCTTCGGCGGCATCGGCCTGCTCGTGAACCAGTTGATTCTGCAGCAGCAGCGCCACAAAGGTGCCCAACCAACCGACCAGCCCGCGGTCGATCACGGCTCCAGGGGCCACCAGCAGCAGCGGGCCAAAGATCAAGCCGTTGCTCAGGGTTCCCAGGGCCACCCTGCTCTTGGTGCGCGGCCCCGCGCTATACAGAGTCGCCGCCGCCACGCTGACCGCCGAGGCCCCCAGGGCCAGCCAGCCAGCGGCCGCCGCCGCGACCAGGGCCAGCGCTGCCAGCCCCGCCACCGCCGCGCGGGCACCCGGCAGTACGTCTTGGCCAATCCAAGGGTTCTTGTGAAAATCCAGGTCGGTGCCGCGTTCGCTCAGTCCGTTGATCGCGTAGGCGTACCCAAGGCACAGCGCTGCAATCGCCGCCCCGCCGGCCCACGACGCCAGGGCACGCGCTGGTTGAGCCCGCCACAGCCCGGCCGGTAGCGCTGCGGCGGGCAAAGCCAAAAAGTACCACCACTGCCCAGCGCGGACACCAATAGCCAGCTGATTCAACAAATTACCAAAGCCCTGGGTATCCGAGGCTCGGGCTGGGGCGGGGGCTGAGGCGGGGGGAGAGTGGCTCACCTGCTGATTGTGCGGGAGCCCGCGGGCAGTGGCAAACCGCGGCCCGTGCATCAGCGGTGCAAAGGCGCCTCTCACACTGGGTCGCTGTGCGGCATTGGTAGGGTGTCGGGTCGCTGTGACCCTCAGCAAGGAGCCCCAATGACAGCTTTGCAGATCCTAAAGACCGCCGCCTTGAGCGCCGCCGTGGTCACCGCCGCCGCCATGGCCCTGCCCGCCAGCGCCCAACCCGGGCCAAAGCCTCCCCAGGGTGCGCAAGCCCAAGAGCGGCTGCGCGAGGTCCGCGCCAAGGTCCTGCGCCAGGAAGCCAAGTTTGACGACGCTGCGGCCGCCAAGACAGAGAAAGTCCTCAATCAGTTCGACGACGAGCGCAAGGCCGCCCACCACCGCGAGGGCGAGGCGCGCAAGGCGCTGCAGGGCCTGGTCCAGGCCGACAGCAAGGACGAAAAGGCCTACAAAGACGCATTGGATGCGCTGGTAGTGGCCCACGAAGGCGTGGTCAAGTTGCGGGTGCGCGAGCTGGAAGAACTGCGCAAGAGTCTGGGCCAGCGCGATGCGGCGCGGGTGGTCGTCGCCCTGCCCAGCATTCAACGGCACATGCGCCACGAGATCAAAGAGGGCCGCAAGGCCTGGCTGCGCGAACAACTGAACAGACTAGAGGACGACGACGCTGGGGGCGACGATGCTCCGCCGCCGGGACCGCCGCCTCGCGGCAAGGCCAAGGGTCCAGGGCAGCGCTGAACGTCACACTGCTGGCCGGACTACTTCAAGCAGGCGCCCAGGTTGTCTGGCGCGGACTTGGGCGGCGTGCCCATCGACAGGCCACTGCACACCAAGCCCACCCCGCAGGAGGGCAGCTTGGTGACCGCATCGCACTTCTTGGAGCAGGTCTTTTTGCCCAGGGTGTCGGTGACGCACAGGTGGGTGGCGAGGCAGTCGTCGGTGCTGACGCACACGGCACCGGTGCCGCCAGTGCCCGGGACAATGCAGGCCTTGCCATCGTTGAACACGCTGCAGGACATCCCAGCAGCACAGCCCGCATTGCTCACCAGGTTGCAGACGTCCCCGCCGACGCACACCCCGACGTTGTAGGCCACCGGCTTGCCACCGATCTGCAGGCCGGCGCACTCGGCAGGCTTGGTGCACAGGTAAGCCATGGTCGTGCCAGAGGTATCGCAGATCTTGCCGCAGATGCCACTGATGCACAGCGTGCCGAATTCGCAGTCCGCCAGGGCTTTGCAGGGCTTGCCAAGGGCGACCGTGCCGGGCACCTCGCACACAGGCGGGGTGGCGACCGGGTAGCACTGCTTGCCAGCGCTGCAGCCTGACGACGTCAGCGGGCTGCACTGGCCAGGGCAGGCTCCGCAGTCGCCCGGGCAGGACTGGCAGTTCTCAGTAGCTGCATCGCACTTGCCGTCGCCGCACTTGGGGCAGGGGCAGTCGGCCGGGCAGGAGCCGCAAGTCTCGGTGGCGTCGCAGATGCTGTCTCCGCACAGCACGGGGCACTTGCCGCAGTCTTGGCTGCAGGACTGGCAGTTCTCTGTGGCCACGCTACACGAGCCATCGCCGCAGACGCTGGCACAGGCGCCGCAATCCTTGGGGCAGGTCTTGCAGGTCTCTGTGTCATTGCAGAGCTTGTCTCCGCATACCGCAGCCGCGGCGTCCGCGATGGCGTCGCTTGCATCGCCGGCGTCGAGCTTGGCGTCGGCGGAGGCGTCGCTGTTGGCGTCCGCCGTGTCGGTCTTGGCGTCTGGCTTGACGTCGAGCTTGCTGTCCTGGGCCGCGGCGTCGGTCACTGCGCTGTCGCCCTGGGCGTCCAGGTCCGCTTCGATGTCCAGGTCCGCATCCAGGTCGGCGGCATCGGCAAGGACTGTGGCGTCGCCTGCCACGTCTGCTGGCGCTGCATCCTTTCCCGCCGAGCTGTCTGCACCCTTGGTGTCCGACGAAAACACTGGCGCGGGGCCCACGTAGCTGCCAGGGCCAACGGGCGAGGGCGCCGTGGTGCAGCCCCCTTGGGCCCACGCCAAAGCCAAGATCAGGCCCAACAGCGCCCGTGAGCGCGACAAATCAATAGGGAAACTCATGCGCCGCCTCGACCACCTTGCAGGATCAGCGCAATGCTGCGCCCGGGTAGCACTGCATGGTGCGCGATCTCCAACCCTTGCTCAACTGCCAACCGCCAACTGCCAGTTGCCGCGGGTCCCCGCTTGCCTGCCGATCGGTGGCCTCAACCGCAGTGGTGGCTACTCGAGCTCGTCATCCAAAAACGGCTCGCGCATCTCTGAAGACAGGTAGATGTTGGAAAACACACCGTCTACGTCGAAGTCGGCGCGGGCCCGGGCGTACCACCAGTCCACGTTGGCGTTCTGGACGTACTGCGCTGGCGGAACCTGAGGGGCCGCCGGGTCGCGGGCAATGATCAGCAGCTGAAAATTGATTTGATCAGAGAACTTGTAGCCGGCCCCCAAAGAGCACCAGCCGGGGTTGGCGGCCACGTCTCCAGACTTGGTGCAGTCAATGCCCCAGGTGGTGTTGAGCTTGGTCCAGTCGACATCTTTGGGCCAGAAGTCGGCGTCGCTGGCGCCGGTAGACACGTAGCGGTGGTAGGTCTGGTAGTAATTCTCTTGCTTGATGCGGATGTCGCCGAGCAGCGAGATCGCTTCTTGCACCCGGGCGCGGCGGGTAAAGCGCTTGTAGGACTGGCCGGCCACGGTGGCCAGGATGCCGATGATCACCACCACCACCATCAGCTCGATCAGCGTAAACCCGCGGCTGGCAGACCGCTTGGTCTGAGGGGCGGCCTGGGTCTGGCCGTCTGGTGAGGAGGTGTGAAAGTGCATGGCGCTGCTCCTGGGCTCGGTAACCCGTTGACTGCGACCGCCACGGGGTCGGCTGGCCACTCTCCATCGTGGCGGCAAAGTCGGGCCTCGTCAATGGGATGGGCCAAGCTGTGACAGATCTGCGCAAAGACTGCGGATTGACCGCGACGGGGGTGTCTTGTCGCTGCGCTGCGGTCGGAGTACAACCGTGGAGCCCGCCGGCCGATCCCCTTGGAGCCGCCTTGCCCTTTGCACCGGTAGCGAAGCTCTGCTGCGTCTAGCCCGCCGCGCCAACGCGTGCCTAAATCCCCCGCGCCTGCCAACTTGTCATTGAGGTTCTAGCCATGCTGACCGCCGCTCCCTTGCCCGCAGTCCGTCACTCCGGCGTCTACCCCGTGCCGACCAGCCGCACCTTGGACCGCACCGAGCGGCGGCGACGTTTTGTCAGCGCGGTCAAGGAGTCCGACCTGTTTGGCCCGCAGTGGCAGGCTGCCGCCTACTTCATGGCCGATGCCATTACCCGCCGCGCCGACGGCGAGTTCATCGCCCGCCATCCGGTCGAGGCCTTTGCCGCCCACATCGCCCACGCCCTCAAGGCCGTCGAAGACCGCCAGCCACATCAGGTGCTGGTCGGCTGCTCGCGGCCGCTGCGCGAGACAGAGGGCTTTGACTTGCCGACCTTTGTGCTCGAAACCTGCATGACCGATCAGCCATTTATCGTCGACACCATCAAAATGGTGCTGCGCCGGCTGGACGTGCAGACCCTGGGCACGCTCAACATGATCCTGCCGGTAGAGCGCGATGGCGCCGGCAAGATGCTGGACGTCAGCCAGGAAACCCCCCGCGCGCGGGCAGAGTCGTTCAGCTGCCACCTGCTGAGCGCCTCTTCGGTGGCCGGGCGCGAACAGCTGATCGCCCAGACCGTCCACGAAGCGTTGACCAAGGCCCACCGCATCGCCGGCGATTTTCGCATGATCAAGCGGCTCTTGCGCGACATCCTGGGCACGCTGGAGTACTGCGCTGCGGGCATGCCAGCCATGGCCAATGATTTTGCAGAAGAATCGGCGTTTACCGAGTGGCTGCTGGACGACCATTTTGTGATGGTGGGCGCCTATGGCTTTGACGCCCAGGGGCGCCCGACGGGCCGCTTGGGCCTGGGCCGCTACGACAAGGCCGAGCAAGCCAGCTGCCAAACGGAGCCCGCAGAGGCCTTTGGCCAGGCAGCTCCGCTGGTGTCGATCCTGCAGAGCCGGATCCCTTGCCCGGTGCACCGCGACGCGCCCCTGGTGGAAGTGCGTCTGCGCACCTTTGACGGCGATGGCCTGGCCGATGGCGGCGTGGTCCTTCAAGGCCTGTTTACCTACAAGGCGGTGACCAGCCGCGCCAGCCAGGTGCCGTTCTTGCGCAGCAAGCTCGCCAGGATGGTGGCCAGCGAAGACTTGGTGCCAGCCTCGCACCGCATGAAGCTGTTCCTGAGCTTTTTTGACAGGCTGCCGTTGGCCTTTAGCTTCTCTGCCTCCGAGCAGGCGCTGTGCACCCTTATCAACGAAGCCATTGACGTGGACTTTGGCGGCAGCCCGCGGGTGTGGTACCGGATCGGCCCAGATGGCGTGTCCGCTCAGGTTTTTGCCATGCTGTCTCAGGGCCGCTTCTCTGACGACGTCAAGGATCGGATGACCGACTACCTGGTGGATGCCTTTGGCGCCAGCTCGGTCAGCTCGCGGGTCCTGGTTGGCAAGACCGACACGGCGATTGTCGATCTGCTGATCTTTGGCGATGCCACGCTGCGCCACCCAGACCCGGACACCTTGAGCGATGCCCTTAGCGCCCTCATCAGCCCCCTGTCTGAGGCCATCCGCGACCAGCTGCGCGCCGCCGGTCTGGACGAGACGGAGACCGACCGCCTGTGCCTGCAGTTTGGCAGCGCAATGCCCAGCACCTACCCAGCGTGGACAGAAGCTGCGGCTATGGCTGAGGATCTGCGGACCTTGGCCGAAGTCGTGGCCGACGGCGCCACCCGCATGCGCCTGCGCCGCGATGAGCAGGACAACGCCTCCTCTTCGTTGCGGCTGCTGGTCTACACGCCGGTCGACATCGCCCTGACCGACATCATGCCGATCCTGGACAACTTTGGCCTGCGGGTGCTTGGAGAAACTACCTGGAAGATCAAAGACTCAGAGGATCGCACGGTCTACTATGAGACCTACCGCATTGCCAGTGGCAGCGACAACGGCCCGCACCTGCTGGAGCACGGCGCGCCGTTCTTGGAGGCCATGCACACGGTGATGGACGGGCGGATGAACAACACGTCGCTCAACCGCCTGCTGCTGGCCTCGCGGCTGAATTGGCGGCAGCTGCAGGTGGTCCGGGCGTATTTGGCCTATGCGCGGCAGCTGGGCGTGACCTTTGCTGCGCAGCTGGTGCAGCAGGTTCTGTTCAATCAGCCAGAGCTGGTGGCCACGCTGATGGAGCTGTTTGAGGCGCGCTTTGCCCCGCACTTTGCCGACGAGGATCTGAGCGCGACGTCGACCAAGCGAGTGGCCCGGGTACAGACCATTGAAGCCAAATTCCGCAGCCAGCTGGAGGCAGTCCACGACGCCGTAGAAGACAAGGTCCTGCGGATGTTCCACAACCTGTTCCTGGCGACCCTGCGCACCAACTTCTATCAGCGGCCCGAAGAAGCTCGCGGGCTTTCCTTCAAATTCCGCTGTAGTGACGTGGAATTGATGCCAGAGCCGCGGCCAATGGCTGAGATCTGGGTCTTTGACCCGCGGGTAGAGGGCGTGCACCTGCGCGGCGGCAAGGTGGCTCGCGGCGGCCTGCGCTGGTCGGACCGGCTGGACGACTTTCGCACCGAGGTCCTGAGCCTGATGCAGACCCAAATGGTCAAGAACACGCTGATCGTGCCGGTGGGATCCAAGGGCGGGTTTGTACTCAAGAAGCCCGAGCGAGACGACCAGGCGCGCCGCCGACAGGCCGATGAGCTGTATCAGGTCTTTGTTAGCGGTCTGCTGGACTTGACGGACAACCTGCTGCGAGGCCAGCCCCTTGCACCGGCCGACGTGGTCAGCTACGACGACCCGGACCCCTACTTGGTGGTGGCGGCCGACAAGGGCACCGCCCACCTCTCGGACACCGCCAACAGCTTGGCCTTGGCGCGCGGCTTCTGGCTGGGCGATGCCTTTGCCTCGGGCGGCAGCAAAGGCTACGACCACAAGCTGTACGGCATCACCGCCAAGGGCGCATGGGTCAACGTACAGCGGCACTTTCGCGAAATGGGCGTGGACACCCAGACGGATCCCTTTACCTGCTTTGGCATTGGCGACATGTCGGGCGACGTGTTTGGCAACGGCCTGCTGCTGAGCCAGGCGGTCCTGCTGCGCGCGGCATTCGATCACCGCCACATCTTCTTGGACCCAAGCCCGGACGCGCTAGTCAGCTTTGCCGAGCGCCAGCGCCTTTTCGACACGCCG
>CAIXGW010000079.1 GCA_903919145.1 uncultured Myxococcales bacterium
CGTTCCGCGTTGAGGTCGACTAGGCGCTGGAGGATGGACTCGTCGTCGAGGTCGTGTGGCCAGCCGTAGGCGTCGAAGACGGCGGCGTCGAGGTCTTGGTGGATTTGGAGGAGGAGCGAGCAGAGGCCTTTTTCGTGGATGACGCGCTCTTTGTCCGTGAGGGGATTGCCGGCGCGGAGGGTTTCCAGGACGTTGTACATGCCCGTGAGGGTCAGGTCCGGGTGGAGGGCTTGCTGGCGTTTGCGGTGGGCGTCTAGGCGTTCGCCTAGATCTCGGATGCGCGTTTGCTGGTCGGGGGTTGGGGTTGGGAAGGGGAAGGGAACGAAGCACGTGCTGTTCGTCCAGGTCGGTCTATCCTCAAGTGTGCCGCCAGCAGCCAACGCCCAGGTCTGGTGCGCGCGGGAGGACAGGATGCCCAAGACCGCCGCGTCGGCGCTGCATACGGCCTGGACTCGCCGGTCTGGCAGAATGTCCGAGGCCATGAATACAAACGGCTTGAATTTCGATGTGTCCACCGTGACGATGTACCGGCTCAGATTAGCCACAGCAGATCGAAACTTTGGAGCGTTTTCGCCAAAGAGCCACCAGTTTTTCCGGCGAGTCTCGCGCTTGTTCTGATCCCTCTCTGGCTTCACGCGCTCCAACAGGTGTTGATAGCACATCGGGGCGCGCAAGCGAGCCTCGTCCTCACTTAGGCCAAACAAATCGACTACTATCCGCTCTTCTTCGCGCTGAACGACGTCCCGACCAATTCTGTACCGCCTCAGGAACTGGCCTTCGCCAGTACCTTCACGCCGGATGCGCTCTGCGTGTTCAACCGTTAGCCGAAAGCCCTCGCCCAGAGGTATGACGCCTTGCAGGGCGATGTTGCCATTGGCCCGCAACGGTACGGCGCTCGAAACTGCCGCGCCGACCCGCAGATCTTCGTGAACTTGCCCGCTTATAGGCATCAAGGTTACCGCCACCTCGCCGTCCTCAAGTGCAACGCCCTCTGCTACTGTGCAAAGTACTCCATGCGCCTGGCCGCCGGAGACGCACGTCATGCTCACGCGGACCGCGGCGCCATCTGCCGTGTCGACCCATGGGTGATCGGCGATAGCGAACGAGATCGCCAGACCGGCCTTTAGCGCACTGCCAATCACCACCCGCGAATGTGCCATCTTGATGCTGTTAGTAGTAATGAACCCAAACTGCCGCACCTTCCCAGCCCCGACCAACTTCGCCGCCGCATGCCACCAATACATAACGAAGTCGACAGTCTCCGGCACATCCGACCAAGCCCCACGCAAGGCCTCCACATACCCATCGCCAAGCGCAGTCCTCATCCGCTTGTTCCCAATAAACGGCGGATTCCCAACAACAAAATCCACCTCAGGCCACTCTGCCCTCCGCGCATTCGGATACGCGTACAGCACCCGCCGCTTCGTCTCGTCCGGAACCTCCAACCCAGTCACCGGATGGCGCTTCATCCCCACGCCATCCCAAACCGTCTTGAACGCCCCGTTCTCCTCGACAACCGGAACCCCCTCCAGGGCCTTGCCATCCGGCCCATCCCAAGCCAGCACCGCGTCGCGGTTCTCGATATTCCCCAGCTTCTCCAGCACCGACCGCTCCCGCAGCTTCCTTGCCAGCTCCGGGTCATTGCTGCTCAGGTTCTTGGCCTGCCACTGCAGGTACCCGATCCACAACACCGCCTCGGCAATCACCGCCGCCCGCGGGTTGACCTCGATCCCCAAAAACTGCTTGGGGTGCACCGACTCGCCGCCGCCTTCGCGCGTGCCGCGCAGCGGCATACCCAGCTCCGTCCGCAAGTCGTCAATCGCCTGCAGAACCTCGCCCTCCAGCCGCTTGATCAGGTCCAGCGTCACGTACAAAAAGTTACCCGACCCGCAGGCCGGGTCCAGCACCCGGACTGTGCAAAGCGCCACGTGAAACCGCTCTAGCACCGCCAGTCCCGAACCGCGCTTGACCACCTCGTAAGCCGTCGCCTCAGCCTGGGCTTTGCGCCAGTCCGCGCGCAACGGCTCGATGACCGTCGGGTTGACCAGCCGCTCTACATACGCCCGCGGCGTGTAGTGCGCGCCCAGCTTGTGCCGTTCGGTCGGGCTCAGCGCCCGTTCCAGCAACGTGCCAAAGATCGCCGGCTCGACCAGCGACCAGTCGCGATCGGCGGCCTTCTTGAGCAACGTGATGTGCTCGGCCCGCAGGGGCAGCACAAACTGCTGCGAAAACAGCTGGCCGTTGAACTTGCGCACGGGCGGCGCATCCTTGAGCACGAACGACAGGTCCGTTCCGGTGTTCATCTCCTCCCATAGCCGCCCCAGCCAAGCAGAGAACGCGTGCGGCTGTTGAGCAGCCCTGTCGAGCAACTCGCCAAACCCGCCAGCAGGCAGCAGGCCCACGTCTTCGGCGAACATGGTGAACATCGAGCGCATCAAGAACTACGCCACGGCTTCTGGGCTGTGGCCGCCGCCGCCCTTGTCGGCCGGCATTTCCAGCAA